>JAIXTO010000124.1 GCA_027483885.1 Rhizobiaceae bacterium
GGCCAGCTCGGCCTGCCACCGATGGGCGCTCCCGGTGGCGCATCGCCGCAAATTCCGGGCCTCACCCTGCCGCCATTGGGCACCCCCGGCCAACCGCCAGCAGTCCCTGCCCCGGCAGCACCGGCGCAGCCCGACCTCAGCCAGCCGCCTGTCATCAAGTAAGCAAACAAAAAGCCCCGGAGAAATCCGGGGCTTTCCTTATTTGTCTCGGCTGAAGGCTTACAGCTTGCCGGCGCGCTGCTGGATCATCATGAACGTGTCGAAAGTGTATTCCGAGAGCTGCATCCAGAGATAGGCATCACGCTTGAACGCGGCCTGATCCTCATAGATCTTCTTGAAATACTGGTTCTTCGACGACAGGTCCTTGTAGAGGTCCATCGACGCCTGGAAGCAGGCTTCCATGATTTCCTGGCTGAACGGACGCAGCGTCGCGCCTTCGGCGACGAGCTGTTTCAGCGAGCCCGGGTTCTTCATGTCGTACTTCGCCATCATGTTGGTGTTGGCGTAAGCGCAGGCATCGGTCAGTGCTGCCTGATAGTGCTTCGGCAGGCTGTTCCACTTTTCGAGGTTGAAGAAGGCGTGGACCGTCGGGCCACCTTCCCACCAACCCGGATAGTAGGAATATTTAGCCACTTTGTGCAGGCCGAGCTTCAGATCGTCATAGGGGCCGACCCATTCCGCGCCATCGATCGTGCCCTTTTCCAGCGCCGGATAGATGTCGCCGCCGCCGATCTGCTGCGGGATGACGCCGACCTTGGACATGACCTGACCGGCGATGCCGGCGATACGCATCTTGATGCCCTTGAGATCGTCGAGCGTGTTGATTTCCTTGCGGAACCAGCCACCCATCTGGGCACCGGTATTGCCGGCGGGCAGCGCGTAGATGCCCTGCGTCGCGTAGAATTCGTTCATCAGCGTGTTGCCGTTGCCTTCGTAATACCAGGCATTGGTCAGGCGGCCGTTGAGACCGAAGGGGATCGCCGTGCCGATAGCGTAGGTCGGATCCTTGCCGACGAAATAATAGGAGCAGGTGTGCGCCGCTTCGACCGTGCCGGAGCTGACAGCATCGGCCGCTTCGAGCGCCGGGACGATTTCGGCCGCGGCAAAGGTCTGGATCTTGAAGTTGCCGTCCGTTGCAGCGGCAACATGCTTGGCGACATCATCGGCACCGCCGAAGATCGTATCCAGGCTCTTCGGAAACGAAGACGTCATGCGCCAGGAGATTTTCGGATTTTCCTGCGCGATCGCCGGTGCTGCCAATGCGCCAGCCGCGACGGCGCCTGCCCCCGTAGCACCCGCCTTCTTGATAAATGAACGACGATCCATCAAAAACCTCCCGTATAGATGGCAATGCGCGGCTAAACTCTTCCCTACCCGTCGCAATGGCGCCGAGCTAAGCATGCAGCCGTTCGCGTTTCAAGCTTTAGTCTATGAGACTTTGGCATCACGGCAGCAATGCGGCGCGACCGGCCTTTCCATCAAAATCAGCAGTTTAGCCTATTCTTCGCGGCCGATATCGGCCACTGCCCCAATTTGGCCAGCCACTGCGCCGAGAAGTTGACTTTGAAGCCGTTCTCGGCTCTCAAATAGACATCACCAAGAGATCTTCCGGACAGACCATGACCAAGCCGATCGTTGCCGTTCCCGCCGACATCCGAACTCTCGATGGCGCCGTCTGGCACGCCGCCCAGCATCAATATGTCCGCGCCGCACTGAACGCAGCCGGGGTGATGTCGCTGATCGTTCCGGCTTTCGAGAAGGGCTATGATATCGACGCCGTGCTCGACCGTGTCGATGGCGTGCTGGTTTCCGGCTCGGCGAGCAATGTCCACCCCTCGCTCTACGGCGCCGAGGCGAAAGAAAGCGACGGCCCGTTCGACCCGGCGCGCGATGCCACCAGCCTGCCGCTGATCCGCCGCGCCATCGACCGCGGCATCCCGCTGCTGGCCATCTGCCGCGGCATCCAGGAACTGAACGTCGCGCTCGGCGGCTCTCTCGCCGGCGAGATCCAGGAACAGCCGGGCATCTGGGATCACCGCAAGCCAGACGGCGTCGACCGTGACGGCATGTATGCGATCCGCCAGAGCGTCTTCGTCAAGGAAGGCTCCTGCATCGCCGGGATCATCGGTTCCGGCGAGGTTCAGGTAAACTCGCTGCACCGCCAAGCGATCGCCAAGACGGCGCCGCGGCTGCAGGTCGAGGCATTGGCCGAAGACGGCACGGTCGAAGCCGTCTCCGTCATCGATGCCAAGGCCTTCGCCGTCGGCGTTCAATGGCATCCGGAGTATTGGGCCGAAACCGACAAGCCCTCGAACCAGATCTTCGAAGCTTTCGGCGATGCGGTGCGCGACTATGTCGCCGCGCGGACCGCCTCAAAGGCAATCGCCTAGGATTTGACGGGCGTTTCCGGTACCGGCGTCAGCGGCGCCCCCTGCTGGAACCAACTGATCAGATTATCGGCTACCAGATCGGCCATGGCATTGCGCGTCGGCACCGAACCGGAGGCCAGATGCGGCAGCAGCACGGTGTTCGGCAGCGCGATCAGTCCGGCGGGCACATTCGGCTCGTCGTAGAAGACGTCGAGACCGGCTGCGCCGATCGTGCCGCTCTTCAGCGCCGAGAACAACGCCTCCTCATCCACACTCCAGCCGCGGCCGACATTGATGAAAATCCCGTCGGCCCCAAGCGCTGAAAGGATGTCGGCATCGATGATCTTGTGCGTCGAAGGCGTCTTCGGAACGATGGCGATCAGCGTGTCGACGGCAACCGCCAGCTCCTTCAGCGACGGGTAATAGTCGTAGGCGACATCAGGATTGCGCGTGCGTGTATGGTAGCTGATCTTGACTTTGAACGGCTCCAGCCGCGCGGCGATTTCCTGGCCGATGCGGCCAAGGCCGAACATGCCGACATGCCGGCCTTTCAGCGAAAAGCGCGATAGCGGATAGTTCACGCCGGGCTTCCAGTTGCCGTCGCGCAGCCAGTTTTCGGCACGCGGGAATTCGCGGGCGGTGTTGAGCAGCAGCGCCAGCGCCGTATCGGCAACTTCGTCGTTCAGCACGTCGGGCGTGTTGGTCACGACGATATTCTTCGACGCCGCGTGCTTCACATCGACGCCATCATAGCCGACACCGAAGCTCGAGATCACCTCGACCGCAGGCAGCCGGTCGATGTCTTCAGCCTTGATCAAACCCGATACCGCCACACCGCGAATGCGCGCCGCCGTCTCCGCATCGATCGCGAGCGCGCCATGCGCATCGCGTTCGGCCGTGATCAGCTCGAAATGCTCCCGCAGCCTGGCGGGAACGCGTTCGTGTATCTTCCCGGGAACGAGAATGGCGATGCGGGACATGGCTTTTCCTCTTGATTACGTGCGGGGTCTGTAGGGGCTGGTCGACTGGCGGATCCGCATCTCAGGCTTGATGAGATGGATGCCATCGGGTTCGTGACTGCCGGCAAGACGGTCAAGCAGCGCGCGCGCTGCAAGCCGTCCGACTTCGGCCTGGCCGTTCCAGACGGTGGTCAGCGCCGGCGTTGCAATTGATGCTTCCTCAAGATCGTCATAGCCGGTTACCGAGATATCGCCGCCGGGGACGAGTCCGGCGCGGGCGATACCGTTCATCAGGCCGATGGCGACGAGGTCGTTCCAGCAGACGGCAGCCGTCGGCTTCTGCGGCAGCGACAGGAAGTGAACGGCAGCTTCGAAACCGCCCTGCTTCGAACGCGGGCCCGGAATGCGAAGGTTCGGATCGACCTCGATCCCTGCCTTGCGCAGCGCATTGACATAGCCCTGGTAGCGGTCGCGGCCGGTCGAGGTCTGGTCCGTACCGCCGATCATCGCGATCGAGCGGTGGCCGAGGCCGATCAGATGGTTGGTGGCAAGCGAGATGCCGTAGCTGTCGTCGCCGCGATAGGTCGGCAGATCCATCACGTCCATCGAACGGGCGACGAGGATCGCCGGCATGCCGTTGTCCTCGGTCAGCTGCAGGTCTTCGGGTGGCGTGCCGATCGCCGGCGACATGATCACGCCATCGCCGCCGAGCTGCAGCAGCGTCTCGATGAAAGTCCGCTGCTTCTCGACCGAGTCATAGTGATTGGAGAGAATGAAGGTGTGGCGGCTGCGGTCGAGCTCGCTCTCGATCGCCTTCAGGATTTCCCCGTAGAACGGGTTCATGATGTCGTGAACGACGACACCGATGATGCCCGATCGCGAGGTGCGAAGGCTGGCGGCGCGGCGGTTGTAGATATAGCCGAGCGCTCGCGCCTGTTCCTTGATCTTGTCCCGGGTACTGCCCGCAACGAGCGGGCTGTCGCGTAAGGCGAGAGAGACGGTTGCCGTTGAAATACCGAGTGTTTCGGCAATCGTCGAAAGCTTGATCTTCTGAGCCACGCATCCTCCCCAGGCAACGCGCTAGATATGGAGCGCTTGTGCGAACGGGTAAGCGCGCTCCTTAAAATATTTAATTAAAAGATTAAACGCAGGGAGGCAAACCTAAATTTCAATAGATCTCAGTTTTCGTCCGGCTCTTCGAAATGCGCCGCTTCAGCCTGCAGATTGCTGTCGATCGCCTTCAGCAGCCGCACGAGATTGCGGATCTCCTTGTCGGAAAAGGCCTGCGTCGCCATCCCGTCGCAACGCGATGCGGCGGTCTCGATCGACTGCACGCTGCCGCGGCCGAGCTCCGTCAGATAGACCTTGGTCAGGCGCGCGTCCTCCGCATCCGGCTTGCGCTCGACGAAACCCTGCGCCTCCATGCGTCCGATCGTCCGCGTCATCGTCGGCGCCTTGACGCCGAGGCGCTGGGCAAGCCCGCCGGCGGTCATGCCATCCGTTTCCGAAAGCGAAAGAATGACGCCGTCCTGCCCGGCATAGAGACCGCTCTCCAGAAGATTACGGGACAGCACTGTGCGCATCGAGCGCGCCGCCTGCGTCAGGGCGGGCGAGAGATCGGCAAGCGTATATTCGGTCTGGTCCTTCTTCTTGGACTTGTTTTTCTTACCGTCTTTGTGCTTCTTGCCCATCGCCATCCCTTTGATCTTCTGCATTATGACATTGCGCAGCTTCACGTCATAAACAAGGGGCATTGAAACCGCATGACAGTCCCCTCTCTAAACTTCGCGGAAAACGATCCGTCGCTCACGTCTGACGAAAGAAAGGGCTGGATTGCCGTGCTGCCGCTTGGCGCCTATGAGCAGCATGGGCCGCATCTGCCTTTCGACACCGATACCCTGATCGCCGAAGGCATTGTCGAGCGCCTCAAAGCAGCGCTGCCGCCGGGCCTTCCCGTGACCTTCCTTCCCGCCGAGCCGATCGGCTATTCGATAGAGCATATGGACGTCGAAGGCACGAAGACGCTGACCTATGGCGAGGCGATCCATCGCTGGCTGGGCATATCGGGGATGTTGCATGATCTCGGCATCCGCAAGCTGGTTCTGCTCAACGCCCATGGCGGCAACTCGCCGCTGACGGCAATCGTTTCGACCGAGGCCCGTGTCCACTTCAACATGCTGGCGGTGGCAACCAGCTGGACACGCTTCGGCGTGCCCGATGGCGTGATTGCGCCCGAGGCGAAGGCGATCGACATTCATGGCGGCGATATCGAGACATCGGTGATGCTGGCTCTGCACCCAGGCAAGGTGAAGATGCAGAAAGCCGCCGATTTCCCGTCGCGCCAAAGCGAATTCGCCAGCCGCTTCAAGCATCTGCGCGCCTATGGTCCGCACGCTTTCGGATGGAAGATGTCCGATCTCAGCGCGAAAGGCGTGGCGGGCAATGCTTCGGCCGCGACGGCAGAAAAAGGCGAGGCACTGGTCGCCCACGCCGTTAAAGGCCTGATCGAGCTGCTGCAGGATATCGATGCCTTCGACGCATCCGAACTTGGCTGAGGCGCAGCAGCGGCAGAATGTGATCTTATAACATTATAAAACCCTTTGAACTGCCGCTCCCAACTCCTTATATGAAACCGACCGTTTTTAGCCCCCGCGGCCGCACGCCCATTTCTTCGAGGTTCTCATGACCGACGCAATCTCCACCCAGCAGAAGCCCATTCCCGTCACCGTGCTCACCGGTTATCTCGGTGCCGGCAAGACGACGCTGCTGAACCGCATCCTGTCCGAAAATCACGGCAAGAAATATGCTGTCATCGTCAACGAATTCGGCGAGATCGGCATCGACAACGACCTGATCGTCGAGTCCGACGAAGAGATCTACGAGATGAACAACGGCTGTGTCTGTTGCACAGTGCGCGGTGACCTGATCCGCGTCGTCGAAGGCCTGATGCGCCGCCCCGGCCGTTTCGACGGCATCATCGTGGAAACGACCGGCCTTGCCGATCCGGTGCCGGTGGCGCAGACCTTCTTCATGGATGAGGACGTGCGCGCCAAGACCGAGCTTGATGCCGTGGTGGCGCTGGTCGATGCGAAACACCTGCCGCTGCGCCTCAAGGACAGCCGCGAAGCCGAAGACCAGATCGCCTTTGCCGATGTCGTCGTCGTCAACAAGACCGATCTCGTGACGCCGGAAGAACTGGCTGTGATCGAGGATATCGTTCGCGCCATCAATCCGACGGCCCGCATCTACAAGACAACCCGCTCGGGCGTCGATCTTTCCCGCGTGCTGGATCAGGGGGCGTTCAACCTGGAACGGGCGCTGGAAAACGATCCGCACTTCCTCGAACATGGCCACGAAGACCATGTCTGCGGCCCTGACTGCGATCATCATGACCATGATCACGACCACCATGGACATGACCACGATCATCATCACGATCACGACCACGGGCACGATCATGGACACGACCATCATCATGGTCACGATCACGGCCATGCCGTTGCATCCGCCATTCATGACGTGACGGTGAAATCCATCTCGCTGCGCGGCGGCGAAATGAACCCGGATCGCTTTTTCCCCTGGATCCAGAAGATCACCCAGACGGACGGGCCGAACATCCTGCGCCTCAAGGGCATCATCGCCTTCAAGGGTGATGAGGAGCGGTATGTGGTTCAGGGCGTCCACATGATAATCGAGGGTGATCACCAGCGGGCCTGGAAGGACGGCGAAAAGCGCGAAAGCCGGTTGGTCTTCATCGGCCGTGATCTCGACCGCGCAAAGATCGAACAGAGCTTCTTTGCCTGCCAGGCGACGGCCTGACCCCCTGCCGGGTGAAGCGGTCTTCGGGCCGCTTTGCCCCGGAAAGCAAGATGTCCACCAGAAAGACTGCCTGATGCCCACCGTTGCCCCGCTCGATCTCGATGGCCATGTCATCGCCACGCATTTTCTCGGCGATGTCCCCTTCTTTGCAACCGCTGCCGGCGAAATCCGTCGGCTGGACGGGGGCGAAAAGGTGACAGAGGCCCATAACGGCCTTCTGACCTGCATCCGCGATCCGTTCAGTGTCAGCCTGATCACCGGCGGCGAGGATGGCAAGGTCATGCGCATCGCAGCCGATGGCAGCGCAACGCTTGTCGCCGAAGCGCCGCGCAAGTGGGTGACGGTTGTGGCCGGTGGCCCGCAGGGGGCTGTCGCCTATGCCTATGGCAAGGGGAGCACGGTTGTGCTGGCTGATGGCACGGTGAAGGAATTTGCCGAGGAGCGCACGGTAGAGGCGCTGGCCTTTGCACCGAAGGGCCTGCGCATTGCCGCGGCCCGCTACAATGGCGTTTCGCTGCATTGGGTGGCCACGACCTCTGCGGCTGTCGATCTGGAGTGGAAGGGCGCCCATAACGGCGTCACCTTCTCGCCGGACGGCAAGTTCGTCGTGACCCAGATGCAGGAAAACGCCCTGCATGGCTGGAAGCTGGACGGAAAGCCCGGCGAAGCCCGTCACATGCGCATGACCGGTTATCCGGTCAAGGTGAAATCGCTGTCCTGGTCGGCCAAGGGCAAGTGGCTTGCCTCCTCCGGCGCGCCGGCGGCCATCGTCTGGCCATTTTCCGGCAAGGACGGCCCGATGGGCAAGGCACCGCTGGAGCTTGGCACGCGCGCCAATATCATGGCCACCTGCGTGGCGTTTCATCCGGTGGAAGAGGTGCTGGCCATCGGTTTCATCGATGGCATGATCCTCGGTGTCCGGATCGGTGACGGCAAGGAGGCGCTGCTGCGGCGTCCCGGCAAGGGCGCCATCACCGCCATGAGCTGGAGCGGCAATGGCAAGCTGATCGCCTTCGGCTCGGAAGCCGGCGATTGCGGCATTATCGACATTTCCGCATAACCGATTCGTCTGCCTCAAGGACAGGCCCTGTCAGGGCGCGTAGATCATCTTGCGCGTCATGCCGCCGTCCAGCGTCAGAACCTCACCCGTCATGAAACCGGCACCCGTCAGGTAAAGGACGGCGTCGGCAATATCCTGCGCGTGTCCGACACGGCCAGCCGGATGCTGCGCATGGTCTTCCCGCCGCAGATCGTCGCCGCCGGAAATCCAACCCGGCGCGATGGCATTAACGCGGATTTTAGGACCAAGGCTTACCGCAAGCGCATGGCTCAGCGCCACCAACCCGCCCTTTGACGCCGCATATGCTTCCGTCTGCGGTTCCGACATGACGGCGCGGGTCGACGCCATGTTGATAATGCTGGCGCCCTCGTTCATCAGCGGAACCGCCGCGCGCGTCATCAGGAAGGCAGCCGTCAGGTGACTGTCGGTCACCCGCCGCCAATCCGCAAGCGACAAGGCCTCGATCGGCCCGGTAACCGGCGCTGCAATGCCGGCATTGTTGATAAGGAGATCAAGGCTTTCCCAGCCAAGCTCGGCAAAGGCGCCGGCAACCGAGGCCTCGTCCGAGACATCGCAGAAGACGTGGATGACACCTTTCTCCTGCAGGTCATGGCTCGTGTCCTTCATGTCGAAGGAGGCAACGTCCCACCCGGCCTCAACGAGAAGCCGGCAGATCCCTGTGCCGATAAGGCCGGCACCGCCTGTGATGATGGCTTTTTTCATGAGCAAGCAGATAGGACCGTGCCGGGGGTTCGTCCAGCCCGTCTGTCGACGCACTGGACGAAAGGAAAAACTCAAAGCCAGTCGCGACCTTCTGACCCGGCCTGGCAGCCATAGGGCGGCAGCATAGTGCCGAAAGTCACGTGCAGCTTGTCGCATCCCCATTTGCGCAAAGGTCCGGGCATGCGGCTGTTGATCTCGATGCCGGTCTCGTTATAGGGGCTCTCCGTGTTGGTGACATAGCTGTACCAGCGGCTGCCGATAACGCCTGCAAAGCCGATGGCAAGGATCAGGACAAGGCGGATCAATCTCATATCGATGGTCTTTCTTTATCGGACGTCTGCAGGGATGCGGTTCGCAAACCTTTGGCGTCTGCATCAGGAGCCGCCGTTAGAACGGAGAGCGCTTAACAAAACGTGTGCGGAAATCCCGCCCGCCGTCAGGCGGTGGCCCCGATGATCGCGGCCAGAAGATCGTGAAGACGGTCGCGGTAACCATTGGCGGCTGATGGCGAATCGGCTTCTGACGTCATGGTGACGGTGAGCCCGCGCGACGGCACGATATACAGCATCTGCCCGCCATAACCCCAGGCGAAGCGGACATCCTCACCGCCAATGCTCTTCAAGAACCAGCAGTAGCCATAACCATCGCCGGAATACCGCGAATTTGTGCGCGGCTCGAAAGAGGTCGCCACCCAGTCTTCCGGCACCACCTGCACGCCGTCTGCCGTGCGCCCGCCGCGTCGATAGACCTCGCCAAAAGCATGAAGCGACCGTGACGTCATGGCCATCTGGTTGCCGCCGAGATAGATGCCCTGGCGGTCGCGATCCCAGGAGCCGATGCGAAAACCGTTGATTGGCGCAAACCACGCGCGTGCAAGTGCAAGCGTCGACTGCCCGCCGACGCGGGTGAGAATGGCGGACAGAAGATGGGTGGAGGCGGTGGAATACAGCATCGGCCCGCCGGGATCCTGGACGAAATCCTGCGCAAGCGCGAAACGCACCCAGTTGCGGCTCGCAACAAACCGTCCGTAATTCGGGCCGGACAAGGGATCGAGACCCGATTGCATGGAGAGAAGATTGCCGATTGTCACGGTTGCCAGTCGCGGATCGGGATCTGCGGGAAGATCCGCCTTGAGGATTGGGGCGATAGGCTGGTCCGCTCCGTCCAGGAGGCCCTTGTCGATGGCAATGCCGACCATGGCCGACAGGATCGACTTGGAGGCGGACTTGATGTTGGTCGAGCTGTCCGGGGAATAACCATGATAGCCGCGGGCCACCAATTGCTCTCCCTGTCGCGACACCAGAACCGCCTTCAGCGGCGCCAACTCTTCGGCGCGCGCCAGCACGTCGGAGAGCGAACCGTTCGTGTGAGGACTGCCGGAAGACTGCAGCGCTTCCGGTGCGGTCTCCTCCTCGGCACGCGCGCCAGTCCCGGCAAACAGAAGAGGCAGTGCGGCAATGAAACGGCGTCTGTCCAGCATGGCCTCAAAGATAGAGCGCTTTGGGGCCGGGACCATGGCAGGGCGTGCTGTTTCACACGCTTGTGACGACGCCAGCGACAACTGCGGCCCCCATAACGGAAACGGGAACCGGTGCGAAAATCGCACCAGTTCCCGTCCCTTCCCCTCAAGGCTGAAGCTACCTGCCACGGTGCCGGATGCCCCCATCCGGACGATGCTTCAACCCGGGTGGCTCCGCGTAAGCTTAGAAGCGGTAGGTCACGCCGGCGCCGATCAGCCAGGGATCAAGCTTGGCCTTGCCGGAAATCGGCGTGCCACCCATGTCGGCGCTCCAGTTGGTTTCGAGAAACAGCTTCTTGGCGTCGACGTTCAGGCCCCAGTGTTCGTTGAGCATATAGTCGAAACCGACCTGCAGGGCGGCGCCGACATGCGAATCGACCTTCAGGTTGCTGAAGCCGGGCTGCGTGCTTTCGTTATAGAAGAAGGTGTAGTTCACGCCCGCGCCGACATAAGGCTTGAAGGGACCGAAATCGGTGAAATGATACTGCAGGGTGAGTGTCGGCGGCAGGAGCCAGGTCTTGCCGACATTGACACCGGCAAGCGAACCGGCACCGGAAATCTTCGAACTGGTCGTGCCGAGAATGAGTTCGGCCGCAATGTTGTCGGTGAAGAAATAGCTGATATCGAGTTCCGGCGTGACCGAGTTCGAGTAGTTGAGGTCAGAGCCTGCAACCCCGTTGACCGAACCCTTGTCATTCGGGATGACGCCAAGGGCGCGCACGCGAACCTGCCAGGGGCTTTTGGCCGAGACCGCATCTGCGGCAACCGGTGCCGGGGCTTGCGGCGCCATATCGGCGGCCTGTACCGCGCCTGAAAGAACGACCGTTGCAGTTCCCAGAAGGGCTGCGATGGCGGCTGCGTTCCTGATCATGTCATTCTCCTTGCGACATCGTCTTTTGATGTCGCATGGCTATCAACCCCGCCAGGGCAGGCCGTTGATCTCGATCAACCCGACTTGACAGCGGTCAAGTCCGTCGCGCTTTTGCGGCAAAAAAGTGTCTTTCGAACCTGTCGTCTCAAACGAAAATGCCCCTCCCCGGGTGGATCCGGGAAGGGGCAGACTGGAGAACTTGAACTTTCAAGCGATCAGGCGGCGCGACGCTCAACCTGCTGCGACAACTTGCGGCCGCTGGCGGTCAGCATGCCGGCGGCGCCATCGAGCCAGCCGGACTTCAGCTCAAGCGCCAGGAACCGGTGGCGCGCAAACGGACCCGGCATGACGAGATGCTGTGCCTTTTCGGCAAAAAAGCCGAATCGCTCATAGTAGGGCGCATCGCCAACCAGCAGGATCGCGCCATGGCCACGGGCACGCGCCTCGGCAATGGCGGCCCGCATCAGGGCGGCGCCGATTCCCTTGCCCTCATGGGCCGCATCGACGGCCAGCGGCCCCAGCAGCAGCGCATCGACAGGCCCGCCATGGTGGCCAACGCCGGCTTCGACGTTCCACAGCCGCACGGTGCCGATGACGTGACCATCGCGGTCACGCGCGACAAGGGCCAGCCCCTGCGCCGGCACCCGGCCCCGGCGCAGCTTTTCCGACGACTTCTTGCGGCGGTCGCGGCCCATGGCGCGATCGAGCAGGTTTTCGCGGGCAACCACGTCTGCGGGGTTTTCTTCCGTGATGACAAAAGCATTTGGCGCGAGGAACGCGCGCACAGCGTCAAGAACAGCGGCCATCTTGGCCTCCGAAGCTCAAAACCGGTCTAAGCGGCACAAAAATTAAAGGGTGAGTGCGGCTCCGGCAAAACGGCCGGAGCCTGCGAAATCAGATCACATAGGCCTTCAGCGGATCAAAGCCATTAAAGGCAACCGCCGAATAGGTCGTGGTATAGGCACCGGTGCCCTCGATCAGAACCTCGTCGCCGATCGAAAGCGTGATCGGCAGCGGATACATGTTCTTCTCGTACATCACGTCGGCCGAATCGCAGGTCGGGCCGGCCAGAACGCAGGGCTCCATGTCGTCGCCGTCACGCTCGGTGCGGATCGGATAACGAATGGCTTCGTCCATGGTTTCAGCCAGACCACCGAACTTGCCGATGTCGAGGAAGACCCAGCGATGCGTGTCATTGTCCGACTTGCGCGAGACGAGGATGACTTCCGCCTTGATTACACCGGCATTGCCAACCATGCCGCGGCCCGGCTCGATGATGGTCTTGGGCAGGCTGTTGCCGAAATGCTTGCGCAGGGCGGCAAAGATGGCCTGGCCATAAGCTTCGGCCGAGGGCACGTCACGCAGGTACTTGGTCGGAAAACCACCGCCCATGTTGACCATCTGCAGGACAATGCCCTGCTTGGCGAGCTGCGCGAAGACACGCTTTGCATCCGAAAGGGCTGCATCCCAGGCATCGACCTTGGTCATCTGCGAACCGACATGGAACGAAACGCCGTAGGATTCCAGACCCAGCTGATGGGCATAAACGAGCACGTCGACGGCCATCTGCGGAACGCAGCCGAACTTGCGCGACAGCGGCCATTCGGCGCCTTCGCCATCGGTCAGCACACGGCAGAACACGCGGGCGCCGGGGGCTGCACGGGCAACCTTTTCGACTTCCTCGTGGCTGTCGACGGCAAACAGGCCGACGCCCAGTTCGAAGGCGCGCGCAACATCGCGTTCCTTCTTGATGGTGTTGCCGAAGGAGATACGGTCAGCCGTTGCACCGGCGGCAAGCGCCATCTGGATTTCGGCAACCGAAGCGCAGTCGAAGCTCGAGCCCATGGAGGCGAGCAGCTTCAGGATTTCCGGTTCCGGGTTTGCCTTGACGGCGTAATAGATGGCGCTGTCCGGCAGGGCATGGCGGAAGGCTTTGAAATTGTCGCGCACGACATCGAGGTCAACGACAAGGCAAGGGCCTTCCGGACGTTCGGTGCGCAGGAAGTCGCGGATGCGAGCAGTGGTCATGGTCAATCCCTTCCAGGTCTCAAGGCTCCGGCTTGCGAACCGGAGGACAAAGGACGAATGAACATGCGCCGGGAACCAGTCGGTGGAGACACCGATTCCCTGACACGCTCAAACGCGCGGTAAGTGGAACAACGCTCTGCCAAGAACGATGATCCGGCTTTGTCTGCCATGGATTGGAGGGAGAACCCTACCGCACTTCCGGCAATGATGGTGTGCCTCTTCAGTAACCCCGGCTGTTGGAAAGCCGGGAGAGAACAAAAAGGCCCGCACCGTCGTTGCTTCAGATGTCCTCGCATTTCCCGGATGGCCGGAATAGCGACTGGAGGGGTTAATTCCAGGTACCTTACCGATGACCTCACCAAATAGAGGGTCGGCGGACACCCACGGGCACGTGCGACTTTGGGCTGACCGGGAGATAAGAACATTCGCCTTCATAATCAAGAGATTTTTTTGGCTGCCTCGCAAATTTCACATTGCAGGACGAAAGCTCGAACTCCACCTAGAAGGTCAGGAAAAAAGGATGATGGTGTGGATACTCTGACGCGCATGCGCGCATTCATCGATGTGGTGGAAGCCGAAGGGTTTTCCGCCGCCGCCCGTCGCACCGGACGCTCGAAAGCGCTGCTTTCCAAATATGTGCGCGAACTGGAAGACGATCTGGGCGCGCTGCTTTTAAACCGCACGACGCGGCAGTTTTCGCTGACGGAAGCGGGCCATACCTATTTCCGCACCGCCGCCGATATCCTGAAGGAGATCGACAACCTCGCCGACCTCGTGCGCGAGAACAATGCCGACCTGAAGGGCCGACTGCGAATCTCGGTGCCGCGCACCTTCATGGATGCCGATGTCGGCCAGTCGCTCATCGATTTTGCCACCGAACATCCGGATGTCTCGCTCGATATCGTCGCGGAAGACCGATTCGTCGACCTCATCGAGGAAAGTTTTGATCTGGCCATCCGAATCACCAAGCTTGAGGATTCGGGCATGATTGCCCGCAAGCTCTCCGATTTTCGCGTGTATGCCTGCGCGACGGCCGCTTATGTGGCGCAGTACGGTCCCTTCGCCCACCCGCAGGATCTTGCCGGCAAACCCGTCATCATCGATACGAACCTGCGCTCGCACAACAGCATCCGCTTCCAGGCGCCTGATGGCGCCTTCTTCTCGGTTCCCGTCGCGGGCTCCATCGAGGTCAACAGCCCGCAGGGCACCGTAAGAGCCGCCCGCGCCGGGCTTGGCGTTGCCATGGTGCCGGATTTCATTGCGCTGCCTTACCTGAAGTCGGGCGAACTGGTCTCCCTGTTTGATGACTATATCCCGACCGATCGCGGCATCTATGCGGTCTACCCGCACCGCCGTTACCTGCCGGCAAAGGTCAGAAGTTTCGTCGATTTTCTCTCCGCGTGGTTCCGTCAGCAGCAGTAAGGGCTTCGTGATCTCACCCCCCGATTGACGCTAGCCGAAATTCCGTCCCATTTGCACGACACACCGCAGCAACAACCCGCGACGGGATCTGGTCATGTTTTTCAAAAAGTGGCTCTCTGCCACTCTCTTTCTTCTGGCGCCGTTTCCGGCCTTCGCGCATCCGCACATCTTTGTCGATGCGCGGCTGGAAGTGCTGGCGGCCGATGACGGCACCATTGCCGAGTTGCGCAATGTCTGGCGCTTCGACGAATTGTTTTCCTCCAGCGTGCTTCTCGACTTCGACAAGAACACCGACCTGAAGCTCGACGAGCACGAACTGGCCGATCTCGGCGAAGTCATGCGCACCTCGCTCAAGGATTTTCACTATTTCACCACGATCACCCAGAACGGCAAGACGATCCCGATTGCCCAGCCGGATGTGATCCATGTGAGCTACAAGGACGGGCAGGTGTTGGTGTTCTTTGCCGTGAAGCCAACGGAGCCGGTCCACCTCAAGGGCCGCATGACATTCGGCATCTACGATCCGTCCCTTTATACCGCGATCGATTTTCCCTCGGATGCCGATCTGGTGCCGGAAGGCAAGGCCTTTGCGGCCTGCAAACACCAGGTCGTCAGGCCTGATCCGGACGAGGTGATCGCGCAGAACAAGACCAGCCTGACGGATGCCTTCTTCAACGACCCCACAGGCACCGACATGACCAAACTGTTTGCGACGCGCCTGGAGGTGACATGCTGAGACGCAGCCTTCCCCTTGCCCTCCTGATGACACTTGGGGCCTTTGCGCTTGCCCATGCGCAATCCCCGCTCGGCGTCGGCTCGGCGGAACCTTCGTTCAGCACCGGCGGATTTCTCGGCCCCTTCTTCGGTTTCATCAATGCCTACCAGCAGAGTTTTTATCGGGCGCTGACCGGCTCGCTCAAGGCGATGCGGGAAGATCCGTGGGCGGTGAAGGGACTGGTGACCCTGTCCTTTGCCTATGGTGTCTTTCATGCCGCCGGTCCCGGTCACGGCAAGGCTGTCATCTCCTCCTACATGATCGCCAACGAGACCGCACTGAAGCGCGGCATCGCCATTTCGCTCGTCTCGGCGCTGTTGCAGGGGATCGTTGCCATCGGGCTTGTCGCTGCGGCCTATATCGTTCTGCGCGGCACCGGCATCACCATGACGCGCGCCACGCAGGCGATGGAGGTGGTAAGTTTTGCCATGATCGCCCTGTTCGGCGGCTGGCTTCTGGCCCGCAAGCTTTATGCGCTGCGCCCGCACCGCTCATCCCTGCCGATCTTTGCCAGCGCAAGTCCAGCCTCGGGTCCGACGGGCCTTTCGTTTCGCGCAACCGAAGTGGGCCATGATCACGATCAGCTTGCAGCCGGTGACTACTGCATGGATTGCGGCCAGATGCACCTGCCCGATCCGCAGGCCATCGGCGGGCGCGATTTCAGCCTGCACGAAGCCTGGTCGGCCATCGTTGCCGTTGGCCTTCGCCCCTGTTCCGGCGCCATCCTGGTGATGAGCTTTTCCATCCTCAACGGGCTTTATCTCGGGGGTGCGCTGTCGGTGCTGTTCATGTCGCTGGGCACCGCGATCACCGTATCACTGCTGGCGTTGATGGCGGTCTCGGCCAAGGACCTGGCTGTGCGTTTTGCCGGAAAGGGATCGCGCACAGCCGGTCGTATCACCAACGGCATCGAGATCGTCGGGGCGCTGTTCATCCTGCTGATGGGGCTGTCGCTGCTGGGGGCAGCCCTTCAGGCTTAAAACTCGAAGCGTCAGCGATTGCCGCGGCGCTGATGGCGGGCACGCAGCCAGAAGATCAGGAAGAACGACAGGACGGCGAGAATGCCAAAGCCTGCCGCCAGCCACGGCGAAAACTGCGCCAGCCACAGGACGATGCTGGGCATGACCAGAAACAGCAGCGTGAAGCCGAAAAAGATGATGGCGGCCGCAATGGCCGGTGAGCGTTTCTTGCCGCCGCTCACGCTGCCACCGCCTGAAGCCCGGCGCGAATATCTTCCAGCCGTTCTTTCTGGTGGCCGTGATCGTCAAAATTCTCCGGCAGCAGCCATGTCTCAAATGCTTTGGAGATAAGCGGCCATTCACCGTCGATCATCGAAAACCAGGCTGTATCGCGGTTGGCGCCCTTGGACACCATGTGCTGGCGAAACACGCCTTCGAAGGTAAAGCCGTAGCGCGTTGCGGTTTTTTTGCTCGGCTCGTTTTCGTTGTGGCATTTCCACTCGTAACGACGGTAACCCAGATCCTCGAACACGTGGCGGGCCATCAGGTAATGCGCTTCGGTGGAGAGCGGCGAGCGCTTCATGGCAGCACCATGCGCCACCGAGCCCACCTCGATCACGCCATTGGCGGGGTCCGGCCGCATATAACTTGCCATGCCCACCACCTCGCCATCCTCCTTGTCGCGAAAGACAAGCGTGATGAGGTTGCCGGCCTTGTTCATGCCCTCCAGCCAATCGGCAAATTCTTCCGGCGCGCTGTAGAGCTTGTTGGGGAAATAATGGATGAGGTCGTTCAGCCCCTCGTCGCCACCCAGTGCCTCCCACAGCGTCTGGATATGCACCGCCCGTTCATAGGGCTCGGCAATGACATAATGGCCCTCGAGCCGCACCGGCCGAGGCGCCGGGCAACCATTGAAATTCTTGAGATCACGCATGAAACATCCCCTCACCTGCCAAGAGAATTAAGCGAGGGCGCGCCCAAACGCAATCGCTGCTTTGCCGCCGGACACGGCAAAACACCGACACCGGATCAGAGCGAAACCTTCGCCGAGGAGACGGTCGCCTCGATATGATCGATCAGCGGATCGGGCAGTTTCAGCCGGCCGGCGAGAAGATCGAGATAGCCGCGTTCGGCGCGGGTATCGGGGTCGATGGCAAGCCTGGAGGCCGTGTAAATCTCCACCCGCTGTTCTTCGGTGCGGCCGGCGGCCACCAGCGCGTCGAGATCGATCGGATCGGCGAGTTCCTTGGCAATGAAGGCTTCGGCCTCTGCGCCGAGATCCACGGCATGCACCTTTTCCATGATGCGCTGGCGCTCGTTCGCATCGATATGGCCATCGGCCTTTGCCGCGGCAATCATCGCGCGCAGCAGGGTCAGCGCAAAATCATTGCTGAGGCTTGGCGAATCGAGGCTGAAAGGCGAATCGGCCGGCGGCTCGATGACCGGTGCATCGGGGGCGACGCCGACTGGCGCCTTGCCCGACTGATAGTTTCGGTAGGCGAGATAACCAAGGCCGGCAATCGCTGCGACGCCGCCAACGGCTGCGACATTGCCGGCAAGCTTGCGGCCGGTCTTGGTGCCGAGAAGGGCCGCCGCCAGCGCGCCGGCCTTCATCGGGTTGTTGCGCGCAAGGTCTGTGACCTGGCCTGCCTTCCCCTGCAAGGTTCCCGAAAGACCGGGAACCTTGGATCCGAGGAACTGGTCCAGAAGCTTCTTGGCGTCGAACATAAACAAACTCTCCCTGTTGTGTCACAGGGAGAGATAGGACGCCAAAGTCATTTTACAAACGATAGAGGGGGTAATCAGCCCTTGAGGGCAGAGGCTTCCGATGCCAATGCCGTGATGCCGGCCCAATCGCCGGCCGCGACCAGTTCCTTTGGCGCAACCCAGGAGCCGCCGACGCAGACAACGTTGGGCAGCGACAGGTAATCGCGGGCGTTCTTCAGCGAAATGCCGCCGGTCGGGCAGAAAACGGTGCCGGCGAGCGGCGAAGACAGCGCCTTGAGATAGGCTGCACCGCCGGCCTGTTCGGCGGGAAAGAATTTCAGGACGTCATACCCAGCTTCGCGCAGCGTCATCACTTCGCTGGCGGTGGCAGCGCCCGGTAGCAGCGGCACGTCGGAATCTTTCGCTGCCGAAAGCACGCCCGGTGCCACGCCCGGGCTGACGATGAACGTCGAGCCGGCCTTGACGGCCGCATCGAAATCCCGCGCGTTGAGGATGGTGCCGGCACCGACATGGGCGCCTTCGACTTCCGCAGCAACGGCCTTGACCGCATCAAGGGCTGCCGGCGTGCGCATGGTGATCTCGATCGCCTTCAAGCCGCCGGCGACAAGCGCGCGGGCCAGATGCACGGCAGAGGCCGCATCATCGACGATCAGAACCGGCACGACCGGTTGCAGCTTCAGGATGGCAAGCAGGGCTTGGCTCTTGGCGTTCATGAGGAACCTCCCGGACAGGACGGATTGAAACGATTGAAACTCCACGCTGAGATAGCGCGGGGCAAAGGCAGTGTCGAGAAAAAACGGACCACTGCCAGGCATTCGGCTCTGGTCGCCGCCAAGCCTTTGCAATAGTTTGTATCAGGTTCGTGATGAAAACGGGAATGGGCATGGCCAAGGAAATCGAACGCAAGTTTCTCGTTTCAAGCGAGGCGTGGCGCGACACTGCAAGCCCCGGCGCATCCTACATGCAGGCCTATGTGTCCGTTGGTGAAGACCGCAATGTACGGGTGCGGCTGATCGATGGTGAAAGCGCACGCCTCACCATCAAGATCGGCCACGGCATGTTGTCTCGCAACGAATATGAATACGCCATTCCGGTCGAGGATGCCGAGGAACTGGTGCGCGCCGCCATCGGCACCGTCATCGAAAAGACCCGCTATCTTGTGCCGCACGCCGGCTTCACCTGGGAAGTGGACGTGTTCACAGGCTTCTACAGCGGCCTTGTCGTGGCCGAGGTGGAGCTGGAGAGCGAGGCGGAAAGCCCGCCGCTGCCGTCCTGGATCGGCCGCGAAGTGACCAGAGACCGCCGCTATTCCAACATGGTCCTGGCGACCGAAGACCTGGCCGGGGAGTTGGTGCATGGCATTTCGCATTCGGCCATCTGAACCTTTTGCCGCTGAATTTTGCCGGATTGCCGAAAGCCAGTTGCGGCGTGCAATCGAGGTATTGCGCGAACGCCCAGAAGGAGATCATCAGGCGATCCATGCGGCGCGCAAACGCTTCAAGCGGCTGCGCGCCCTCTACCGGCTGGTTGAACCGGATGCCAGGGAGTTTCGGCGCACGGAAAACGCCCGTATCCGCACCGTAGCCCAAAGCCTGTCCGGCGCGCGCGACGCAACAGCCCTTGTCGAAACCGTCGACTATCTGGCCGGCCTTGCCGTATCCGCCGAAGAGCTTACAGCGCTCGGCTTTGCTTCCAGCGCGCTGATTGAACGACGCGACCGGATCGCCTCGACACAAGGCGACCTTGCAGACACGATCGAGACAGCGATCGCCGCCTGTGAAGATGCGGTGGACGCCCTTCACGCGCTGAACCTGCCGCGCGGCAATGCACGCACGGCACGACGTGTCATCAAGGCCTTTCGCAAACAGGGTCTGAAGGCGGCCGCAGCACTTGCCACCTGCAATGAAGACCATTCGGCCGAAGCCTTCCATGACCTGCGCAAATGCGGGCAGACCAGCTGGATGTACCTGACGCTGTTTTCCGACCTCTGGCCATCCGCCATGGCCGCCCAGAAGCGCGAGACAAAACAATTGGTCGACCTGCTCGGCCATGAGCATGATCTGAGCGTGCTGACGCAGACGATCAACGAGAGCCCGGAACTGTTTGGTGACAGCGATACACTGGCGCTTCTGATCGGCGCCATCATCACGCGCCAGCAGGCAATCCGCGCCGAAGCGCTGTCCCTTGCCGCGGTCGTCTTTCCAGACCAGCCCAAACGCGAAGCCCGCATCATTGGCAGGCTTTGGCTGGAAGCGGCGGACGCGCTGTCGTGAGCGTCATCCGCCAGAGCCATCTCTGCCTTTGAAAGGCCGCCCTTTCGCAGCGCTGCGACTGCAAATCTTGCAGTCCAGCTTTCAGGTCTTGTTAAACTGAAAAGCGGAGTCTCCCTCACAATCGGCAGGGGAGATTGAGTGGTGTTACAGCGGACATTTCTGCGCGCTCTGGTTTTGGCCACGAGCTTTCTGGCATGCGTTGCACACAGCGCCGAACAGCGCGAGATCTACTACAATTCGGCGGGCAACAAGGAAAACACCCTGGGTTTCCAGGTTCTTCAACTCGCCATTGAAAAATCCGGAAAACCGTATGTGCTGAAGCCATCACCGGCCGGCTACAGTTCCAATGCCGGCATGGTGGACGCCATCGCCAATGGCGCGCAGATCGACATTGCCTGGGTCAATGCATCAAAGGCGGTTTCGGCAAAGCTTCTTTCGGTTCCCTTCCCCGTCGACAGGGGGCTTGGCGGCTATCGCCTGTTCCTCATCGATGCGGCCCGCCAGGATGAATTTGCCCGCGTTCAGAACCTCCAGGCGCTCAAGGCTTTCATAGCGCTGCAGGGCACCGGCTGGGCCGATGTGGACGTGCTGCGCAAGGCAGGCCTCACCGTGCGCACCGGCCCGCAGAAAAACCTCTACCGCATGACCATCGGAAAGCGCGGCGACTATTTTCCGCGCGGCGTCAACGAGGCTCTCAGCGAACAGATCAAGCAGGCACCCGATGCGCCCGGCCTTGCCGTGGAGAAAACGCTGGTTCTGCAATATCCGTCCGCTTCGATCTTTTATGTGTCGAAATCGAAGCCTGACTTGCGCGACGATCTCATGCGCGGTCTGCAGGCGGCATGGCAGGATGGTTCCTTTGAGAAGGTCTTCCTTTCCTATCCCGATATCCGGCTTGCGCTGGACAAGGGCAACCTGAAGACACGCAAGATCATCAAGGTCGATAACCCCAACCTGCCGGACGACATCCTCGCGATGGACGCACAATACTGGTTCGACCCGCAGGAGTGACGGGGCCGCACCGCGCGCCGACTGCCTCCCCGGATGCCATGTCCAAACATCGCCGTTCTCCCTTATTTTTAAGGAATTTGATCATGTTCAAGAGCAAGTCCATTCGCATGCAGGTGATGTTGCCATCGCTTGCGCTTATTCTGTCGGGCTGCGTGGCGCTCAGCCTTTATTCCGGCTGGTCACAGGCTGAAACCGCGCGTGACATGTTCGACCGGAAGGTGAAGCTCACCGCATCCATGACGGCAGCGGGAGCCAGTCTGGCCATGTGGCAATTCGACAAGAGCCTTGCCCAGGCGACCTTCGACCCCGTGACCACCGATCCCGATTTCCGCGCCGCCCTTGTGCTCGATGCCACCGGCAAGGCGTTCTTCTCGTCCGGTGAGGCCGATGCGGTGGCAGCCGGCCTTCGCTCGACATCGGGCGAGACACGCGACAACGAGGCAGACCTGCGTTTCTCCGTCGTGCCCTTGCGCCATGCCGAAGAAGGCAAGGACATGGGTATCGGCACCATGGTTCTGGTATTTGACGCCCAGTCGATCATGCGCAACACGTGGAGTTCGCTGCTCGGGCTTGCAGCCATTGCCGGCCTGACGCTTCTGGCCTCGGCACTTGCGCTGATGGCCTTGCTGCGTTCGATCACCAGGCCGCTGATTTCGCTGGCGCAGGTGATGAACAAGCTGTCCTCCGGCGCGCTGGATACGGAGGTGCCGAACCAGAACCGCGTCGATGAAATCGGCGAAATGTCGCGTGCCGTCCAGTATTTCAAGGACAGCGTGCATCAGGCCCAGACGCTGCGGCGCGACGCAGATACCAGCCGGGACCTGCTGGAACAGCAGCGTGCCGCGCAGGAAGAGGCAGACAGCCTGCGCCTCAATGGCATGATGAAGGCAACGAACGGGCTGGCGGACGGCCTGCGGGCGCTCTCGCTCGGGGATCTGACGGTGCAGATCGAAGACCGGTTCGCACCGGACTACGAGGAACTGCGCACCAACTTCAACGATGCGGTTAGCCAGTTGCGCAAGACGCTTTCGGTTGTCGTGACGGCTGCGATGAACATCGATGCCGGAACGCGCGACATTGCCGACAACACCAACGATCTGTCGCGCCGCACGGAGCAGCAGGCGGCATCGCTGGAGGAAACGGCCGCAGCACTGGATGAAATCACCACCAATGTCTCCTCCTCCCTGCATCTGACGGAAGAAGCACGCCGGGTGGCAACCGAGGCCAATCACAGCGCCGTCAAGTCCGGTCAGGTGGTTGCCCAGGCAGTGGAGGCCATGAGCCGGATCGAGGCAAGCGCCTCGCAGATCTCTTCGATCATCAGCGTGATCGACGAGATCGCCTTCCAGACGAACCTGCTTGCGCTGAACGCCGGCGTCGAGGCGGCGCGCGCCGGAGAAGCCGGAAAGGGCTTTGCCGTGGTGGCGCAGGAAGTGCGGGAACTGGCGCAGCGTTCGGCAAATGCCGCCCGCGAGATCAAGATGCTCATCCAGAACTCGACAAGCGAAGTGGAAGCCGGCGTCAAGCTCGTCTCCAATACCGGCTCGGCCCTCACCGGCATCGGCCAGCTGATCGTGACGATCAACGAACATGTCGGTGCCATCGCAACCTCTGCCCGCGAACAGTCAACCGGCCTTGCCGAGATCAATACCGCCGTCAACCACATGGACCAGAGCACGCAGAAAAACGCGGCCATGGTGGAGGAAACCTCGGCGGCCTCCGCAGCGCTTGCCGCGGAATCGGCACGGCTGCGTGACCTGATGGTGCAGTTCACGCTCGAACACCAAGCGATGCGGCCACGATCTTCGCGCGCCGCCTGATCTCCTGCCGTCCGATGGCACACCGAACGGCCCCTTGCGCCCACGGCAGGGGCCGTTGCCATGTCGAAGCGTCTGCGGATTGACAAAAGGCAAAGTGCGGCGCGGGCGCTAAAATCCATTGCGTCCGGCCGCCAGAGGCAGTATTTCGCGGACATCATGACCGATATTCAAGCCACCGCCGCCGGCAGCGTTTCCGGCTCTTTCCTTGTTGCCGCGCTCTATCATTTTGCGCGGTTCGAGCGCTGCGAGGCGCTGCGCGCACCGCTTCAGGCGCTGTGTGAGGAAAACGGCGTGAAGGGCACACTGCTTGTGGCCCATGAGGGCATCAACGGCACGATTGCCGGCACCGATGACGGCATTGCGCGCGTGCTTTCCTACCTGCGATCGTTGCCCGAGTTTGCAAACCTCGAGCACAAGGAAAGCCGGGCCTCCAAGATGCCGTTTCTGCGCATGAAGGTGCGGCTGAAAAAAGAGATCGTCACCATGGGCGTCGAGGATATCGACCCCAACAAGATCGTCGGCACCTATGTGGAGCCGAAGGACTGGAACGACCTCATCTCCGATCCCGAGACGATCCTCATCGATACGCGCAACGATTACGAGACGGCCATCGGCATTTTCAAGGGCGCGGTCGATCCCCAGACGAAAACCTTCCGCGAGTTTCCCGACTGGGTGAAGAACAATACCGGCCTGCACAACAAGCCGAAGATCGCCATGTACTGCACCGGCGGCATCCGCTGCGAGAAGGCAACCGCCTTCATGAAGGAGCAGGGTTTTGACGAGGTCTACCACCTGAAGGGCGGCATTCTCAAATATCTCGAAACCGTGCCGGAAGAAGAAAGCCTGTGGGAAGGTGCCTGTTTCGTGTTCGACGAGCGGGTGTCGGTAACGCACGGGCTGAAGGAAGGCGACCACAAACTCTGCCACGCCTGCCGCGAGCCGATCACGCCGGATGTGCGCCTGTCGCCGAAATTCGAGGAAGGTGTCTCCTGCCCGCATTGCTACGACACGCGCAGCGAAGCCGATCGTGATCGTTATCGCCAGCGGCAATTGCAGATCGAGCTTGCCCGCAAGCGCGGCGCAAAACATCTCGGCAGCTAACGCTCATCCCGCAAGGTCGAGAGTTCAGGCGAGGCCCGAAAGCCTGAACAGCGGTTCTTCACGCTGGCGAAGCCGGGCGATCTCGGCAATCGGCATCGGCTTTCCAAACAGAAAACCCTGCAGCTGATCGCATCCGGCAATGCGCAGCGCCACGGCCTGCGCATTGGTTTCCACCCCCTCTGCCGTCACCGGAATATCGAGCGAGCGGGCAAGCGCGACCGTTGCCTGCAGCATATCCACCGCACGCCCGCCCAGATCGGCAGCGGCCACCAGCGAGCGGTCGATCTTCATCCGGTCAAAGCCGAACTGGCGCAGATAACCGACGCTGGAGAAGCCGGCGCCAAAATCATCGAGCGCGATATGCACGCCGGTCTTCTTCAGCCGGTTGAGGGTATCGCGGGCGCGGGCCGGGTTCTGGATGAAGTAAGTTTCCGTCATTTCCAGCGTGATGCGGGCCGGATCCATCTCGGTTTCCTGAAAAACCAGCGCCACCCGCTCGGCAAAGGCGGGATCGCGGAACTGGCCCGGTGAAACATTGACGGCAAGCGTCAGTTCCGGCCAGTCGCGCAGGGCCTCGCAGGCGGTGCGCAAGACGCAAAGGCCCAACTGGTCGATCAGCCCTGTGCTTTCGGCAATCGGAATGAACACATCCGGCGGCACCGGTCCATGACCTTGGCGTGTCCAGCGCGCCAAAGCCTCGACGCCGGAAAGGCGCATATGCTGGGCATCGACGACCGGCTGGAAGGCGACGGAAATTTCCTCGCGCTCGATGGCCTGCCGCAGATCCAGCTCCAGCCGGTTGCGCTCCTCGCGTTCGGCGTCCATCGCCGGATCGTAGGCCGACCAGCGGCCGCGCCCTTCTTCCTTGGCGCGGTACATGGCCATGTCAGCCCGCCGCAGAACTTCCTCGCCAGCCACAGCGCCAAGGGGCGAACAGGCAATGCCGATGCTGCAGCCGATAACCGCAATGCGATCGCCCATGGTCAGCGGCTCGCCGAGAAATTCCATGACGCGCTCGGCAAGCGCTGCCGCGTCCGCCTCGGCATTCTTGCTGAGGAAACCGATGGCAAACTCATCACCGCCAAGCCTTGCCAGCACGGCCCCCTCGCCCACCAGCACGGCAAGGCCTGCAGAGACGGCGCGGATCAACTGGTCGCCGGTGGCGTGACCATAGGCGTCGTTGACCTCCTTGAAACCGTCGAGGTCGAGATAAAGCAAGGCGACATCGAGGCCTGACCTTTGCGCTGTGCCCACCAGTTCGGAAAGATCGGCAAACAGGCCGGTGCGGTTGGGAAGGCCGCTCA
Source organism: Rhizobiaceae bacterium (assembly GCA_027483885.1). Classification (GTDB taxonomy): domain Bacteria; phylum Pseudomonadota; class Alphaproteobacteria; order Rhizobiales; family Rhizobiaceae; genus Neorhizobium. The sequence goes on from JAIXTO010000124.1 coordinate 25,742, forward strand.
GCCGGTCCGTCAGCGACAGCTTGATCGCCGCTTCCTCGTCGGCTGAAAGCCGCGCCAGCGCCTGGCTGCCGCTGACGAAAAGCAGCACGAAATAGATCGCCACCATGGCAACCGCGCACCAGACGAGCGGGCGCACCTGCGCAAGGCTGATATTGCCCGGCGAACGCGGCTCCCAGCGCAGCGATGCGATCGGCTTGCCCGCGGGCGACAGGATAAGGACCCGGTGCGACTTCTGCTCCAGCGGCTGTTCGATGCGAAGGCCCGGCAGCACATAGGCGTTGGCCAGCCGATCGACAGTCGCCTCCGTCAGATGGCGCATGAAGATCACGTAACGCCCTTCGCCCTGTGGCGCCACCAGCTGGCCGGATTTCATCCGGATGAGGGCAACGCCGAAAGCCGCCGCACCACGGGACGTGCGTGTAAAGCTGGTTTCTTCGGGAAGTACGCCTTCGCGAGCGGAGCGGATCTTGTCGAGCAGAGACCAGACTTCCGGCGTGATATAGTCTTCGAGGCTGCCGGTGACCGGCTCTCCTTCGGAATAACCGAGCACGATACGGCCGGTGTGATCGACGATGATTGCCACGTCGAACAGCTCATTGTTGTCAGTCATGGCGCCGAAATTGCGCTTTGCCCAGACAAGGCCGGAGGAGCGGTAGACGTGATCGGCCGCATCGTCCCAGGCGGCGTAATCATGCAGGGTGGCGGCAAGCTGACGCTGGAATGTCTGCAGCGCGCCGCTCACGGATTCGCGCGAGCGTTCCTCGTCCAGCTGGTTGGCGTAATGGCCGACACGGTCGAGGGCGGTAAAAACCATCCCTGTTACCGCTATCACCACCGCTGCAAAAATAAGCAGCATCGAGCGCACCGCGGAGCGGCGGTCGACCTTGGCAGCGGAGTGTTTCAACGTAATCGGCACAAACCGCATTCGTCAGCCCTGGCACTTATGCGAACAATGCCGATCATGTATTCGCTTTTGCTTAATACCAGATGCCGGCCGCATGCCAAATGCAAAATAGCTCCTTCCCGGCAAAGGGAAAGAGCTATCTCCCTAAACTTTGACGTCTGTGTCTTACCAGGCAGCGAGGACGGCGCCCTTGAACTGGGTGGCGACGAACTGCTTCACCGGCGCGCTGTGATAGGATTCCACCAGCGTCTTCACCCAGGCGGCATCCTTGTTCTTCGCCTGCACGGCGATGACGTTGATGTAAGGAGCCTTTTCGCCTTCGCGGGCAATAGGATCCTTGGCCGGGTCAAGCCCTGCTTCCAGCGCATAATTGGTGTTGATGACAGAGGCATCGACATCGTCGAGCGCACGCGGAAGCTGGGCGGCATCCAGCTCGGCAAAGGTGATGTTCTTCGGATTTTCGACCACATCGGCCGGCGAGACCTTGAGGCCCGCGCCATCGCGGATCTTGATCAGGCCCTTGTCGGCAAGGATCAGAAGCGCGCGGCCACCATTGGTCGGATCGTTCGGAATGGCAACCGAGGCGCCGTCCTTCAGCTCATCGAGGCTCTTCACCTTCTTGGAATAGATGCCCATCGGGAAGTTGACCGTCTGGCCGACGCTGACCAGATCAAAACCGCGATCCTTCACCTGGTTGTCGAGATAAGGCTGGTGCTGGAAGGAATTGGCCTGCAGGTCGCCATCGGCCAGTGCCTGATTGGGAACGACATAATCGGAAAACTCGAGGATCTCGAGGTCCAGCCCCTTTTCGGCAGCGACCTTCTTGACCTCTTCCATGATCTGCGCGTGCGGACCGGGGGTGACGCCGATCTTGATGGTTTCGGCGAGCGCCGAGCCGGCGGAAATGAGAGCGGCAAGGGAGGCCGCGAGAATAAGCGTCTTCATGGTGTTCTCCTTGGGACGAGTTGAAAGTCTTGGTCTTGGTATGGAAATCAGGTCTGGCGGTTGCGCTTGTCAAAACGGCGCGCCAGCGCGTCGCCAGCACTCTGCACGGCCTGGACGAGAAGGATCAGCACCACCACCACGGCTGCCATCACCTCCGGCATGAAGCGTTGATAGCCGTAGCGAATGCCGAGATCGCCCAGCCCGCCGCCACCGACGGCGCCGACCATGGCCGAATAACCGATGAGGCTGACCAGCGTCAGGGTGAGCGCAAGCGTGATGCCGGGACGGGCTTCGGCGATCAGCACCTTGGTGACGATCTGCCAGCGGCTTGCACCCATGGCGCGCGCCGCCTCGATCAGGCCCCGGTCCACCTCACGGATCGCCGCTTCGATGAGGCGGGCAACAAAGGGAATGGTGGCAAGCGTCAGCGGCACGATGGCGGCACTGGTGCCGATCGAGGTGCCGGCAACCAGCCGGGTAAAGGGAATGATCGCCACGACCAGAATGATGAAGGGCGTCGAACGCGTCGCATTGACGATGAGGCCAACGATGCGGTTGACCATGGGGGCGGCAAATAGTTCGCCCCTGCCGCTATTGGCCAGGAAGACGCCGATCGGAAGCCCGACCAGCGTGCCGATGAGGCCAGCAACGGCAACCATGTGAACCGTCTGGACGAGCGCCTTCCAGAGAAGGGCAAGAAGCATGTCAGGCGCCATAACCCAGAACCTCCGTCGACAGGCCCGTCTGGGCATAAAAGGCTTCGGCGCGCGAAAGCACGGCGGGGTCGGCGCTATAGGAGACGACGAGCGACCCGTAAGGTTCGCCGGCAATCTCATCGATCGTGCCGGTGATGATGTTGACCTCGGCGCCAAGCTCGCTCATCAAGCGCGCGATCAGCGGCTGTTCGGCCGTTGCGCCAAAGAAGGTGAGGCGCGTGTAGATCCTGTCACCAGTGCCACCGTCCGCCTTCAGTCTGCGGGTAATGGCATCGGGAAGTTTTGTGCCGGGAAGCCCCGACAGCAGAGCCCGCGTTGTCTCGTGGCGTGGCCGAGTGAACACATCGAAGGTACGCCCGCTCTCGACGATCAGCCCCTTGTCGATGACGGCCACTTCGGACGCGATGGATTTGACCACCTCCATCTCGTGGGTGATCAACAGAACCGTCAGGCCAAGATCGCGGTTGATGGTCTTCAGGAGATCAAGGATCGACTGGGTGGTTTCCGGATCGAGGGCCGACGTTGCCTCATCCGACAAAAGCAGCTTCGGCTCTGTGGCCAACGCGCGTGCAATACCGACGCGCTGCTTCTGGCCGCCTGACAGTTCCGCCGGATAACGGCCCGCCTTGTCGGACAGGCCGACGAGATCGATGAGCGGCGCCACGCGCGCCTTGATCGCTGCGCGCGACAGGCCGGCGATTTCAAGCGGCAGCGCGATATTGCCATAAACGGTGCGTGACGACAGCAGGTTGAAGTGCTGAAAAATCATGCCGACCTGACGGCGAAGCCCGCGCAGCTTCGTTTCGTCAAGCCCGCCGACATCAACGCCATCGACCAGCACACTGCCGGATGTCGGGTTTTCCAACCCGTTGACCAGCCGGATCAGCGTCGATTTTCCCGCGCCCGAACGGCCGATAATGCCGGTGATGGCACCTTTCGGCACTTCAAGATCGACGCCGGCGAGAGCGATGAACTCCCCCTTGCCGCCACGATCGGCAAAACGCTTGGTGACGCCCCGGAAGGAAACCATGGGACTTGCAGCGACAGGCGGGGCCATCTCGGCGCCGGACGGTAAAACGGCGCGCCCGGGCGCCGGCGGATTTGAAACAGTGTGCATGCAAAACTCTTGGGGAGATGAGGCTTTCCGCAGAAAGGCAAGGCGCTACGGCCCATCGGGATGGGGGCGTCAGCCGGCTCTAAAGCCTGCAACACATTCGACGCATCAGACGTCGCTCCAACATCCCTGAACCTCTTTCGAAAACGCACTATGATGGGGTGGCCTGCCTGTGGTGCAGACCGTGAGACAGCTTATGACATCCGGCGCGGGAGAATCCGAGGGATGCTTTTTCCCGAAAGGCGCAACGGAGAGAATATAAATGCGCACCTGGTGCAATGGCGCCGCGAACTTCTCCGCGGCGCCGCCAGTTTCACTTCACGTAGGAAACGAACTCGTCGGTCGGACGGCGGACCTTCTTCAGGTTGACCAGCCAGTCGCCATCGACCTGACGATAGCCGAGCGGCAGGAGGGTGACCGAGCGCAGGCCACGCGCGCGAAGGCCGAGGATTTCATCGACCTTGGCAGGTTCAAAACCTTCCATGGGCGTGGCGTCGACGCCTTCAAAGGCAGCCTGGGCCGTGGCAAGCCCGAAGGCGATATAGGCCTGACGTGCAGCGTGCTCAAAATTTACCTCCGCATCGCGCGGCGGATAGGTGTCGAGCAGCATCTTGCGGTAGTTTTCCCAACCTTCGTTGGTGACGTTGCGCTCCTTGTTGACAAGGTCGAACATCGTGTTGATGCGCTCGGCGGTGTAATTGTCCCAGGCGGCAAACACGAGCAGATGCGAACCATCGGTAATCTGCGCCTGGTTCCAGGCGACCGCCTGGATTTTTGCACGCACTTCCGAATTGGTGACGACGATGACTTCGAACGGCTGCAGGCCGCTGGAGGTCGGCGCCAGACGGGCGGCTTCGACAATGCGCGCCACCTTGTCTTCGGAGACCGCCTTGGAGGGGTCCATTTTCTTTGCGGCGTAACGCCAGTTGAGCTTTTCGAGCAGCATGAAGCGGGCTTTCCTTGAAATGTATCGGCCCATGCGGGAGGACATGGGGGCCAAGGCCTAGATAAAGACGCCAATGTTCCACGCAAGGGGGCCGCTTTTGAAAACCGCCCGAAGCCGGTCAAAAGGGGGGAGGCAAAAGAGGACGAGACGGCGTCAGACCGCCGGAACGGCTGGCATGACGAAACGTTCGAACGTGGGCTTTGCCAGAAGATAACCTTGCACGAGGCTCACGCCCATATCGCGCAGCACGGCCAGCTCGCCGACTGTTTCCACGCCTTCGCAAACAGGTTTTATGCCGAAATCACCGAGCATCGCCAGCGTGTGGCGCACCACGGTGCGCTTGGCCGGTTCCCGGTCAATGGCGCGGATCAGATCCATGTCCAGCTTGACGATATCCGGCTGGAAACGAGCCAAGAGATTGAGACCCGAATGGCCGGCGCCGAAATCATCGATTGCCGTCATGAAGCCGATCGAGCGGTAGGTGGTGAGGATGGCCAGGAGATGATCGGTATCGACGCGTTCGCTTTCGGTGAATTCGAAGATGATCCGATCCGGCGGGAAGCCGACGCGCTCGGCCGTTTCCAGCGTCAGCCGGATGCAGGCGCGCGGCTCATAAACGGCATTCGGCATGAAATTGATCGACAGCCTCTGCGGCGATGATGTTTGGGGCGACAGGCGGGCTGCAAGCTCCAGTGCCCGCACCCGGCATTGCTGGTCAAACGCATAACGGTTGGCATCGGTGACGGCAGACAGGATATGGCCGGCCCCTTCTCCGGCTGGGCCGCGCACAAGGGCTTCCTGCGCAAAAACCTTGCCGCTCGCCAGATCAAGGATCGGTTGGAACGCCATGGAAAACGGCTGGCCAAACGCCTTGCCATCCCTGCATCCCACACATCCTGTCGCCATATTCGCTCTCCCTGCTGTCGCCAGCGCAACGAGGGCCAGAGAGTGAAGTTCCAGCCACCCTCACCCGCTATGGCAACTTATGGTTACCTTTTGGAAACTGCGCTGCAAGGTCGCGATACCACTTGCCGCTTTTCTTCACCGTGCGCGTCTGCGTCTCGTAATCCACATGCACGAGGCCGAAGCGCATGCGATAACCTTCCGCCCATTCGAAGTTGTCCATCAGGCTCCAGGCAAAATAGCCTTTTAGCGGAAAACCGTCGCGCACGAGATCGGCAGCCGCCGACAGATGTGCCGCGTAATAATCCAGCCGCGGCTGGTCATCCACCTCGCCATCCACCACGCCCATATTATAGGCGGCGCCGTTTTCGGTGATGTACATGTCGGGCAGATCGTAGCGCCGATAGAGATCCGCCACCATATCCGTCATCGCCGAAGGGAAGATCTCCCAGCCGATATCGGTCTTTTCCTCGTTGACGAAGGGGGCAGGTACGGTTGCCGGAAATTCAGCCTCTGCCGACGGATCATCGGCAACGCGCATCGGCGTATAATAGTTGAGGCCCCACCAATCGAGCTTCTGGCTGATGACGGCCAGATCGCCCTCTTCGATGACAGGCATCTTGTCGCCGAGTGCTGCCACAAGGCTTTCGGGATAATGGCCTTTGAAGACCGGATCAAAAAAGGCGCCGTTGTGGAAATCGAAGGCGCGCGCGGCGGCGGCCGTATCGGCTTTAGCTTCTGAGCCGGCAACGACCGAATGGGCGTTGAGCACAAGGCCGACCGGCACGGTCGGGCTGACATGGCGGATCGCCTCGACGGCGAGGACATGGGCGAGATTGGTGTAATGCAGCGCGTGAAGTGCCGCTTCCATGTTCTTTTCGCCCGGCGCATGCACGCCGTAGAGGTGGCTCAGCCACACGGAGCACCAGGGTTCATTGAAGGTTGCGACCGCATCCAGCCGGTCGCCAAGGCGCGCCATCACCACCTTGGCATAACGCTGGAAGGCGTAAGATGTGGCGCGCGCCGTCCAGCCGCCATCGCCCATCAGCGCCAGCGGCAGGTCCCAGTGATAAAGCGTTGCATAGGTCTTGATGCCGCGCGCCTTGCAGCCATCAACCAGCCGGTCGTAAAAATCGAGGCCCGGCTCATTGATGCGCCCAACACCCTCGGGGATCACCCGCGGCCAGGCGATGGAAAACCGGTAGGCCTCAACACCCATCTCCTTGATGAGATCGAGATCCTCATCCAGCCGGTTGTAATGATCGCAGGCGATATCACCGTTATCGCGGTTGAACACACGGCCCGGCATGTTGGAAAAGGCATCCCAGATGCAGGGCTTGCGGCCATCGGCCTTGGTCGCGCCTTCAATCTGGTAGGCAGCGGTTGCCACACCGAACAGGAAATCTCCGGGAAACCGGGCGGCCAGCGTTTTTGCATCGATCATGCAGATTTCCCTTCACATTTCAGGCGACAGGCGCTGGAGCGCGCCCTTGAAACTCCCGCTGAGGTTTAGACCAATCGCATTTGCGCGGGAAGACAGGGTGATATTAAAAACTGCAACGTTGCAGTTTTCATTCACAGTTCCCTGCCGGGAGACGGCAGCCCTCATCCTAATCCTTTACCGGTCAAGGACAGGGCGAGGGGCTGCCTTCAACCTTCAGCCCGACGCCCCTGATTGAGATCACGCGAACACCCGCCTTACACCTTCACCCAGCCACCATTCTTTTTGCCGCTTTCGATGCAGGCCGTGACGAAGGCGACGCCCTTCACGCCATCATCCACCGTCGGATACACAACAGCTGGATCGACCACCGCACCGGATCGAGCCGCCTGGATGGCGACGGCGGCCTCCGAATAGATCGTTGCAAAGGCTTCGAGATACCCTTCCGGATGGCCGCTCGGGATGCGGGTGACGCGGGCGGCTGAGGAACCGGCACCGGCACCGCCGCGGGTGATCAACTGCTTCGGCTCGCCCAGCCGCGTGAACCAGAGATAGTTCGGATCGGCCTGCGTCCACTCGATGCCGGCCTTGGTGCCGTAAATGCGAACTTTAAGGCCATTTTCATTGCCGGTTGCCACCTGGCTGCACCACAGCAGGCCTTTTGCGCCACCTTTAAAACGCAGCATCACATGGGCGTTGTCATCCAGCCGGCGTCCCTCGACAAAGGTGTGAACGTCGGCTGCCAGTTCATCCAGTTCCAGCCCGGAGATGAAGCAGCCGAGATTATAGGCATGCGTGCCAATATCGCCGGTGGAGCCGCCGACGCCCGATTGGGCGGGATCGGTGCGCCAGACGGCCTGTTTCGCGCCGGTCTGTTCCACCGGTTCGGCCAGCCAGTCCTGCGGATATTCCATCTGCACCAGACGGATATCACCGAGTTCTCCGGCTGCCACCAATTCGCGCGCGTGGCGCACCATCGGATAACCGGTGTAATTATGAGTGAGGATGAAAAGCGCGCTTGCCTTGTGTGCCACGTCCTTCAGCGCCTTGGCGTCTTCCAGATTGGAGGTGAGCGGCTTATCGCAGATGACGTGGATGCCGCGTTCCAGAAACGCCTTGGCGGCGGCAAAATGCACGTGGTTCGGCGTCACGATGGAGACAGCCTCGATGCCATCGGCGCGCGCCGATTCCTTCTGCGCCATCTCCTCGAACGAGCCATAGCAACGTTCCGGGTCAAGCCCGAGATCACGGCCCGAGGCGAGCGATTTTTCCGGCGTCGACGAGAGCGCACCGGCCACCAGATCATATTGATCGTCCAGCCGCGCTGCCATGCGATGCACGGCGCCAATGAACGCCCCCTGCCCGCCACCGACCATGCCGAGACGGATTTTTGCCGCGCGTTCTCCAGATTTGCTGGCTTCGATGGTCATGATTTTTCTCCTCCTTGAATTTTTTTAACAGCCTAAAGTAGCCTTCGGACCAGATCTCGGTTAATCTTGCAGCCTGCAGAAGGAAGAACGGCAATGAACACGAAGACCCGCCTCCGCTGAGGCTCCTGAACCGCTCCATCGCGCGCTGGCAACAGTCTGCGGCGCGCTGAAAAACTCAGGACAAAAGGTCTGTCATGCCCCTTCTGAACGCGGATGCCGCGCATCCCATCACGCTTCCCGACGGAACCATCTATAAAGATACCGTCCACCTTAAACATGCGGTCACCCATCCCCGGATGGAGATCGGCGACTTCAGCTATTTTACCCATTCGGGGACGGTTGAGGAAACGGCGGGCGTTCTTGCGCCTTACCTCTTCCCCACCGGCCGGGAAAAGCTGGTCATCGGGCGATACGCCCAAATCGCCCGCGGCAGTTACTTTATCAGCGCCGATGCCAACCATCCCATGGGTGGCGTCACGACCTATCCGTTTCGCATCTTCAAGCCGGAAACTTTTGGTTATGCCGACCTGCCGTACCGCGACACCATCGTCGGGCACGATGTCTGGATCTGCCACAACGCCACGATCATGTCGGGCGTCACCATCGGCCATGGTGCGATCGTGGCGGCGGAATCGGTCGTGACGCGCGATGTAGCCCCTTATGCCATCGTCGGCGGAAACCCGGCGCGGCTGATCCGAATGCGCTATCCGGACACGGTTATTGCCCGATTGCTCCGGATCGCCTGGTGGGATTGGCCGCTGGACAAGGTCGAGGCTCATCTGCCGCTTCTGGAACGGGGGGATATCGATGGGCTGGAGGCCGTGCTCTGACATTCGTCAGGCACCCGTAAGGCGGTAACGGCTTTTTGCTGCATGCGCGCTCGATGTGTCCGCCTTGATGGTCATGGAATGTCCTCCTGTGCCAATCATATGGAGCCCCTATCCGGCTGCGTCCTGCGGACCCTTCTCCCCGTCAAGACGGGGAGAAGGGATGTGACGCACCGCCCTCTCCCTGCAACGACACGTCCTGTGTTGGCCGTGCCGATGTACCGCGTCCCCTCGCCCCGCTTGCGGGGAGAGGGTTAGGGGCAACCTTCGGATCGGATCAAAGCCCCAGCATGCGCCGGTTGGCGGCGTCGTCGGTGCCGCCGGCGGCGAAATCGTCAAACGCCTTGTCGGTGACCTTGATGATGTGCGCCTTGACGAATTCGGCGCCTTCGCGGGCACCGTCCTCGGAGTTTTTCAGCGCGCATTCCCATTCGACCACGGCCCAGCCGTCGAAATCATTGGCCGTCAGCTTGGAAAACACCGCGCCGAAATCCACCTGTCCGTCGCCCAGCGAACGGAAACGGCCGGCACGGCCGACCCAGCCCTGATAACCGCCGTAGACGCCTTGGCGGCCTGTCGGGTTGAACTCGGCATCCTTGACGTGAAACATCTTGATGCGGTCTTTGTAGATGTCGATATTGTCGAGGTAATCCAGGCATTGCAGCACGTAATGCGAGGGATCGTAGAGCATGTTCGCACGCGCATGGTTGCCGACGCGCTCCAGAAACATCTCGAAGGTGACACCGTCATGCAGGTCTTCGCCGGGATGGATTTCATAGCAAACGTCGACGCCCTGCTCGTCGGCAAAATCGAGGATGGGTTTCCAGCGGCGCGCCAGTTCATCGAAGGCGGTTTCGACAAGACCTGCCGGGCGCTGCGGCCACGGATAGATGTAGGGCCAGGCGAGCGCACCGGAAAAGGTGGCGTGCGCCTTGATGCCGAGATGATGCGACGCCTTCAGCGCCATCTTCACCTGTTCCACCGCCCATGCCTGCCGTGCCCTAGGGTTGCCGCGCACTTCCGGCGCTGCAAAACCGTCAAACGCCTCGTCATAGGCCGGATGCACGGCAACCAGCTGGCCCTGCAGATGGGTCGAAAGCTCGGTGATCTCGATGCCGTTTTCACGCGCGACACCGGCGAACTCGTCGCAATAATCCTTGGAGTCCGATGCCTTTTTGAGGTCGATCAGCTGGCCGGCCCAGGTCGGCACCTGCACGCCGGCATAACCCTTGTCGGCGGCCCATTTGGTGATCGCATCCCAGGAATTGAACGGTGCGGCGTCGCCCGCGAACTGACCGAGAAAGATGGCGGGGCCCTTGATCGTCTTCATGAATTCTCCTCCCTAGAGTCTTCCTGCAACGTTTCCGTAAACGATTACAGGAGATGGAATTTCGAAACAACCGCAATGTGAAGGCGGCAAACATCTGCCCGGGAAAACCCGGGCAGTGCAGTCAGCGGATAGGTTTGTGAATCAGAACGGCGAATCCGGGAAATAGTAGTTCTTCGCGTTGTCCTTGGTGATCAGCGTCGCATCCAGCGTATAGGTGCCGTGGACGGGAACCTGATCGTAGATGGCAGCAGCCGTCAGTTCCATGGCTGTTCCCACCATCGACGGCGGATAAAGAACGTCGACCGGGATCATCTTGTCGCCGTCCATGACCTTCTTGATCATGTCCTTGGAGCCGGCACCGCCGACGACATATTTGATATCGGTGCGCTTGGCCTGCTCGATGGCCTGCAGCACGCCGACGGCCATATCGTCATCCTGACACCAGACCACGTCGATCTTCGGGTATTTCGTCAGGTAATCCTGCATGACCTTGAAGGCATCGTCGCGGTTCCAGTTGCCGAACTGGCGGTCGAGCACCTTGACCTTGGAGCCGGCAATGCCCTTGTCGAAACCGTCCTGGCGCTGCTGGTCGATCGGGATCGGCAGACCGCGGATGATGACGACCTGTGCTTCCGGCGTGTTGGCCTTGATATATTCGCCCGCCACCTGGCCAAGCGCCGGGTTGTTGCCGGCGACATAGAGATCACGCACCGAGGTATCGTTGACGGAGGGAGCGCGGTCGACAATCGAGACGAACGTGCCCTTGCCCTTTACTTCCTTGATGGCGTTGACCAACGGATCGGGATCGGTCGGCAGGATGACGAGCGCATCAATGCCCTGGATTTCGAGATCCTGCAGGGCGTTTGCCTGGGTTGCCGGATCGGGCGAGGTCTTGACGACGACCTTGAGGCCCGGATGTTCCTTCATCAGCAGTGCTGCCACGCGGTTGGCATGGTAAACGACGCCGGCTGTCCAGCCGTGGTCGGCGGCCGGAATGGAGACGCCGATGGTTTTGGTATCCGCCGCATGCGCAGCTCCGAACACCGTCGACATGGCCAAGGCCAGTCCCAAAATTCTCTTCTTCATTGCCTGTTCTCCTCCCATTGTGTTCAGGATCTTTGCCGTGTTGAAAGACCGGGCGATCCCGAAGGCCCGGTCGTTTACGTCTTGCGCGCCAGCGAACGCTGCACGAGCATCGCGATGATGATGATCGTGCCCTGGATGGCGCCGATCAGGTATTCCGAGATGAAATTCGACAAGAGCATGATGTTGCCGACAAGCTCGAGAATGAAGGCGCCGCAGATCGTGCCCCAGACGCGGCCCGCGCCGCCCTTCAGCGCTGTGCCACCGACGACCACTGCCGTGATCGCCTGCAGCTCCCACAACATTCCCGTTGTCGCGGACGTGGAGCCGAGGCGCGGCACGTAAAGCAGCACGGCAATGGCGACGCAGAGCCCCTGGATGATGAAGGCCATCGTGCGCACCCGGTCGACCGCGATGCCGGAATAACGCGCGACATCCCGGCTCGAACCGACAGCTGTTACATGGCGGCCATAACGGGTGCGGTACAGGATGAAGGCAGCAATTGCGGTGACGATGAGGATGACGAGGATCGGCACCGGAAGTCCCAGCACCGAACCGAAATAGGCCGGCCGATAAAGCGCCTGCTGTTCGGCCGAGCGCAGCGTGATGGCACCGCCTTGGCTCAGCCACGTGGTCAAGCCGCGATAGATGCCCATGGTGCCAAGCGTTGCGATAAACGGTTCGATACGGCCGAGTGTGGTGATGAGGCCGTTCACCAGCCCGCAGAGCGACCCGATGACGAGCGTCAGTACCATGGCCGCCAGAAGCATCAGCCCCGGATCGGCGATCACACCGGAATTCATGAACAGGATCATGATGCTGGCGACAAACGCCACCATGGAGCCGACGGAGAGATCGAGATCGCCCGAGGAGATGACGAAGGTGGCGCCGACCGCGATGATGGCGATGAAGGCCGAGCGTGTCGCGACATTGGAGAGGTTGTTCAGCCCGATAAAATTCGGGTTGACCATGGCGCCGACGATGAGCAGCAGAAACAGCGCTGCAAACGGGGCGACAGCCCGAAGATCGATATCGCGCCAGGTTCTGGCCCGGCGAGGGCTTGCATCCGCTTGGGTGTCGCTCGTCATGTGTTCCCTGGCTCCCCGGCAGATCCCGCATCCGGCGGTCTGCCTTTCGTCGTCTTGTTTTCACTGCCCTTGAGACGGGCTTTTTGTCTCAGCTTGCCAACTGCCGCCGAAGGCCGGCCGCATAACGCATGATCTGCTGCTCGGAAATTTCCTCACCCTCGAGCATGCCGACGATCCGCCCCTCGCGCATGACCGCAACGCGGGTGCAAAGGCCGATTACCTCGGGCATTTCCGAGGAGACCACGATGATCGAGCGGCCCTCGCGGGCAAGCGCTGCAATGAAATGATAGATCTGCTGCTTGGTGCCGACATCGATGCCGCGCGTCGGCTCATCGATGATGATGATGTTGGGCTCGATTTCCATGATCTTGGCGAGCAGCAGTTTTTGCTGATTGCCGCCCGACATGCGCCCTGCCCGCACATGATCGTCGCGCACGCGGATATCAAAACGCCGCTTTGCCCGCAGCATCGCCTTCGCCTCGCTTTTCGGATCGAGATAACCGTGGCGAAGGTGCTGGTCGATGGCCTGCAGCGTGAGGTTGACCGTCATGCCCTCGCCGAGCAGCAGGCCCCGCCCCTTGCGGTCCTTCGTCATGTAGGCGAGACCTTCGGCATTTGCCGCGCGAAAATCACCCGGCACGAGACGCTTGCCACGGATCGCCACCTCGCCGGATGCGCGCTGGCGCAGACCGGCCACCGCCTCCATCAGTTCGGTGCGCCCGGAGCCGATCAGGCCGGAAAAGCCCAGAACCTCGCCCTTGCGCAGGTCAAACGACGCGTCGCGCACGTAACCGGTGGACAAGCCCTTAACCGAGAGCACCACCTCTTCATCGACATCAGGCTCATGTTTTGCCGGATAAAGGCTCGATAGCTCGCGCCCGACCATCAGTTGGGCGATCGCCTCACCATCCAGCGCTGTGGTCGGCGCGGTTTTGACCCATTGGCCATCGCGCAGCACGGTGACGCGGTCGGTGAGTTCCATGACCTCGTCCAGCTTGTGGGAGACGAAAACGAAGCTCGTGCCCTTTTCGCGCAGCTTGCGCACCTCGCGAAACAGGATCGCCGTTTCATCGCGAGACAGAACCGCCGTCGGCTCGTCCATGAAGATGATGCGGGCATCGCGGCTGATGGCCTTGGCGATTTCCACCATCTGCTTGTCGGCAACGGCGAGCGACCCGATGAGCGCATTTTCATCGATATGCGAGCCCAGTTCATCCAGCACGCGGCGCGTTTGCCGGCGCATGAAACGACGATCCAGAATGCCGAAACGGCTGACTTCGCGGCCGAGATAAAGACTTTCCGCCACCGTCAGGTGTTCGGCGAGATTAAATTCCTGATGGATGATGACAATGCCGAGGCTTTCGGCCGCACCATTGCGCGGCAGCACCACCGGCTCGCCATCGAGAAGGATACGACCCGAGGTCGGCTGTTCGAAGCCGGAGAGGATTTTGACGAGCGTGGATTTGCCCGCACCGTTTTCGCCCATCAGCGCATGGATTTCGCCCGGCGCCACGTCGAAATCGACGCTGAACAGCACCTGCACTTCGCCAAAAGATTTGGAGACACGCTCCCCTACGAGCACGGGTTGCCGCGCCTCGTCCCTGCCCGCTATCATGCAAACTCTCCCCGGCAGCTCCTCAACCGCCGACATTTGTGTAAACCTTTACACGCCCAATGTAAAGGTTTACATTGCGTGAAATCAGGGGATTATCAGCCGTATCAGGCTTCCTCTCGCCTGTTTGCACCGCTAACGTCTCCGGCTATCCGGGCGTCCAAGGCCGGATACCTCCAGCAGATGGTCGCCCAAGCCTTGTCCAGTTCCGCGCCAGCCACAATCGAAGATGTTGCACGCCTCGCCGAGGTGTCGATTGCAACGGTCAGCCGCGCCATCCACATGCCGGACAAGGTGGCGAAATCGACCCGCCAGCGCGTCAATCAGGCCATTGCGATCACCGGCTACACCACCAATGCCATGGCGCGTTCGCTGCGCATGGGCCGCTCCAACATGATTTTGGTGCTGGCGCCTGATATCGGTGACCCCAATTTTTCCTCGATCCTGATCGGGCTGGAAAACGAGGCGCGCGCCCATGGTTATGGCGTGCTGATCGGCCATACGCAGAACGACCCGGAGCGCGGGTTGGAATACCTGAAATTTCTAAGCTCCAGTCAGGCGGCCGGCATGGTGCTGTTTACCGGCCATCAGCCGTTCGGCCATCAGGTGATGACGGAACGGCTGCCGCCGTCCGTTGCCGTGTTCGAGCCGGTCTTCGGCAGCGCGACGCCCTATGTAGGCGTGGACGATCAGGCCGGCGGGCGAAAGGCGGCGGAACATCTTCTCTCATCCGGCCACCGCCGCATTGCCTTTATCGGCGACAGCAAGACCCGGCTTGGCCACCAGCGCCGCCGCAAGGGATATGATCTCGCCATGGATGCCGCGCGCATCGCGCCCGATCAGCGCATGGTTCTCGATGGCGATGGCACGATCGAAAGCGGTCGCCTTGCCGTCGAACAACTCTTCATGCGCGATACGCTGCCGACGGCCTTCTGCTGCGTCAACGATGCAACAGCGCTTGGCGTTCTCAGCGGACTTTCGGCGCGCGGCTATGATCTGCCACGGGATTTTTCGGTGATCGGCTTCGATGACGTGCCACAGGCAACCTATGTGAAGCCGGCGCTCACCACCATCCGCCAGCCGCGCTCGGCCATCGGCCGCCAGGCGATGGCGCTGCTGCTCGAAAATCTTGGCCAGACGGCAGCGCCAGAGCATCGCGAGATCCTCATCCTTCCGGATCTCATCGTGCGCGGATCGGTGACTGAACCGGGAAGGCGTTAAGCGGAAAGTTCGAACGAAAAAGCCGGGGCACCTTGGCGCCCCGGCTCAACGTTAGACATGAAACGCTGGATCAGACGTAGCGGTTGACGACGTTTTCCAGAAGTTCCTGCTGGCCGGATTTCGGCTGCGGGTTGATGTCCTTGGCTTCGACATGCGCTGCGATCTCATCGAGCGACAGCTCGCCGCGCAGCATCTTCTGGCTTTCGCTGGAAGCCCAGCCGGCATAACGGGAATCAAGCGGCCCCGAGAGCGCCTTGTCCTCGATCATCTTGGCTGCCGCCTTCAGGCCGCGGGCGCAGCAATCCATGCCGCCGATATGGCCGATCAGCAGGTCTGCCGGATCGATGGACTGGCGGCGCAGCTTGGCGTCGAAGTTGGTGCCACCCGTGGTGAAGCCGCCGCCGGCCAGAACCTGATAATAGGCGAGCGCCATTTCCGGGACGTTGTTGGGGAACTGGTCGGTATCCCAGCCGGACTGGTAGTCGTTGCGGTTCATGTCGATGGAACCGAAGATGCCGAGCGCATTGGCAAGCGCCAGTTCGTGCTCGAACGTGTGGCCGGCCAAGATAGCGTGGCCCTGCTCGATGTTCACCTTCACCTCGTTTTCCAGACCGTACTTTTTGAGGAAGCCGTAAACGGTGGCGACGTCATAGTCGTACTGGTGCTTGGAAGGCTCCTGCGGCTTCGGTTCGATGAGGATGGCGCCCTTGAAACCGATCTTGTGCTTGTATTCCACAACGAGGTTGAGGAAGCGGCCCATCTGGTCCAGTTCCTTCTTGAGGTCCGTATTGAGGAGGGTTTCATAACCTTCGCGGCCGCCCCACAGCACATAGTTCTCGCCACCGAGACGCTGGGTCGCATCCATGCAGGTTTTGACCGTTGCAGCCGCAAAGGCAAAGACTTCCGGATCCGGGTTGGTCGCAGCACCCGACATGTAGCGGCGATGCGAGAACATGTTCGCCGTGCCCCACAGAAGCTTCACGCCGGTTTCGGCCTGCTTCTTTTCGAAGTGATCGACGATTTCGTTGAGGTTCTTGGTGTTCTCGGCAAAATTGCTGCCTTCCGGGCGCACGTCGGCATCGTGGAAGCAATAATAGGGCGCGCCGAGCAGCTGGAAAAATTCAAAGGCCACATCGGCCTTGAGTTTTGCCGCATCCATCGTGTCCTTGAACCACGGACGCTCGAACGTGTTACCGCCGAAGGGATCGGTGCCCGGCCACACGAACGTGTGCCAATAGGCAACGGCAAAACGCAGATGGTCTTCCATGCGCTTGCCCAGCACGATTTCGTCCGGCTGGTAATGACGGAAGGCCAGCGGATTGGTGCTGTCTGGACCTTCATACTGAATTTTTGCGATATCGCCGAAAAAGCCTGTCGACATGGGTGGTTCCTCCTTGGTGGTTCGTTGAATAAAATAGAGAGCATTGCGGGTGAGGCCCCCTCACCCTGCCCTCTCCCCGCGGGGGAGAGGGGAAATCGGCGCGTGCCGCTTGTCCCTTCTCCCCTCGGGGAGAAGGTGCCGGCAGGCGGATGAGGGGGATCTCAGCCGCCAAGCGACCGGATCGCCGGATAGAGCGCCCGATACCGGCCGTAGGCCGCATCATAGGCTCCGGTTAGCGTCGAAACCGGCTCCACCGTCTCGGCCGTGACTGGCGCGGTGCAGACGGAAAGCGGATCGGCACCGGTTGCGGCAATCAGCCCGAGACGGGCGGCCCCGAAGGCTGCGCCGAAATCGCCGTCGGCTGGAATATCGACGGGAACGCCGAGTGCCGTTGCAATCGAGGCCAGCCAGTAGCGCGAGCGTGAGCCGCCGCCGATGGCCGTGACACGGTCGATGCGGGTGCCGGCGGATTTCAGCGCCTCCAGGCTGTCGCGGATGGCGAAGGTGACACCTTCCATCACGGCCTGGGTGAGTGCTGCGCGGTCGGTCTCATGGCCAAGGCCGATGAAGGCACCGCGGATTTTTGCGTCATTGTGCGGAGTACGTTCGCCCGAGAGATACGGCAGGAAGGTGACGCCGGTCGGGGCATGCAGGGTGTCGCCCACTTCGGCGGCCAGTTCGCCGGCGGTCTTAGCCGTCACTTTTGCATACCAGTTCAGCGCATCGGTTGCCGAGAGAATGACACCCATCTGGTGCCAGGTATTGGGCAGGGCGTGGCAGAAGGCATGCACGGCGCTTTCAGGCTTTGGCAGATAAGAGCCGTTTGCGGCAAACAGCACGCCGGATGTGCCAAGCGACACGAAGGCATGACCTTCCGCCACCGTTCCCATGCCGCAGGCAGAGGCGGCGTTATCGCCGGCACCGCCGGCAATCACGACGCTTTGTGTCATGCCCCAGGATGCGGCAAGCTCGGGGCGAAGACGACCGGCCTCGGCCGTGCCTTCCACCAGCGCCGGCATCTGCGCCCGCGTCAGGTCCGTGGCCTCCAGAAGCTCATCGGACCAGGCGCGCTTGCCGGTATCGAGCCAGGAGGTGCCGGCCGAATCCGACATTTCGGAGATATGCTCACCCGACAGCCAGAGGCGCAGAAAATCCTTCGGCAGCAGCACCTTTGCAACCTTGGCAAAAATCTCCGGTTCGTTGTTTTTCACCCAGACGAGTTTCGGGGCGGTAAAACCGGGAAATACGATATTGCCGGTCAAGGCGCGAAAACGCGGATCGGCATCGAGGCTTGCGGCCTCCGCAAAAGAGCGGGTGTCATTCCACAGGATGCAGGGACGCAGAACCTTGTCTTCGGCATCGATCAGCGTTGCGCCATGCATGTGACCGGAAAGGCCGATGCCGCGAACGGCTGCCAGCGCTTCGCCATGGGTGGCCTTCAGGCCTGCAACGGCTTCTTCCGTTGCACGGATCCAGTCGGCCGGGTTCTGCTCCGACCAGCCGGGATGGGGCCGCGAAACATCGATGGCGGCGGTGGCCGAGCCGATGACGCGCTGGTCCGCATCGATCAACATGGCTTTGACGCCGGACGTGCCGAGATCGAGACCGAGATACATGATGTCTGTCCTCCTCATGCCTGCCGCTCAGGGCAGGTTGTCTTTCAGAAAAATGTCGATGCGGATACGCTCCTGCGCCTCCACCACTTTTGAACCATCCGCTGCCGCCTTCAGAACCCGGATGGCGCTTCGCACCTCGTGGCCGGCATCCTGATTGAGCACGGCATCGATCAGATCAGCCACAAGTGCCAAACGTGTGACATCGGTGAGTTCGTGCAGGATGACGACCGGCCGCATTTGCGTAGGCAGCCGCTCGATGGCCCGGATGAGCCCGCGATTGCCCGCGCCAAAACTGTAGATGCCGCAGAGATCGCCATGGGCGGCAAGCGCCTCCTCGACCATGCGTTCGGCGGTCGCCGGATCATCGCGCCCTTCGACGGGAGCAAGGATCGCGCGCTCGGGAAACCGCTCAGTCATGACGGCGGAAAACCCCTGCAGACGTTCGCGGTGGTCGCGCACCATCAGCGAGCCCGCAAGCGGCAGAACCGGCCCTGCCCGACCCGACAGGAACCTGCCGGTCAACATGCCGGCGGTGCGGCCAGCGGCGATATTGTCGATGCCGGCATAATGCGTGCGGGCCGTGCCGCCGAGATCGGAAACGAGCGTGACGACCGCAATGCCCGCCGCAAGCAGGTTTTCGGCGGCCGCGCGCACTTCGGCGGCATCGATCGCGACAAACGCGACGCCATCCGGCATACCCGCTTGCGCGTCTTCGAGAGCCGCCACCAGCGCGCCCGTATCGAAGGCGGGAACGTCGACAATGCGGATTGCCATACGCTCGCCCGATGCGCGCCGTGCTGCCTGCTCCACTTCGGCGCGAAGGCCGATCATGAAGGAATTGTCATTGGCCGGCAGAATGAAGGTGAACGTATAGACCCGGCCCTTGGCAAGATTGGCGGCGGCCACATCGCGCACGAAACCAAGGGCTGTGACCGCCTCTTCCACGCGCAGCCGCGTCACCTCGCGCACGCCCGCTCTTCCGTTCAACACACGGTCGACGGTGGCAAGGCTGACGCCTGCATGGGCTGCGATATCGTGAACCGTGGGCTTCATGTTTCCTCCGCGAGAACACATAACGCCAGATCTGAGGTACGTAAATCAAAATTTCGGAAACGACCACATCCATAAACGAGAAAGGCCGCCGCGTGAGCGGCGACCCTTCGTCGGCGGTGGATCTCTTAAAGGGATGGAGGACTAGTGGCCGGCGCCGGGTGGCGGGGCAGCCTTCGGTTTGGAAATCATCATCACAAGCAGAATGAGGCTGGCAAACAACCCGGTCAGCCCCATGAACACATCGATGAAGGACATGACCGTTGCCTGCTGCGTGACGATGCCTGAGAGCTTGGAAAGTGCGGCGCTTGAGCCATCGATGCCATAAGCGTTGAAATTGGCGCCAACGTCTTCCAGCCATTGGAGGGCTGCCGGATTGCCGTAGTTCACATGCTCCGACAGCCGTGCATAATGTTCGTCCGAGCGTTGCGTCAGCATGGTGTTGATGACGGCAAGACCCACGGCACCGCCGAGGTTTCGCGTCAGGTTATAAAGACCCGAGGCGTTCTGGATGCGCTGCGGCGGCAGGGTGCCAAGCGCGACGTTGTTGATGGGCACCATGCACAGCATCAGCGAACAACCGCGCAGGATCTGCGGCACCAGCAATTCGTAAAAATCCCAGTCGGCTGTCAGGCCGGTCATCAGATAGGTGCCGCAGGCAAAACCGAAAAAGCCGATCGCCATCATCGCACGCGGGTCCATCTTGGTGGACAGCATGCCGGCAATCGGCGCCGTCATGAACATCGCAAGGCCGGACACGAACATGGTCTCGCCGATCATCAGCGCATCGTAACCGCGGATACGCGCCAGATAGAGCGGGTAGATATAGGTCAAGCCATACAGCCCGACGCCCATGACGAAGGAAAACAGTGAACCGAAGGCGAAATTGCGGTTGGTGAAGGCCTTCAGATCCACAACCGGGAAATCCACCTTGAAGGCGCGCCAGAAAAACACGACCGCGCCCGTGACCATGGCAACCGTTCCAAGCACGATATGCTCGTCGCTGAACCAGTCCTTGCTGTTGCCCTCTTCCAGCACGTATTCGAGCGAGCCAAGGAAAACGGCCATGGACAGAAGTCCCCACCAGTCGAACCGTTTCATCAGGGAATGGTTGGGCTTGTCGAAATCGATAAAGGTCCAGGCCATCAGCGTGACGATGATGCCCGGCACGATATTGACGAGAAACAGCCAATGCCACGAAAACGCGTTGCTGAGATAACCGCCGACTGTCGGCCCGATGGTGGGGGCAAGCGTGGCGATGAGGCCGATGATCGGCGAGACGACCGAGCGCTTGGACGGCGGGAAAATGGTAAAGGCTGCAGCAAACACGGACGGGATCATGCCACCGCCGATAAAACCCTGGATGGCACGGTAGATGATCATCTGGTCGATGTTGGTGGCCGTGGCGCAGAGCGCGCTCGACAGGGTGAAGCCTGCCGCACAAACGGTAAACAACACCCGCGTCGACAGGATGCGCGCAAGCGTGCCCGACAGCGGGATCATGATGACTTCCGCAATCAGGTAGGAGGTCTGCACCCAGGCGACCTCGTCCGAGCCTGCCGACAGACCGGCCTGGATTTCCGACAGGGATGCCGAGACGATCTGGATATCGAGGATGGACATGAACATGCCGACCACCATGGCAAAGAAAGCAATCAGCTTTCTTTTATCCATGGGGGGATCGACAGGCATGGCGCCCGCAGTCGCTGTGGTGGCGGCCATGATGGTTCTCCTTTGCCCGAACCGAGGCCGTTACTTGGCGGCAGCGGTTGCAGACGGACCGGTGCGCGTATCGACATCGGCAACGACGCTCATGCCCGCGCGCAACCGGCGTTCGTTCAGCACATCCTGCGGTATGGCGATGCGGACCGGCACGCGCTGGACAACCTTGGTGAAATTGCCCGTGGCATTTTCCGGCGGCAGCAGCGAGAAGACGGCGCCCGAGGCAGGCGCGATGGATTCGACCGTCCCCTCAATGGTGTCCTCGTCGAATGCATCGACATGCACGCGAACCTTGGCGCCCGGCAGGATATGGCCAAGCTGCGTTTCCTTGTAGTTGGCGTCGATATAGAGCGCATCGAGCGGCACCAGCGAAGCCAGCCGTTTGCCACTGGAGACCAGGTCACCGGTCTGGACGGACAGATTGCCGATCGTGCCGTCATAAGGCGCCTTCAGCACGGTAAAATCGAGGTCGCGCTTTGCCTGCTCTACGGCCAGTTCCTGCACGCGAACGGTGTTGACGGCTTCCGTGCGCTGGGCACGCAGAAGATCGATATTGGCGCTGGCCGAGGTGACGGCGGCATCGCCTGCGGCAAGATTGGCCTGCGCCTGCTCCAGTGCAATCTGGGCATTGTCGAGATCGGCGGTGGTGCCGACGGACTTGGCGGCCAGTTCGGTCTGGCGCTTCAGGGTGATTTCAGCCCCGCGAAGAACCGCCTGAAGGGCGCCCAGCTGCGCCTGCGACTGCTTCAGGCTCGCCTCACCGACGGCGATCTGCGCGTCCATGCGGGAAACGGCCAGATTGGCGCTTTCGACGTTAGCCTGCGCCTGTTCCAGAGCAATGCGGTAGTCGCCCTGGTCGAGCGTGACAAGAGGATCGCCGGCCTTCACCGTCTGGTTCTCGACCACGTTGACCTTTTCAACATAACCGGACACTTTTGGCGAAATGACCGCGATATCGCCGGAGATATAGGCATCATCGGTCGACACCAGGAAACGGCCGTCGGTCCACCAGTTATAGCCATACCAGCCGCCTGCACCAACAAGTGCCACCGCCAGGATCGGCAGGACAAGGCTGCGCCTCTTTTTCTTGGGCGCGTCGGCACCCGGGCTGCCATCCGGGCCTGCGGGCTTGGCCGCTGTCGCCTTTTCGCCGACAGGCGCCTCCTGGCGCAGTTCAGCCTTTTCGGCGCCCTCGGCGTCCGTGGAAACGACGCGCAGAGAGCCAGAGTTCGTGGATGCGTTCATGGGGAGCACCATTGATCAGGGAGAACGACCGGATCGAACCGATCGGTTCAATTGAGGTTGACATAGACAGTTCCATCCGACATATCAAGTGCAATCGAACCACTCGGTTCGAAAAGGTTAAATTTTGGGATCACAAATGTCTGACGAGAGATCCGCTTCCTGCGATACGGCGGCGCAAGCCGGCCGGTTTGCTGCCGGGGCAGATCCTGTCAAGCGCGAGCAGATCCTCGACGGGGCAAAGCGCGTCTTCATGTCGGTGGGCTTCGACGCGGCCAGCATGAACGACATCACGCGCGAGGCGGGTGTCTCCAAAAGCACGATCTACGTTTACTTCGCCAACAAGGACGAACTGTTCGCCGCCATCATGGAGCGCGAACGGATGCAGCTGACGCAATCCCTGCAGGATCTCCTGTCCGGCATCGAGGATGTGGAGGAAGGGCTTTTCCGGTATGGCGTCGGCTTTGCCCTGCAGGTGACAGCCGTTGGCACCGTGTCGGCGATGCGCACGATGATCGCCGTTGCCTCGCGCATGCCGCAGCTCTCCGGGCAGTTTTTCCAGCAGGAGACGCTCAACGTGCGCACCGTGCTGGAACATTTCCTCGAACAGCAGGTCGCGCGGGGCACGCTGCGCGTCGATGACATCCCGCTTGCGGCCCGCCAGTATATCGAGTTGTGTACGGGCACCTTCTTCAAGCTCTGTCTTTTCGGCGTTGCCCGCACGCCGCCCTCGACGTCAGAGATCGAGCGCGTGGTGACAGGCGCCATGAAGCTGTTCATGGCGGGCTACGGCGTAAAAAAATCTGACCCGTCCATGCAATAAATCTGGCACAGGTTGCGTATACCGTTTGCACAACGGAGGGAGTGCGTGCGTCTCGACCACAAAGAGGCGCCGTAAGCCACCAAATTCATTGATCATTTTTTTTACACCGCAGAAGCCAGATAGCTAAAATTTATCCCGCTGCTGAAGCTTGATTAGTCGGACATCCCGTCTACATTCCGAACGCCAGCACTCCTGCGGCGCCAAGGGGCACCACCACATGCAAAACCTGATGATACTCGTCCAGGATCCAGCCGCCTGGGTCGCACTCGTCACCCTGGTGGTGATGGAGATCGTGCTCGGCATCGACAACCTGATCTTCATCTCCATCCTCACCAACAAGCTGCCGCCCGAAAATCGTGAAAAGGCCCGCAAGATCGGCATCGGTCTTGCCCTTGTGATGCGTCTCGGCCTGCTCGGCACCGTGGCCTGGATCGTCCAGCTGACCACGCCCGTCTTTGAAGTGTTCGGCCAGGGCTTTTCGTGGAAGGACATCATCCTCATCGCCGGCGGCCTGTTCCTTGTGTGGAAGGCAACCAAGGAAATCCACCACAGCGTCGATCCGGTCGATCATAAGGAAGACATGGTCGGCGGCCAGGTGGCAACCAGTTTTGCCGCAGCTATCGGTCAGATCCTGCTTCTCGACCTCGTCTTTTCCATCGACAGCATCATCACCGCTGTCGGCATGACGCCGCATGTGCCGATCATGGTCATTGCCGTGGTCGCCGCCGTCACAGTGATGCTGGTGGCGGCCACGCCGCTTGCCAACTTCATCGAGAAAAACCCCACCATCGTCATGCTGGCGCTGGCCTTCCTGCTGATGATCGGCACGACGCTGATTGCCGAAGGCATGGGCTTCCATGTGCCGAAGGGTTATGTCTACGCCGCGATGGCGTTTTCGGCGCTGGTCGAGGTGTTGAACATGTTCTCGCGCAATGCCCGCAAGCGCAAGCAAGGCGGCATCACGCACGATACGGCACACTGACGTCCAAGAACTGACGACAAGGCTCTCGCCGGGCTTGGAACTTTTATCGCGCCGCTGTATTTGAGGTGGCACCCAAAGTTCCTATTCCGGCGGCAGCCCTTCGCCGCCCCTCCCCCGGAGCGGCATGACCACGCAACAGATCCTCGCCTTCTCCGTAATCGGCGCCATGATGGCGGTGTTTATCTGGGATCGTTTTCGCTACGACGTAGTTGCCTGCACGGCACTGGTGGTGGCGGTCATTCTCGGCGTGGTGCCGGCAAATCAGGCCTTTTCCGGTTTTTCCGATGATATCGTCATCATCGTCGGCAGCGCGCTTGTCGTCAGTGCCGGCGTGGCCCGCTCCGGCGTGGTAGAAATCGCCATCAAGAAGTTTTTCCCGAACCTCAGTTCGGTGCGCGCACAGATCGCGCTTCTGATGATCGTCGTGGCGATCCTGTCGGCCTTCATCAAGAATATCGGCGCGCTGGCGATCATGATCCCCGTCGCCTTCCAGTTTTCGCGCCGGGCCGGTGTCTCGCCGTCGCGTTACTTGATGCCGATGGCGTTTTCGGCGCTGCTGGGCGGGCTGATGACGCAGATTGGCACCTCGCCGAACATCGTCGTGTCGCGCCTGCGCGGCGAAATGACCGGCACCCCCTTCACCATGTTCGATTTCACCCCCGTCGGCGGCCTCCTAACGCTGGTCGGCGTCACCTTCCTCTTGTTCTTCTATTGGCTAGTGCCGGAGCGCACCAAGCAGAACAGTTCTATCGAAGACGCCGTGGAAATCTCCGATTATGCTTCGGAGGCTGTCGTCACCGGCCAGTCGACGGTGATGGGCAAACCGCTGGGCGACCTGCTGAAACTCGGCGACAATGAAGTGGTGGCAACCGCCGTGCTGCGCGGCTCTGCCCGCATGTCGCCCTTCCCCGATCTCATCCTGCGCGAAGATGATTCCATCCTGCTGGAGGGCCGGTCCTCAGCGCTGGAACGGGCGATTTCCCGGGCCAAACTACAGCTTTCCGGAAAAGTGCTGCGCGAAAGCGGCCAGCCGCTGCAGGATCTCGTCTCGATCGAATGCGTGATCTCGCGGCAATCGGCGTTGGCGGGGCTTTCGGCGCGCGAGCTTGCGCTGTCTTATACGCGCGGTGTCAATCTTCTCGCCGTCAGCCGGCGTGGTGAACGGGTGCGCGACCGCCTGCGCGATCTCGTGCTGCGCGAAGGGGACGTGATCGTGCTGCAGGGCGGGCGAAAGACGCTGCCGACCGTGCTGCAGGATCTGGCGCTTCTGCCTCTGGCCCAGCAGGAAATCATGCTCGGCACGCAAAGACGCGCCCTGATCCCGCTTGCCATCCTGGCGCTGGCGATGATTACCACGGCCCTCGGTTACGCACCGGTTGCCGTTGCCTTCTTTGCCGCCGCACTCGGCATGGCCGTGTTCCGCGCCGTGCCGATCAGCGACATCTACAAAGCCGTCGATGGCCCGATCCTGGTCATGCTCGGCGCGCTGATCCCGGTGTCGGACTCTTTGCGCACCTCCGGTGGCAGCGAATTGATCGCCGGCTGGCTCGGAACGGCGGCCCACAGCCTGCCGCCCTGGGGGGCGCTCACCCTCATTCTCGTCACTGCCATGGCCGTGACGCCCTTCCTCAACAATGCCGCGACCGTGCTGGTGATGGGGCCGATTGCCGTCAGCTTTGCAACGACGCTGCACTTTCGGCCGGAAGCCTTTCTGATGGCTGTTGCCATCGGCGCCGGTTCGGATTTCCTCACCCCCGTCGGCCATCAGTGCAACACGCTCGTCATGGGCCCGGGCGGTTATAAATTCTCCGATTACCCGCGCCTGGGACTGCCGCTATCGCTGCTGATCGTGCTGGTCAGCGTGCCCGCGCTGATGTGGTTCTGGCCGGTGACCTGACGGATTGCCGCATAAATCTTGACGCTTCCCGCAGAATATGCGCTAAGGCCTGCCAATCCCGAAAACAAAAATCGCGCCCTTCCGGGCGCTTTTCCAGTTCGAGCAGGCACCCATGACCACTTCCGGCGTCCGCGTCCGTATCGCACCCTCCCCGACCGGCGAGCCGCATGTCGGCACGGTCTATATCGCGCTTTTCAACTATCTCTTCGCCAAGAAGATGGGCGGCGAGTTCATTTTGCGCATCGAGGATACCGATGCCTCGCGCTCGACGCCGGAATACGAGCAGAAAGTGCTCGACGCGTTGCGCTGGGCCGGCCTTGAGTGGAGCGAAGGCCCCGATGTCGGCGGCCCCTATGGCCCCTATCGCCAGTCCGATCGCAAGGACATGTACTGGCCCTACGCGCAGGACCTTCTCGACAAGGGCCATGCGTTCCGCTGTTTCTGCACGCCGGAGCGGCTGGACAAGATGCGCGAAGACCAGCGCGCCGCCGGAAAGGCCCCCGGCTACGATGGCCTTTGCCTGCGTTATTCCGCTGAAGAAGTCACCGCCAAGATGGATGCCGGCGAAGCCTCCGTCGTGCGCATGAAGATCCCGACCGAAGGCGCCTGCGAATTCAACGACGGCGTTTATGGCGACGTGTCGATCCCGTGGAATTCCGTCGACATGCAGGTGCTGATCAAGGCCGATGGCATGCCGACCTATCACATGGCAAACGTCATCGACGACCATCTGATGAAGATCACCCATGTGGCGCGCGGCGAGGAATGGCTGGCGTCTGTGCCGAAGCACATCCTGCTTTATCGCTATTTCGGCTGGGACGAGCCGAAGTTCATGCATCTTTCGCTGATGCGCAATGCCGACAAGTCGAAACTGTCGAAGCGCAAGAACCCGACCTCGATCTCGTATTATTCGGCACTCGGTTACCTGCCGGAAGCGCTGATGAATTTCCTCGGTCGGTTCTTCGTGCAGATCGCCGAAGGCGAAGAGCTGCTGACGATGGACCAGCTGGCGGAAAAGTTCGATCCGGACAATCTTTCCAAGGCCGGCGCCATCTTCGACATTCAGAAGCTCGACTGGCTGAACGGCCGCTGGCTGCGCGAAAAGCTGACGCCTGAGGAATTCATTGCCCGTACCTTCGAATGGGCGTCGGAAAACCAGCGCCTGACAGAAGGCCTCAAGCTGTCGCAGAGCCGCATTTCCAAGCTCGGCGAACTGCCGCAGCTCGCCGGCTTCCTGCTCGCAAACGACGTTGGCCTGACGCCCGTCTCGTTTGCCGGGCTGAAGACGACGCCTGCCGATACGCTTGAGATCATCAACACCGTACAGGCCGATTTCGAAAAGATGCCGGAATGGACGGTGGAAAGCATCGACCAGGAACTGCGCACCATTGCCGACAAGCTTGGCAAAAAGCTGCGCGTGGTGACACCGCCGCTGTTTGTTGCCATGTCCGGTTCGTCGCGCTCGCTGCCGCTGTTTGACTCGATGGCGCTGCTCGGCCGCTCGGTCGTGCGCCAGCGGCTCAAAATTGCCGCAACCGTGGTGGCATCCATGGTGGGTGTAGAGAAGTAATACCCAGCGGCGACGGGTTCCCTCCCCCTTGTGGGGAGGGTTAGGGAGGGGCCTTTTCTTTCTCAATCCGGGTTACCCCTCCCCGTCGCTACGCTCCGACCCTCCCCACAAGGGGGAGGGTTAGCCGAGCCCGCCGCACCGGTGAACCAGAACAACCAGCCTCGAAGGCGAAAACCGATGACCGAACAGAAGACCGAAACCGCCCTCTCCTCCGACGCCACGCAAGTGCGCCGCCAGAAACTGGCGCTGCTGCGCGAAAAGGTGGGCGACGTTTATCCGGCGCATTTCCACCGCACGCTGACCAATGCGGAACTGGCGGAAAAATACGAGAGCCTCGAGGCAGACGTCGAGACAGGCGATATCGTCACCGTTGCCGGCCGCGTTTATTCCTCGCGCAATTCCGGCATGTTCATGGATCTGCGCGATGCCTCGGGCAAGGTGCAGATCTTTTCCCATAAAGACACCACGCCGGAAGCGGCTCGCGAGATGCTGGCCCTCATCGATATCGGCGACATCATCGGCGTCACCGGCGTCGTGCGCCGCACCAAGCGTGGTGAGCTGACGATCAACGCGCATGAGATCACCATGCTGACGAAGTCGCTGCTGCCGATGCCGGAAAAGTGGAACGGCATTGCTGACGTCGAAATTCGCTACCGCAAGCGCCATCTCGACATCCTGAGCAATGACGAGAGCAAGCTGCGTTTCCAGCAGCGCTCGAAGATCGTGTCCGGCTTCCGCCGCTTCCTGGAGAACGAGGGCTTTCTCGAAGTCGAGACGCCGATGCTGCAGACGGTCTATGGCGGCGCGACGGCTGATCCGTTCAAGACCTTCCACAATACGCTGAAGATGGACATGTACCTGCGCATCGCGCCGGAACTGTTCTTGAAGCGCACGCTGGTCTCCGGCCTCTCCGACAAGGTGTTCGAGATCAACCGCAACTTCCGCAACGAAGGCGTTTCCACAAGGCACAACCCCGAGTTCACCATGATGGAGTGCTACTGGGCCTATGCCGATTACGAGGACATGATGGGCCTGGTCGAACGCCTGTTCGAAACGCTGGCACTGTCGATCCACGGCACGACGGATGTGGAATTTGCCGACAAGACGCTGTCTTTCAAGGGCCCGTTCAAGCGGGTGCCGATGCCGGAAGCAGTCAAGGAAGCAACCGGCATCGATTTCCTTGCCATGAAGACCGACGAGGAAGCCCGCACTGCTGCCAAGGCTGCCGGTTTTGCGGTTGAAAAGGATTGGACCTGGGGCGAATGCCTCGCCTTCATCTTTGAGGAAAAGGTCGAGGGCACGCTGATCCAGCCGAGCCATGTCACGCATTTCCCGAAGGACATTTCGCCCTTTGCCAAGGAAGTGCCGGGCGAGCCGCGGCTTGTCGAACGTTTCGAGACCTATTGTAACGCCTGGGAAGTGGGCAATGCGTTTTCCGAACTGAACGACCCGGAAGAACAGCGCAAGCGCATGGTCGAGCAGCTGGAACAGGCGCACGCCCGTGGCGAAAAGGACAAGCAGCTCGACGACGAGTTTCTCGATGCCATCGACCAGGGCATGCCGCCCGCCGGTGGCCTCGGCATCGGCGTCGACCGCCTGATCATGCTGCTCACCAACTCGCCCTCGATCCGCGACATCATCCTCTTCCCGGCCCGCCGCAACAAGGCGGACTGAGACGCCGAGAGGCAAAGACAATCAGACAGACGGCCCGCTTCGCACGGGCCGTTTCTGTTTGGTGCGTGTCGAAAAAATCAGTGGGAGACGGTGGCGGCGTTCACCGGCGGCGGCGCTTGCGGCGCGGCAGGCTCCGATTTCGCCGCTGAACCCCTTTCGTCCGTCGGGGCGGCAACCTTCATGGGGTCAATGCCATCATGCGCCGGCGCAGCGGCATGGGATTGCGACGGCTCGCTGGCGGCCGGAGCTGGCGGCACCTGCTCGACAACAGTTTTCGGCGCATCCGCGCCAAACACCATCGCCTTCATGCGGGAAAACATGCCCGGCTCGGCGGCAACGGCGGTGTGCTCGGGGCTTGGCTGGGCGCTGGGCTCGGCATGCGCGGCGGCATCCGCCGTTTCGGCAGGCTTGTCTGCTGCGCCATGTGCATCGGCTGGCGCCTTGGCGTCAGCCGTCTCCTCGGGCTTTCCAAACACCATGTTTTTCAGCGAACTGATCAGGCCGCCGCTTTCAGGTTCTGGCGCGGCCTCCCCGCCATGGCCGTCGCCCGCGGCAGGTGGAGCGCCATGCTCATCGGTCTTTTCGCCGTGGCCGGCATCGGCGCCTGCCTCTGCACCATGCGCCGGCGGGGCTGCTTCATGGCCACCGCCATGGGCATCCTTGCCCTTGGCCGCACCGTGACCATCACCCTTGGCATCGCTTTCAGCCACCGGCGAGACGCAATCGGCGCTATCGGTGAGGCTTGCCGCCAGCTTTTCGATATCCTCCAATGGCGGATCGACGCGCAGTCCGAAATATTCGCCGTTCGGCGCCACAGCACCGTCGAAATAGAAGGCGGAATAGACGGGATCGGAAACATCCGCCTCCTGCGATGGCGTCGGGATATAGACCACCTGCGCACCGATGGCGCGCCCGCGCATGCCCGCACGTTGCGTCGGCCCGGATTTATCGAGGATGCTCACCTGTACCAGATCGGCCTTTTCCGCCGCCTGCACGGACTTTGCAACGCGAAGCGCAGTCTTCAGCCGCGCCAAGCCATCGCCCGGCTCTGCCGTCACCACATATTTGCGCACCCAGTAGCGATGATCGCGCTTGATCTTCACCAGTTGCAAGGTCGTGCATTCCAGCCCGTTGATCTCTGCATAGGAGGGGCCAAGCAGTTTGTCGGCGCCGACATAGAGCGCCACGGCACCGCTGCCGCCGCCGAGAAGGACGACGCCGCCGAGAACCAGCACGAGGGTGCGTGACAGCCGTATCTTTACGCCCTTCACGCCCGCGACTCCGGCATGCACAACTCCAATCAACGCAAAACTGAGGCCAACAGGGCCGAGCCGCCATCTTTATCCATGAGCATTGAAGAATGCTTTAACCGCGAAGGGCGTTTGGGTGACGCCCCTGCCCCGTCCCGGCACAACGGCCAAGCGTTAAGCCAGACTTCACGAAGTTGCGAATGATTTGCAATAGCATTGACATCGGCAAAAGCGAGGCTAAGTTAGATTGCAAATGAGTTGCATTAGAGGATGAATTCCGTGCTACTGCGCATGCTCTCTATCGGTCTTGCGACCGTTATCAGCCTTTTACCGGCAGTCTCACAGGCCGCGGAGAAGCCCAAGGTTGTCACCACCTTCACCATTATCGCCGACATGGCGAAGAACGTGGCCGGCGACGCCGCCGATGTCGAAAGTATTACCAAACCCGGCGCGGAGATTCACAACTACCAGCCGACGCCGCGCGACATCCTGCGCGCCCGCAATGCGAACCTGGTTTTGCGCAACGGTTTGAACCTTGAACAATGGTTTGAAAAATTCCTCGTCAACCTCGGCAATGTGCCCAGTGTCACGGTGTCTGATGGCGTGGTGCCCATGGCAATTGCCGGCGGCGCTTATGAGGGGCGGCCCAACCCGCACGCCTGGATGTCGCCGGACAATGCGCTGATCTACGTGGAAAACATCCGCAAGGCGCTGGCCGAGATCGATCCCGCCCATGCCGATCTCTACGCGACCAATGCCAAGATCTATTCCGACAAGATCCGCGCCGCCGTTCAGCCCATCCGCGAAACGCTGAACGCCCTTCCGCAAAACCAGCGCGTTCTGGTGACAAGCGAAGGCGCCTTCTCTTATCTCGCCCGCGATTTCGGCCTGAAGGAGCTTTATCTCTGGCCGGTCAACTCCGATAGCCAGGGCACACCGCAGCAGGTGAAAACCGTGATCGATGCCATGCGAGCCGAGAAGGTCGGGGTGATCTTTTCAGAAAGCACCGTCTCACCCGATCCGGCAAAACAGGTGGCGCGGGAAACGGGGGCAAAATACGGTGGAGTGCTTTATGTCGACAGTCTCAGTGATCCGGATGGTCCCGTTCCCACCTATCTCGATCTTCTGAAGGTAACGACGGGCACGATTGCGAAGGGTCTTTCGCAATGATGATGGGAAAAGTGAAGCAGCAGCCTTTGGGCATCCGGGTCGATGACGTTACCGTCTCCTACCGCAACGGGCACACCGCGCTCCGGCACGCCAGCTTCACGGTCCCCAAGGGCACCATCACCGCTCTGGTCGGCGTCAACGGCGCCGGCAAATCCACCCTCTTCAAGGCCATCATGGGTTTCGTGCCGCTATCGGGCGGCACCGTTGAAATCCTCGGCATGAGTGCTGCCCAGGCGCTCAAGAAAAACCTCATCGCCTATGTGCCGCAGTCGGAAGAGGTGGACTGGAATTTTCCGGTTCTCGTCGAAGACGTGGTGATGATGGGCCGCTACGGCCACATGAATTTCCTGCGCATCCCCACCCGCCGCGATCATGACATGGTGAGTGAGGCGCTTCAACGCGTCAACATGGTGGAGTTTCGCAAGCGCCAGATCGGCGAACTCTCCGGCGGCCAGCGCAAGCGGGTGTTTCTGGCCCGGGCTCTCGCCCAGGAAGGCCAGGTGATCCTGCTCGATGAGCCGTTTACCGGCGTCGATGTCGGCACCGAAGAACAGATCATCACGCTCCTCAAATCCCTGCGCGATGAAGGCCGCGTCATGCTGGTCTCCACGCACAATCTCGGCAGCGTGCCGGATTTCTGCGACCGCACCGTTTTCGTGAAGGGCACCGTGACCGCCTATGGCAAAACGGAAGACACGTTCAACGAGGAAAACCTCGAAAAGGCCTTTGGCGGCGTGCTGCGCCATTTCGTTCTCGGCGGCCGCGACCTGCATGACGACGAAGACGCCCGCCATGTGCGCGTCATAACCGACGACGAGCGACCGTTTGTGACCTATGGCAACGGCACCCGCAAGACGGCCACCCAGAAGCCGAAGGAGGCGGTGGATGCTCCAGACGCTTCTTGAGCCCTTCACCTATGGCTATATGCTGAACGCCATCTGGGTGAGCGCTCTGGTCGGCGGCGTCTGCGGTTTTCTCTCCGCCTACCTGATGCTCAAGGGCTGGTCGCTGATCGGCGATGCGTTGTCGCATGCCATCGTTCCCGGCGTTGCCGGTGCCTACATGCTGGGCCTGCCCTTTGCGCTCGGCGCCTTCCTCTCCGGCGGGCTTGCGGCGATTGCCATGCTCTTTCTCAACCAGCGCACCAAGCTGAAGGAAGACGCGATCATCGGGCTGATCTTCACCGCTTTTTTCGGCCTTGGCCTGTTCATGGTGTCGCTGTCGCCCACTTCGGTCAACATCCAGACCATCGTGCTCGGCAATATCCTCGCCATCACGCCGGAAGATACGGTGCAGCTGGTGCTGATCGGCGGCATCAGCCTCGTCATCCTTCTGTTGAAGTGGAAGGACCTGATGGTGGCCTTCTTCGATGAAAACCATGCGCGCACCATTGGCCTGCGCCCGGACTTTTTGAAGACCCTGTTCTTTACGCTGCTGGCCGCCTCCACGGTTGCCGCCCTGCAAACCGTCGGCGCGTTCCTGGTCGTTGCGATGGTGGTGACGCCGGGTGCAACTGCTTACCTCATCACCGACCGGTTCCAGCGCCTGATCGTACTGGCGGCCGGCATCGGTGCCGTCACCAGCTTCGTCGGCGCCTATGCCAGCTATTTCCTCAACGGCGCGACCGGCGGCATCATCGTCGTGCTGCAGACGCTGATCTTCCTGACCGCCTTCGTTTTTGCCCCGAAGCACGGCCTGATCGCCGCCCGCCGCCGCCGCGCCGCGGCACTGGAGGAGCCGGCATGAGCGAGACCCTGCAACTGGCCATACTGCCGTTCCTGCTGCCCTTCATGCAGAACGCTTTCATCGTAACCATGATGATTGCCGTGCCGATGGCGATGCTCTCCTGCTTTCTGGTGCTGAAGGGCTGGTCGCTGATGGGCGATGCCGTCTCCCATGCGGTGCTGCCGGGCGTCGTCATCGCCTATATGCTGTCGCTACCGCTGTCGCTCGGCGCCTTCGTGGCGGGTCTGGTTTGCGCGCTGGCCACCGGTTATCTCAAGGACAATAGCCGCATCAAGGAAGATACGGTGCTCGGCATCGTGTTTTCCGGCATGTTCGGCCTTGGCCTCGTGATGTTCGTCGCCGTCCAGAGCGACGTGCATCTCGACCATATCCTGTTCGGCGACATGCTCGGCATCGCACCCTCCGATCTCATCGAGACAGGCCTGATTGCGCTCGCCTGTGTGATCTTTCTCGGCGTGCTACGCAAGGATCTGCTGGTGCATGCCTTCGATCCCCAGCATGCGCAGGCCATAGGCCTTCCGGTGAAGCTTTTGCATTACGGGTTGCTGACGGTGCTGTCACTGACCGTGGTCGGCGCGCTGACCGCCGTCGGCATCATCCTCTCCGTCGCAATCCTCGTTGCCCCCGGCGCCATCGCCTTCCTGCTGACGCGCCGTTTCCACACGATGATGCTGGTGGCTGTCGCCATCGCGCTGACCTCATCCTTCCTCGGCATCTATTTGAGCTTCTTCATCGACAGCGCCCCCGCCCCGACCATCGTGCTTCTGATGAGCGCTGCCTTTATCGCCGCCTTCATCCGCACCTCGATCCGCGCCCGACGGGTTGTGGCGACCTCCTGACCACAACGAAAAACGGCCCGCCAGAGGCGAGCCGTTTTCGATTGAGTGAGGCGGGTGCGATCAGGCCGCAGCCAGTTCCTTCTTCACCATGGTGCGCAGGCCGATCAGGTCCTTGGCGAACGAGCGAATGCCTTCCGACAGCTTTTCGGTTGCCATCGCATCCTCGTTCAGCATCCAGCGGAACTTCTTCTCATCGATCGGGAAGAAGGCATCCTCGGTGATGTTGTCGGGCGAGAGCTTCCGCTCCAGCGTGCCCTCGGCCTTGTCCAGTTCATCGAGCAGCGCCGGGCTGATGGTCAGGCGGTCGCAACCGGCCAGCGCTTCGATTTCGCCGGCATTGCGGAAGGAAGCGCCCATGACGATGGTCTCAATGCCGTTCGCCTTGTAGTAATTGTAGATCTGGCGCACGGAAACGACGCCCGGATCGGTTTCCGACGTGTAGTCTTCACCGGTGGACTTCTTGTACCAGTCAAGAATGCGCCCGACGAAGGGCGAGATGAGGAAGGCCTTTGCGTCCGCGCAGGCAATCGCCTGGGCCTTCGAGAAGAGCAGCGTCAGGTTGCAGTCGATGCCTTCCGTCTGCAGCACTTCGGCGGCCTTGATGCCTTCCCAAGTGGAGGCAAGCTTGATCAGGATGCGGTCACGCTCGATGCCGCGCTCCTTGTAGGCGGCGATGATGCCATGCGCCTTCTTGATCGAAGCTTCCGTATCGAAGGACAGGTCGGCATCGACTTCGGTCGAGACGCGGCCGGGAACGAGCTTGGAGAGCGCCGCACCAACTGAAATCGCAAGACGATCGGACACAGCGGAAATCACCGCGTCTTCGTTGCCGCCCTGCTTCTTGCCCCAGGATACGGCTTCCTTCACATCGTCGGCAAACATCGGCGTGCCGAGCGCCTTCAGCACGATGGTCGGGTTGGTGGTGCAATCCACCGGCTTCAGGCGCGCCACAGCCTCGATATCGCCGGTGTCGGCGACGACCGTGGTCATGGAACGGAGTTGTTCGAGCTTGGACGCCATCCGAAATATCCTTGAAAGTTGGATCGAAAAACGAGGGAGAAAATCCATCTCCCGTTATCCTTAGTATCTGCGGTCAGACGCCTGAAAGTCAAGACATTTGCCTAGTGTATTTGACATTTGTTTCATGCCATCCGATAGTGAAATCTGCCTCAGGACAGAACAAGGATGCCGGATCGCCGTGGCGAAACTCAGACGCGACACGCATATTGCCTATTCGGAAGCCGCGTCGCTCCGCTTGCGCGCCGCCTGGCTCTATTACAATCAGGGACTGACGCAAAAGGATGTGGCGGAGAAGCTCGGCGTCAGCCGCTCCACCGTCATCCGGCTGCTGGATGAGGCGCTGAAACGCTCGGAAGTGCAGATCTGGATCAGCGAAGGCATAGACGATTGCGTCGACCTCGCGGTAAAACTGGAAAAGGCCTATGGGCTGGATGAGGCTGTGGTCGTGCCCTCCCCTGAGAGCACGGAGGCGGGTGCGATTGCAAAGGCCGTTGGCCTGGCGCTTGGCCAGTTTCTGACGGAAGTCGTCACAGACAACCTCACCATCGGCGTCGGCTGGGGCCGCACCATGACGGCCTCCCTTTCCGGTTTTAGACCCCCAAGGCGGGAAAACTGCAAGGTCGTCTCGCTGCTGGGCGGCATCGTTGCCGTCCACCAGACCAACCCGATCGATTACACGTGGCGGCTGGCAAGCCAGCTCGGCGCCGAATGCTACATGTTTCTGGCGCCGCTCCTGGTCGATTCGGTTGCCACCAAGCGGGCGCTGATCGAGGAATGCGGGCTGAAGACACTTTATGATCTCGCCGAAAACCTCGATCTCGCCATCGTCTCCTGCGGCGATATCGGCCCGCATTCCACCTCGCTGTCGGAAGGGTTCATCAGCCACGCCGCACTTGAGGAACTGGTGGCGGCCGGCTGCGTCTGCGACACCATGTTCAACTTTCTCGATGCGGACGGCCGCACCATCGACCACCCGATCAACGAACGGGTGATGTCGGTCGATCTCGATACGCTGAACAAGGCGAAACACATCGTGCTGTCATCGGGCGGCGCCCACCGCGCAAAAGCCATCCGCGCCACCATCCGCCGCATCGGCTGCAACACGCTGATTACGGATGAGGCGGCGGCGCGGGAGCTTTTGAGGTTGGCGGAGGGGTGAGCTAATCATCGCCGAATGCGCTTGGCACATGCCTGTTCAGATCCATCGCATCATGGAGCAAGCGCCCTACTCCGATGATCGTCGGTCTCACTTGACGAAAAAGGATCAGATGACGGGGCCTGCGTACAATGCCGGATGGAAGTCGCGCGCGCTCACGACTATGGCGGAGATGATAACTTCGAACATCGGCTGCAATGTCCGGCCTAAGAAGCGTGCCGTTTCGCTGAGAATCTGCGGCCAGATCGCCAAGGGCCGTCACGATCAGCCATTGGTAGCGCAGGCTGGCTTCGTTGCCGAAATCCTCATGGGTCTGCGCGAGGATATCGACAATATCGGCTTCCGCCGCCGCCGAAAGGCGAATGTCAGTCATGTCCCTTTGCACCTGACCGTCGGCCACGCTCTAATGCCGTCTGGCCGAGCCGTGCTACATGCTCTGCCAATCCGGCTACCGGCACGTCACTGAAACGACCTTCATCGAGATCCGCAAAGCCGATGCTTGCGGCATCCCTCAGCGCCTGCAGCTTGGCGGCATCCATCTCCTCCCGCTGCTCCACAAGCCGCAGCCCTTCACGCAACACTTCGCTTGCGTTCTGGTAGCGGCCTGACTTGACCAGGCGTTCGATCATATCCTGATGGTGGTCTGTCAACACAACGTTGCGGGTGGGCATGGCGACATCTCCCTGCGCTGCGTTATGCTAGCGCACCTTGGCATAAACTGCCAGCGCCTGCCCCTCACGCCTTGCCCGCCTCCCAGCCCAGAATAGCCCGCTTGCGGGTGAGCCCCCAGTGATAGCCGGTGAGCGCGCCGCTTTTGCCCAGCGCCCGATGACAAGGCACAACGAAGGAAATCGGATTGCGGCCGATGGCAGCGCCGACCGCACGGCTGGCGGTCGGCTGGCCGATATCGCGGGCGACGTCGGAATAGGTGACTGCCTTGCCGAAGGGGATTTTGAGCAGGCTCTGCCAGACGCGGACCTGAAAATCCGAGCCGATCAATACGACACGCAGCGGTTCTTCGGCACACCAGCGGCCGGGCTCAAAGGCACGGGCGATGTAGGGTGCGGTGGCCGCCTGATCCTCGACATAGGCGGCGTTCGGCCAGCGTTTTGCCATGTCCTCGAAACAGGCATCGCGCCCGCCCTCGTCATCGGCAAAGGCAAGGCCGGCCAGCCCCCGCTCGGTGGCCATGACCAGTGCCAGACCGAAAGGGGATGAATGGAAGCCGTAGGAGATGGTCAGCCCGCCGCCTTTCGCCTTCCATTCGCCCGGGCTCATCGCCTCATGGGTGACGAAAAGATCGTGAAGGCGGCCCGGACCGGACAGGCCAACCTCATAGGAGGTTTCCAGCAGCGGCAATTGCTCATGCCCCAGCAGCCGCTTGGCGTGATCGAGCGTCACCGCCTGAAGAAAGGCTTTGGGCGACAAGCCTGCCCAGCGGGTGAACACCTTTTGCAACTGCGTCGGCGAACGGTTGAGTTCGGCAGCGATCCTCTCCAGCGAGGGCTGGTCGCGGTAATCGAGCGTGATGAGTTCGATCACCTGCTTCACCACGGCGTAATCCTCGCCCTCTGGCGTGATGTCGGTGGCGGGTGCGGGCGAAAAGGCGTTCATTGGAAAGGTCCTCATTTCGAGGATGAATTCAGCATGGGCAGGGGGAAGACGCCACCCGTTTCTTGCGGAAAACCGCACTCAGATCCGTTGCTTGACGGTGGCCAGTGCCCCGCGAAAAGCCTTGGCAAAGCTCTCCCGGTCATCAGGATTGAGGAAGGAGCCGACATCGGTCAGCCTGCCTTCGCCGGTCACATGCATGGAGGTGATGCCGTATTCCTGGTGGCGGCGCACGCGAAAGCGGGTCCAGAACGGGTTGAACCGATGCTCCACCATGCGCCCTGCTGGCGAGAATTTGCGGATGGAGACATTGGTGCGCGACACCGTCACTTCCTCGCGGGCGCGACCGGCGCGGTAGTTCAGCCAGAAGGCGCCGTAGAGCAGCAAAAAGTCCAGGCCGAAGAACAGGCCGATGGGCCAGGCGCCGGTTGCCATGAAAAACAGCCCGTGCAGCAGGCAGAACCCACCGCTGATGGCGAGCAATACGCGAAAACCCTTTCGCCCGAGCGAGCGATAAGGCGTCAACTCCGCTGCAAAAACCGGGTGATCGTCCAGCCTGTCCACGTTGCCTTCCCTCGCGTGCCTTGCCATAGAAGCTATGATGGCAATTCCGAAGTGACAATCTCATAGGCAAACCTTGCAAAAGTCAAATGGCGCGGCGAGAAGCCGCAGGCATGCCCGCACCGCCTACAGCAAGGCGGAAATCGAGGAAATTTTTCGCCGCCTCAGCGTCCAACGGCCGGAGCCGAAGGGCGAACTGGAACATGTGAACCCGTTCACGCTGGTGGTGGCGGTGGCGCTGTCGGCGCAGGCGACCGATATCGGCGTCAACCGCGCCACGCGAAAGCTGTTCGAGATTGCCGACACGCCGGAAAAGATGCTGGCGCTCGGCGAAGAAGGCGTCATCCAGCATATCAAGACCATCGGGCTTTACCGCAACAAGGCCAAGAACGTCATTGCGCTGTCGCGCATGCTGATCGAGGAGTTTGGCAGTGAGGTGCCCAAGACCCGCGAAGAGCTGATGCGCCTGCCGGGCGTCGGGCGAAAGACTGCGAATGTGGTGATGTCCATGGCGTTCGGAATCCCCACACTTGCGGTCGATACGCATGTCTTCCGGCTCGCCAACCGCATGAAGCTTGCCCCCGGTACGACGCCGGATGCGGTGGAGGAAAACCTCCTGCGGGTCATCCCGAAGGCGTATCTCTTCCACGCGCATCACTGGCTGATCCTGCACGGACGCTACACCTGCAAGGCGCGAAGGCCGGAATGCGAGACCTGCGTGGTCGCCGATCTCTGTCGTTATCCGGCCAAGACCAATGACGTGCCGGCGCCGCTTGCAGAACTACCCGCGCAGATGTTGAGCGCGGACGCCCTCCGCGACGGCGAATGAGGGATCGCGCACGCTCAAGGCCTTGTGCAGATGCACCATCAGGCCGGCGGCAAAGAGCGGCGTCAAGAGGTTGAGGATCGGGATCGCCAGAAATCCGGCAATCAACAGACCAGCCAGAAACACCGTACCCTGGTGCTTGCGGCGAAACGCCTTGGCCTGATGCGGCGGGCGAAAGCGCATGGCGGCAAATTCGAAGAATTCGCGCCCCAGCAGGTATCCGTTGACGAGGAAGAAGGCGATAAGATTGATGCCCGGCAGGAACAGCAGAAACAGCGCGATGATATTGCCAAGGATGACGACGCCGAGAAACTGCACGGATTCGATCATGGCCCGGCCAAGCGGCATTTCCGTGCCGGCGGGATCATTCGGATAATCGCGCTTTTCCACCACTTCGGCGACGTCATCGAGAAACAGGCCGGCAATCAGCGCCGTCACCGGTGCGATCAGCAGCGCAAGACCAAGCGCCAGCCCGATGCCGGCAAGGATGGCGAAGATGAAGGTCAGCCAGCCCGCCCAATCCGGCACGCTCGGCAGGAAATCGGCGAAATAGGGCCAGACATAACCGATGAACACGCCGCGCAGCGCAAACCATAAGCCCATCAGCACGAGGATCGTCAACCCCAGCACCTTCCAGAAGGCCGAGCGGGTTTCCGGCGCAAATAGGTTTAAGAGGGACAGTCGCGCGGATTGAAAGATCATGCGTGGCGGGCTCCGTTCATGACCCCAATGTAGGTGCGCTCCGCTACAGGAACAATAAGGAGCGGATCAGGTGATCGCTTCAAGCTCGGCGCGATGGCGATACATGGCGAGGAAACGGCGGTAATCCCGGTCATAGGCGGCGCGCGCCGCCTCGTTCGGTTGGCGGATTTCGCCGCCCCGGTCCATGGCAAGCCCTGCTTCGGCAAGATCTGCATAAAAGCCGCCGGCAACCGCTGTCGCCATCGCCGTGCCGGATAAAACCGCATCGGGCGCCGCCGGCACGCGGACGGGGTGACCGGTGATATCGGCATAAAGCTCCACCAGAAGCGGGTTCTGCACATGGCCGCCGGCGACATGCAGCATGTCGAAACCGTAACCGAACTCGGCCATGGTCTCGAGAATGTGGCGGATGCCGAGCACCACCGCCACGCAGGTGCGCCAATACAGCCGGCAGAGCCCGTCGAAGGACGTATCGAGCGTCAGGCCGCTGATGACGCCGGTGGCGCGCGGATCGGCAAGCGGCGAGCGATTGCCGTGGAAATCCGGCAGGATGAAGATCCCCTCCCCGAGGCGATGGCCTTCGATGGCACGCAGCTCGGCAATGCGATCAATGATGCGCTGGTGCAGAGCCGCCGTTGGTTCACCACCAGCCGCGTGCATGCGCACCATATGATCGAGAAGCGCACCTGTGGCCGATTGGCTACCCTCGATGAGCCAGTGACCGGATAGCAGCGCCTCGTAATACGGCCCCCAGAGGCTATGTCCCGGCAGCGGCTGGCGCGACAGCGCAACCAGGCAGCTCGACGTCCCCCCGATCAACGCGAGATTACGTGGCAGATCCGCCCGGCCGGCCACTGCCCCGAGAGCACCGAGCGCACCGGCATAAGCGTCGATCTGACCGGCGGACACGATACAATGCTCATCAAGGCCCAGGTCTGCGGCGGCCGAGGCGGACAGCGTGCCAACGGCCGCACCCACCGCCAGTGTTTCCTGCGGCAGCGCGCCTTTTTCGAGGAGATCTGCAAGACCTGCGGTTGCCAGAAAATCTGCATTCCAGCCGCTCGGTTCATGCGACAGGTAATTCCATTTGGCCGTCAGCGTGGAGCGCGAACGGGCGCTCGATCCGGTGGAGCGCCAGGTGAGAAAATCGGCGAGGTCGAAAAAATAGCCGGCCCGCTGCCAACTCTCCGGCA
>JAIXTO010000087.1 GCA_027483885.1 Rhizobiaceae bacterium
AGGACAAGGACGGCGACCACGAACGAAGGTCCCGATGGCGTATCGCCATAAAACGAACCGAACAAGCCACCGATCACCGCAATGGCACCCAGTACAGAGGAAATGACCGCCATCGCTTCTGGACTGGCAGAAAAGCGCCGCGCGGTGGCCGCCGGTATGATCAGAAGCGCAGTAATCAGCATGATGCCGACGATCTTCATGGCAATGGCAATGACCAGCGCCATCAGCAGCATGAACAGCAGGCGCGCCCGATCCGGCTTCAGGCCCTCTGCTTCGGCCAGATCATGGCTGACCGTGGAAGCAATCAGCGGCCGCCACAGGAAAACGAGGCAGGCAAGCACGAAGGCGCCGCCGAGCCAGATCAACAGGATATCCGACGTGGTGACCGCAAGGATATCGCCAAACAGGAAGGCGATGAGATCGATGCGCACCGAAGTCATGAACGCCACCAGTACGAGGCCGATGGCCAGCGTGGAATGGGAGAGGATGCCGAGCAGCGAATCCGCCGACAGGCCCTGCCGGCGCTGGAGAAGCAGCAGCAGAAGCGAGACGCCGACCGCCACGGCAAACACGCTGAGCAGCAGGTTCACCTCGAAGAACAGCGACAGCGCCACTCCGAGCAGCGCCGAATGGGCCATCGTATCGCCGAAATAGGCCATGCGCCGCCACACCACGAGGCAACCGAGCGGACCGGTGGTCAGCGCAAGGCCAACGCCGGCCAGAAGCGCGCGGACGAAAAAATCGTCAAGCATGGCGATGCGGCTCCCCCTGATGGTGTTCGTGCGCATGATGAGCGTGCTCATGCGCGTGATGATCATGCGCGTGCGAGTGACTGTCATCGTGAGCATGGGCATGGTCGTGATGGCCGTCGCCGGGGTGGCAATGATCGGTGATGCTGCCATCGCCGTGCTGCACGCGGCCATCCGGAAGATGGGTGTGGTCGTGGTTGTGGTTATAGACGGCAAGCCCGCGGCCGAGCGTGCCGAACAGGCGCCGGTAATCATCGCTCTGGCTGACGACGGCAGGCGTGCCCCGGCAGCAGACATGGCCGTTGAGGCAGACGACCGTATCGGTGCCGGCCATCACCATATGCAGATCATGCGAGATCATCAAAATGCCGCAGCCGGTCTTTTGCCTGATCGTGCCGATAAGCTCGTAAAGCGCGGTTTCGCCGGCGAAATCAACACCCTGCACCGGCTCATCGAGCACCAGAAGATCCGGATCGCGGGCGATGGCGCGCGCCAGCAGCGCACGCTGGAATTCGCCGCCGGAGAGATGCTGCACTTCCGCCTTCAGCAGGTGGGGTATTCCGACCGCCTCCAGCGATGCCATAATCTTGTCGGCCTTCAGCTTGCCCGTCAGCTGCATCAGCCGCTCGACATTGAGCGGCATCGTCCAGTCGATCGACAGTTTTTGCGGAACGTAGCCGACGGAAAGGCCGGGCGAGCGCGCAACCGCGCCCTCATCGGGTTTCAGCACGCCGATTGCCAGTTTTGCCGTCGTCGATTTGCCCGCCCCGTTCGGGCCGATCAGGGTGACGATCTCGCCGCGGGCAATCGTCAGATCGACACCGCGCACGAGCCATCGCCCCTGCCGGTTAATGCCGCCATTGGCAATCGAAACAAGCTGCCCCTCGAGGGCTTCCGGTTGCATCAACATCAAATTTCCTGCGGTGGTGTTGCCCTCTGCTATTACACACGTTATAGCGTAACACAACCGATGTAATAACATAACAGTCCGCATTCAAGGAGTGACCCATGAAGCCCCTATCCGCAGCCCTGATGGCGTCTGCCGCCCTGTTTATCGCAGCAGATGCCATGGCCGCGCCTGATGTGGTGGTGTCGATCAAGCCGATCCATTCGCTCGTCGCCGCCGTGATGGAAGGGGTCGCAGAACCGAAGCTTATCGTGGAAGGCGCCGCCTCGCCGCACACCTATACGATGAAGCCCTCCAACGCCCGCGCCATCCAGAATGCCGACGTGGTGTTCTGGATCGGGCCCAATATGGAAGCCTTTCTGGACAAGCCGCTGGATGCCTTGAGCAAATCGGCAACGGTGGTTGCGCTCGGCAATGCGCCGGGCCTTGAAAAGCTGCCTTTCCGTGAAGGCGGCGCCTTTGAAGCGCATGACGATGGCGACGAGCATGAGGGCCATGATCATGGCGCAGAAGGCGCCGAAAAGCATGAGGACCACGCAGCCGAAGGCCACGACCATGCCGGCGAGGAGCATCACGATCACGCCGCCGGTGAGGTGCATGCCGACCATGACGCAAAGGAAGCGCATGCCGAACATGGCCATGAGCATTCTCATGAGGGCTTCGACACCCATCTCTGGCTCGACCCGATGAATGCCAAGGCGATGGCAAAGGAGATCGAGGCAAAGCTGATCGCCGCCGACCCCGCCAACATTGCAGTCTACAACAAGAATACGCTTGCGTTGACGAAGAAGCTCGACGCCCTCGACGCCGAGCTGAAGGCAACCGTCGAGCCGGTGAAAAACAAGCCCTTCGTGGTGTTCCACGACGCCTACCAGTATTTCGAACACCGCTACGACATTCGCGTTGCCGGCTCGATCACCGTCAGCCCGGAAACCGCACCGGGCGCCGAACGTTTGAGCGAGATCCACCGCAAGCTGGTCGATCTGGGGGCAACCTGCGTGTTTGCCGAACCGCAGTTCACGCCAAAACTCATCAACGTGGTCACCGAAGGTACAAATGCCCGCGCCGGCGTTCTCGATCCGGAAGGTGCCTCGCTGACGGAAGGCCCCAACCTCTATTTCGAGCTGATGCGCAACCTTGGAAACTCGCTCACCGACTGCCTGTCCCGCGACAGCTGAGCCGGAACCGCCAAGACTGGACAAAGGCGGGCATCCGCCTTTTTTCAGCAAATGTGATGTTATGTTATAACAATTGGAGCATTCAGATGGATCATCTTTCGATGGACAAGCGACTGCCGGTGACGGTGCTTTCCGGCTTTCTGGGGGCAGGAAAGACCACGCTTCTCAACCACATCCTCGCCAACCGCGATGGCCTGAGGGTGGCCGTGATCGTCAACGACATGAGCGAGGTCAATATCGATGCAGCGCTGGTGCGTGACGGCGGCGCGGACCTTTCGCGCACGCAGGAGCAACTGGTGGAAATGACCAATGGCTGCATCTGTTGCACCCTGCGCGACGACCTTTTGAAGGAAGTACGCCAGCTCGCCGAGCAAAACC
Organism: Rhizobiaceae bacterium; assembly: GCA_027483885.1. GTDB lineage: Bacteria > Pseudomonadota > Alphaproteobacteria > Rhizobiales > Rhizobiaceae > Neorhizobium. The sequence goes on from JAIXTO010000087.1 coordinate 3,213, forward strand.
GCTTCGACTATCTGCTGATCGAATCGACCGGCATTGCCGAGCCGCTACCGGTCGCCGCCACCTTCGAGTTTCGCGATGAGGCCGGCTGCAGCCTGTCGGACGTGGCGCGGCTCGACACGATGGTCACGGTGGTGGATGCCGCCAACCTGCTGAAGGATTACGGTTCTGCCGATTTCCTCTCCGACCGCGGCGAAACGGCTGGCGAAGGTGACACCCGCACGCTGGTCGATCTTCTCGTCGAACAGATCGAGTTTGCCGATGTGGTCGTGCTGAACAAGGTGTCAGTGGCATCGCCCGATGCACTCTCTGCCGCCCGCGCCATCATTGCCGGCCTCAATCCGGATGCGCGCATCGTGGAGGCGGATTTCGGCCATGTGCCCGCCCGCGCGGTGCTTGGCACCGGTCTCTTCGATTTCGGCAAGGCGGAAACCCATCCCTTGTGGTTCAAGGAATTGCACGGCTTTTCCGATCACGTGCCGGAAACCGAGGAATATGGCATCCGCTCCTTCGTCTACCGCGCCCGCCGGCCCTTCGATCCGGTAAAACTGCACAGCTTCATCAACCGGTCGTGGCCGGGTGTCATCCGCGCCAAAGGGTTTTTCTGGCTGGCCACGCGGCCTTATCACGTTGGCGAAATCTCCCAGGCCGGCGCGCTGATCCGCACGCAAAAACTCGGCCTCTGGTGGGATGCGGTGCCGCGCGAACAGTGGCCTGATGATGCCGGCTTCCGTAACGGGCTTGCCCGTTATCTCGATCCGGTCTGGGGCGACCGACGGCAGGAAATCGTTTTCATCGGCGCCGATCCGATGGAGGAAAGCTGGATCCGCAACCAGCTGGATATCTGCCTCCTGCCGGAAAGCGAGTTCAAGCCGGACCGCTGGCGCGATCTGCCGGACCCGTTTGCCAGCTGGAACCGCGCCGCCTGAGACGCTTGTTCGCCGCCCGTTTTTTAAGGCACGTGTCACGGTGTGGACACGTTGCCCTCAACACAAACGGTTGACCATCGTTTGACACGAAGGCCTGCCATGACCACATGCCTCCAGCCGCGACGCTGGAGGCCGGATCGATATGACGCTTGATCCGATTGCTGTTCCTTGCCGTAACGGAGACAGTTGGTCATAGGCTCAATTCATGTTTCATCTCATATTCGGACTGCCCTGGCTGGTCATCGTCGTGCGGTTCATTCAGCCCCTCCCCTGGCATCTGTCCATCAAGATCGCGCTGGCAGCCCTGCTGCTCATCGCGTCGCAATATCACTACTTCAGCAAGCTCTCGTCCGGATCGGTATTTTCGCCGGAATTTCCAAGGCCGCTGGTGATCGCCTTTAATGTGCTGCTCGGCGCGATGCTGCTTCTCGCCGTGTTGCAGATTGCACTCGATGTGATCTCCCTGCTGTTGATGCCGTTCAAGGGCCACTTCCCCTCGGCGGCCCCGGCGGTTCGTTATGCGATGGGACTTGCCGCACTTGCGCTCGCGGGTTTCGGCGTCTCGCAGGCGATCCGGGTTCCGCCGGTCAAAAATGTCGAGATCGCGATAACCGGCCTCCCCCCGGAATTCGACGGATACCGGCTGTTGCAGCTGACCGACCTTCATATCAGCCGCCTGTTTCCGGCGTCCTGGGCGCAGGAGGTCGTCACACGCTCCAATGCTCTCAACACCGACCTGATCGTCATCACCGGCGATTTCATCGACGGCAGCCTTGAAAACCGCAGTGCGGATGTGGCGCCGCTTGCCGCTCTTCGTGCCCGCGACGGCGTCTATTCGATCCCCGGCAACCATGAATATTTCTTCGAGCCGGAGCGCTGGATGGCGCATCTGTCTGGGCTCGGGCTCCACATGCTGTCAAACGCCCATACCGTGATCGCGCGCGGCGATGCCAGGCTGGTGATTGCCGGCGTCAACGATCTCTCAGCGGAACGGCGCGGACTTGGCGTGCGCGACGTGTCGGCAGCGCTGCAGGATGCACCGACAGGCGCGCCGGTCATTCTTCTCGATCACCAGCCGATGATGGCAGAAACGAATGCCAAGGCCGGCATTGTCCTGCAGCTTTCCGGCCATACCCATGGCGGCATGGTGAAAGGGCTTGACCGTCTGGTGGCCCGCGCCAACAACGGCTTCGTCTCCGGCCTCTATGAGGTCGACGGCATGCAGCTTTACGTCAACAACGGCACGGCGCTGTGGCCGGGCTTTGCCCTGCGGCTGGGCATCCCCTCGGAACTGACGGTGATTACGCTGCGACGGAAAGCATAACCTTCGGCGCACATGGATGGAGCAGGACGGAAAAACCCGGCGCATGGCCGGGTTTTTCAATATTGGTGCCGCTCTATATCAGACGCAATCAGCGACTGGTGACGATGCTGGAAATGATGCCGCTCGTGGCGCCGATCAGTAGGAACTGGTTGTCGACCCGCACCCACTGGTAACCGCGCGGCGGTGCCGACAGGCGGTACTGGCGGTAGTCGCGGATATTGGCCAGACGGGCGCGTTCGGCGCGTGTCAGCTTGTGGCCCTTGGACCAGCGATGCTTCTGGACGACGACCTTCTTCTTTTCGATGACGACGGTGCGTTCGCTCGGACGATGGCGGTCATTGCCATGGCCGCGGTAATCCTGAGCCTGGGCAATCGGGGCGGCAAGAATGGTGGCAGCGGTCAGAATGGAAATCAGAATTTTCATCGGGTGTCTCCTCGTTTTCTGTATTAGACAACCGGAAGTTAGCGCCACACCCATGAACGACAGATGAACCGCCACATTACAATTCCGCAATGATTAAAATGACTTGTCGCGAAATTCTGAGATTTATAGTGATGGACGAACCGTCATTCCCAAACGAAAAAACCCGGCATCAGGGCCGGGTTTTCCCACTAAAACGACAGGTTTCCGATCAGCGCGACGGGCCTTCCCGTTCAGCCGACTGAGCCCAGAGGTTGATGTCGGCGTCCTTGGCAAAAACTTCGATTTCCGCCAGTTCTTCCGCCGTGAAATCCGGACGCTCAAGCGCTGCGACGCAATCCACCACCTGTTCCGCACGGCTTGCACCGATGAGAGCGGAGGTTACGCGACCGCCGCGCAGAACCCAGGCAATCGCCATCTGCGCCAGCGTTTGCCCACGCTTTTCGGCAATGGCGTTGAGGCCACGCAGGTTGCCGACATTGCGCTCGTTGAGGAACGCCGGGCGCAGAGACTTGCCCTGTGCTGCACGGCTGTCATCGGGAATGCCGCCGAGATATTTTGACGTCAGCATGCCCTGGGCGAGCGGCGAAAAGACGATGGAGCCCATGCCGACCTCATCCAGCGTGTCGAGCAGGCCGTCCTCCTCCACCCAGCGATTGATGATCGAATAGCTCGGCTGGTGGATGATGCAGGGCGTGCCGAGATCCTTCAGGATCGCGGCTGCCTCGCGGGTGCGCTTGGAATTATAAGAGGAGATGCCGACATACAGCGCCCGACCGGAGCGCACGATATGATCGAGCGCGCCGCAGGTTTCTTCCAGCGGTGTGTCCGGATCGAAACGGTGCGAGTAGAAGATGTCGACGTAATCGAGGCCCATGCGCTTCAGGCTCTGGTCGCAGGACGCGATCAGGTACTTGCGGCTGCCCCATTCGCCATAAGGACCCGGCCACATGTTGTAGCCGGCCTTGGAGGAGATGATCATCTCGTCGCGGTAACCGGCAAAATCGGTCTTCAGAATTTCGCCGAAGGCGGTTTCGGCACTGCCGGGCGGCGGGCCGTAATTGTTGGCGAGATCGAAATGGGTGATGCCGAGATCAAACGCCGTGCGGCAGATGTCGCGCTTGCGCTGGTGTTCGGTGTCTTCACCGAAATTGTGCCAGAAGCCGAGCGAGATCGCCGGGAGCTTGAGCCCGGTGCGGCCGCAGCGGTTGTATTTCATCTTGGAATAACGGTCTTCAGAAGGCTGCCAGGCCATGTTCGGTCTCCTCCGGATTGATGGCAGGTCCGCCCGTGCTCAAGGCTTGGACGGAAAAAGCCGTGCGCGAGGTTTTCGTCGCGCACGGCGGATTTTTGGGCGTCAAAGGCTCAGGCGTTGAGGCCGCTGCCCCAGGGACCGTGCGGCTTGTCGACGCCATCGACGCGCTCGAAACCATGGGCGCCGAAGAAATCGCGCTGCGCCTGGATGAGGTTTGCCGTGCCGCGACCGCGACGGTAGCTGTCGAAATAAGACAGAGCCGACGACAGCGCCGGAACCGGCAGGCCGGACATGACGGCGGTCGAGACGACGCGACGCAGCGCGCTGTCCGTTTCCTTCACAAGCGCTGCGAAGGCCGGCGTCACGATGAGGTTGGCGATATCAGGATCCTTGGTGAAGGCAGACGTGATCTCGTCCAAAAATTCCGAGCGAATGATGCAGCCGGCGCGCCAGATCTTTGCGATCGTCGGCATCGGCAGGTTCCAGCCGTATTCCTTGGATGCTGCCGCCATGACGGCAAAGCCTTGTGCATAGGCGCCGATCTTAGCCGCCAGCAGCGCGTTTTCCAGATCGTCGAGGAAGGCCATCCCGTCGATGCCGGGCATGGCGACCGTCTGCGGCAGGCCAAGCACCTGTTCGGCCGCTTCGCGCTCGACCTTCTGCGAGGACAGGATACGGCCGGCCACCGCCGCTTCGATCGCAGTTGCAGCAACACCCAGATTTTGCGCCTCGATGACCGACCACTTGCCGGTGCCCTTCTGACCGGCGCGGTCGAGGATGACGTCGACCATCGGCTTGCCGGAAATCGGGTCGGTGGCAGACAGAACCTTTTCGGTGATCTCGATCAGGTAGGAGTCGAGACGACCCTTGTTCCAGCGGCCAAACACCTGCGAGATTTCCTCGGCCGAAAGCTTCAGGCCGTCGCGCAGGATACCGTAGATTTCGGCGATCATCTGCATGTCGGCATATTCGATGCCGTTGTGGATGGTTTTTACAAAATGGCCGGCGCCATCATTGCCAAGCCAGGCAACGCAGGGCTCGCCATTGTATTTGGCGGAAATGGAGGTGAGCACGCTTTCGACGCGCTTCCAGCTTTCTTCCGTGCCGCCGACCATGATGGACGGGCCGTGGCGGGCACCTTCTTCACCACCCGATACGCCCATGCCGATAAAGGTCAGCGGGCTGTCCTTCAGGCTTTCAAAGCGGCGCATGGTGTCGCGGAAATTGGCATTGCCGGCATCGATCATGATGTCGCCGGAAGACAGATAAGGCTCGAGCAGCGCCATCTGCTGGTCGACGGGATCGCCAGCCTTGATCATGATGATGATCGGGCGCGGCGGGCGGATGGCCGCGACGAACTCTTCCATCGTTTCGCACGGAATGATCTGGCTCTGAAGGCTGCCGGCTTCGGCGTAGAATTTGCGGGTTGCCTCGGCGGTGCGGTTGAAAACAGCAATCTTGTTGCCTTTTTCCGCAATGTTCAATGCGAGGTTGGACCCCATGACGCCAAGACCGATAAGGCCGATTTCTGCCTGTTCCACGGAAATATCTCCATTACGTTTGGGAGCCTGTTTTGGCACCGCAGGTGACAAACGGCAAGGCCGGGCCGCCTTCAAATCGATTAAATTATCGCCACCCTTCCGGCCGGCGCTGCCGAATTGAGCAAGTGCGCAGCACGCCTCTTGCCTGATCCGATGGCTGCGCCATAACCAGACAGAAGAAATCCTTCATCGGGCACCGGGAGGCCTGAGGACATGGACCCCATGGAAGCAAAAGCCGTGCATGTCAGCATCCGGCGCGACTGGCGCGCGGTCTACAGTTTTGCTGCCAAGCCTGAAAACATGGCCCGCTGGGCCTCAGGCCTTGGTGCCGGCCTGACGCGGGACGGGCCGGACTGGCTGGCCGATGGTGGGCCGCTGGGGAAGGTGCGGGTGACATTTACCCCGGAAAACGATCTCGGCGTCATCGACCATGTCGTCAACATGCCCTCGGGCATCCGGGTTCACAACGCCTTCCGCATCGTGCCGAACGGCGATGGGGCCGAAGCGATTTTTCTGGTGACCTGCCTGCCCGGCATGTCGCCGGAACAGTTCGAGGAGGATGCGCGCCATGTGGCGGCCGATCTGGCGACGCTGAAGCAGATCATGGAAGAGGATAGACTGGAAGACGAGCCCTGAGGCTCAGTCCTTCAGCGTGTGCTTGATGTTCCAGCGGTCGTGATACCAGAGCCATTGCTCGGGATGTTCGCGCACCCAGCTTTCCACCTTGTCGTTCAGCAGCTGACCGGTGGCCTGCACATCGACGGCGCCCTTTTCATTGCGGGGCACCTCGATCTTCGGCTCGATTTCCAGCCGGTAGCGATTGTTCGGCAGGCGGATGCAGCGGGCCGGATAGACCTCGCAATCAAACTGGCGCACGAGCTTGGCCAGCAGCGGATTGGTTTGCACCGGCTGGCCGAAGAAGAGGGTCGAGAGACCCTTCTGAAACTTCTGGTCAACCAGCACGCCAACAGCCTTGCCGGCTTCCAGCTGGCGCGCCAGTGCAAAGGAGGAACCGGCATGGGAGGGCACGAGCTTTCCCATGCGCGAAGCGCGGAAGGAAAACACCTTTTCGGCAATGTAAGGATTGTTCGGCGGGCGAAACATCACCGTGACATTGAGGCCGAAGGCATTGCCGGCGACCGGCAGAAGTTCGAAATTGCCGGTATGGGCGGTAAACACCATAAACGGGCGCGGATTGTCGCGCAGGTCGAGAAAGATCGGAACGCCAGACACTTCGATGCGGCCGGGTCTGTCGCTTTCCGGGTCGAAATCGAACAGCCGGTCGAGAAAGACATATTCGGCCGCCAGCCGACCCATATGCCCCCAGCTGGCGAGCGCAATCTCGTGGCGCTCGCTTTCCGATTTTTCCGGATAGGCGTTGGCGAGATTGGTGAGCATCAGCTTGTGACGGCTCGTTCTCGGGCCGATGCGGCGCACCAGCCAGTCGGCAAAACGAATGGCTGGATCGGCCGGCAGCAGCTTCAGCAGATTGAGGAAGGAGAAGGCCAGCTGCGCCACCAGCCATTGCTGGAAGTGGCGCGCCTTCAGCACGATCCTCGTCAAAAGCATTTTCAAAGGGTCAATCCATCCTCAGGATGATCTTGCCAAAGATCTGGCGGCTTTCCATACGCTCCAGCGCCTTGTGGATATCGCCGAAGGTCACTTCCGTATCGATGACCGGATGGACAATGCCGCGCGCCATCTTCTGCATGACATTGGCCATGTTTTCCATGCGGCAACCGAAGGAGCCGAGAAGTTTCAGCTGCTGCTGGAACAGCATCATCAGGTTGATGTCTGTCGAAACACCGGAGGTGGACCCACAGGTGACAAGACGACCGCCCCGCTTCAGGCAAAACATCGAGGCGGCAAACGTGTCCTTGCCGACATGTTCGAAGACTACATCGACGCCCTTTTTCTTCGTCAGCTTGCGCACGACGCCTTCAAAACGGTCGGTGCGGTAGTTGATGACGTGATCGGCGCCAAGCGCCTTCGCCCGCTCGATCTTGTCATCGGAACCGACGGTGGTGATGACGGTGCAGCCGATCTTCTTCGCCAGCTGGATCGCGGCCGAACCGATGCCGGAGCCGCCGGCGTGGATCAGAATGGTTTCGCCGGGCTCAAGCTTGGCATTGTCGAACAGCATGTGTTCAACCGTGCCGAAGGTGACCGGTGCAAGCGCTGCGGCCACCGCATCGACGCCGGGCGGCGCCGGCACGAGCTGGCGGGCGGGAATATTGATCTTTTCCTGGGCAAAACCATCGAGATGGAAGCCGTGAACGCCGGCGACGTTTTCGCACACATTGTCCCGGCCTTCGCGGCAGGGCTTGCAGAGGCCGCAGGTGCGCGCACCATAGATGGAAACGAGCTGGCCGGGCAGAACGTTCGACACGCCGGGGCCGATGGCTTCCACGACGCCGGAGGCTTCCGCGCCGATGGTGAGCGGCATCTTGCGCTTGGCGAACGCCATGCCGCGCCAGCCCCAGACATCGATGTGGTTCAGCGCCACGGCCTTGACCCGCAAGGTCACCTCACCCGGACCCGGAGCGTCTGGCTCGGGAATGTCGGTCGCTTCAAGTCTGCGGTCGTCAATCAGTTGCAAAGCGCGCATGCGTTTTTATCCTTCACCCGGAGGCGTGCAAAATAGGGTCTTCGTGGGCGCCGGAAACGGAGCCGGATCAGAACCGGTGTTTAGGCCGGCTCCACCGTCATGACAAGGCTGGCGTTCTGCCCGCCAAAACCGAACGAGTTGGAGAGCACCGCCGTCACCTGCTGATCGCGCTTCACGTTCGGCACGACATCGAGAACGATGGTCGGGTCCGGATTGGTGTAGTTGATCGTCGGCGGCAGCGTGCCCGTCAGCATCGTCTGGATGGAAAACACCGCTTCGACAGCCCCTGCTGCCGTCAGGGTATGCCCGATCATCGACTTGTTGGAGGAAGACGGAATGCCGTCCTTCAACCGCTCGCCGAAGACCGACAGCATGGCACCATATTCCATCTTGTCGTTTTCCGGCGTCGAGGTGCCGTGCGCGTTGATATAGCCGATGCGGCTTTCATCGATGCCGGCATCGTCAAGCGCGGCGCGAATGGTGGCAATCGCCGGTCCGCCATCGGGAGACGAGCGGGTGCGGTGGAAATGATCGGCCTTTTCGCCGCAACCCTTCAGAATACCGAGCACCTTGGCGCCACGGGCAACGGCCGATTCCAGCGATTCCAGCACCAGAGTGGCGGCGCCTTCGGCAATCACGAAACCATCGCGATCCTTGCTGAACGGCTTTGACGCCTTTTCCGGCGGATCGTTCTGGGTGGAGAGCGCCGAGAGCAGCGAGAAGCGGATGAGCGCTTCGGCAGAGACGGAGCCATCGGTTGCAACCGTCAGCGCACGCTCGGTGCGGCCCTGGCGGATCGCCTCGACGCCAAGCTGGATGGCGGTGGCACCAGAGGCGCAGGCCGTCGACAACGTTACGGGCAGCCCGCGCGTGCCAAAAAGGTCGGAGAGGCGCTCCGAGATCGAGCCGAACTGGGCTGCTTCCAGAAACACCGGATCGGGACGCTCGCGCATGGCGGCAAGGAACCGCTCATAGGCATCGCCTTCCTTTTCGGCCGGCGGGGCGCGGTCGGCAAGCTCGAAACGGGCGCTCCATTCCGGCTCAACCGGCGGGGCAGCCAAAAACAGCGGGCCGGCGAAATCACCGGAAAGACCGGCCTGCGCCAAAGCTTCGCGGGTGGTTTCGCGCGCAAAGGCAAAGGACCGTTCGACAGAATTGGGATGCGGGACCTCGATGAAATCCACCGTGCCGCAGATGCGGGTGGAGAGACCATCGGTCGGGAAGCGGGTGATCTTGTGGATGCCCGACGTGCCAGACGTGAGCGCTGCCCAGTTATCGGCAAGCCCCTGCCCGAGCGATGTGATGACGCCCATGCCGGTGACCGCGACAATCGGCCGGCCGAGATGATCCTTGAAAGCTGTACTGCTCATGATGAAATCCTCAGCCGTTCGTCGACAGGACAGCAAGGCCCTCGCCGCGCAGGTAACCGACGGTGGTGACCACCGCGTGGCTTGCGCCACCGCTCATCGGGCGTTCATGGTCCGTGTCGAAGGCCGGCACGTGTGCATTGGTATCGAGGGCCAGCGCTGCAAGCGCAAGGCCAAGCGGAAACTGTGCTTCCATGGCATGACCGGTGACCCCGCCATAACCGCGGATCGCAGCGCCGGGAAATTCAACCTCCAGGGCTGCCCGCTCGCGGGCTGCCAGATCCACAACGCCGCTCGAGCCGGAAAACACCACGAGATCGCCAGGTGTCACATCCGAGGCAAGCGTTGCCATGCGGCCGAGCCGTGTTTCCAGCCCCCGGTCCTCACGGTTGCCGCGATCGCCTTCGATGGCATCAACGACCGCATAGATGTGCGCGCCGCGCGATTCAGCGTGGGTGCGCGATTCCATCACGAGGAAGGCGCCAACCGAGCCCATCATCATGCCGCCGCCGTTTTCGATGGCACGCGACCAGAGCGGATGCCAGTCTCCCGTCGCATGGGCACGGATGCCCTCGACCAGAAGAATGATATCGGCGCGTTCGGCCACAAAGGCACCGCCGACGAGCGAATGCGTCGACTGGCCGGCCTTGATGCGGTGATAGGCGGTCTCGACCGCGGAAATGCCGGCGGCCTCTTCGCCCATGAATGTGCGCGAGGAACCCGTGACCTTGTGGACGATGGAGATATTGCCGGCCATCAAGTTCGACAGCTGGGCAAGAAACAGCGTCGGGCGCAGTTCCGTCGTCAGCTTTTCGTTGAGCAGCTGTTCGCGGTCGTTGCGCTTCAGGGCTTCGTCAACGATCAGCGAATCGACCTTGATGTCGCGTTCGCCACCGCCGGCGGCCACGATCATGTCCATCGTGCCGCAGGCCTCGACATTGTCTTTGAGGCCCGCATCATCAAGTGCAAGGCCGGCGGCGAAAACGCCGAGGCGCTGCCAGTTTTCCATCTGGCGCTGGTCGCCGCGCTTGGCGATCTGGGCGGACCAGTCGATCTCGGGCATCGGATGCACCGGATAGGGCTTGAAGCGTTCGGTCTCGATGCGTGGACGCGCCACGTCGGACCCGGTCAGCAGCGCCACATGCGGCTCCTTGCCGACACCCTGACAGGTGACGATCCCGACGCCGGTGATAACGACATCCTTGTCTGAACTGCTCATCTTGAAGTCGATCCTTCTTACAGCCGGTCCTGGCAGCCGGTCCTTAACGGGCAAGCCGGTCTCTAACGGGGGCCAAGCGCGTCCATGAGGCCGACTTCGACGGCGCGCTTGCGCACGATATCAGCGAGCGGCACCTCCGCGAACGGCATGGTGCGCAGCTTCAACTGCGCGTCGCAGACCTTCTTGCCCGCAGACGTGATCTTCGCCTTGGTCACCGCATAACCGGATCCCTCATGCTCCAGAAACACCTCGATGTCGAGCACCGCATCGGGCTCGACGAAGGTGCGCATCTTGGCGCCATCGACGGACATCAGAAACGGCATGGCGGCAAAATTGCTCGCCGCCAGCACCAGAAATCCGCTCGCCTGCGCCATCGTCTCGATGAGGAGAACACCGGGCACCAGAGGCATGCCAGGAAAATGGCCTTCGAACACGGGGCTTTGCGAAGGCACGACCGAGCGTGCCTTCAGCGTTTTTGCATCAAGATCCACCGCTTCGACGCGGTCGATCATCTGGAAATATTCAAGAAGCATCAGGCTTTGCCGGCAAGGCGTTTCAGCCCTTTGCCGCCTTCAGCTCATCGATCTTGGCGCAGAGGTTCTTCAGGACAAAATACTCCTCGGTGGAAACCTTGCCTTCGTTGACTTCCTGCGTCCATTGCTCGAGCGGGATCTTGATGCCGAATTCCTTGTCGATCGCAAACACGATGTCGAGGAAGTCGAGGCTGTCGATGCCGAGATCGTCGATCGTGTGGCTTTCCGGCGTAATGGTTTCGCGGTCGATTTCGCTGGTTTCTGCGATGATATCGGCGACTTTATCGAAGGTAGCGGTCACGCTCATGTCCTCTGAATTCTGATTGTTAGGGTTCCACATAGGGAAAAGACGCTTCGATGCCAATGGGCTGCGAAGCGCAAGTTCAAATTTTGCACCCGAACTGTTGCCTAAACAGCATCTGGCGCTATGGCGCGGGCAATGTTGAACGGCTGGCAGAGGCTGCCGCTCAGGCAGCGCGGCCTTCCACCAGCGCAACCCGGATCACCTCGAGCACGCCTTCGGGGCGCACGCCCATTGTCACCTTCTGGCTCGGATAACCGTCCCACGCGCCCGGCGGGAAACCGCGACCATCCGGCTTCTGGATGGTCTGACCATCGGCAATACCGCCGCAGACCACACGGATCGCACCGCTTCTCGTATCGAAGAGGTCCGGGCGTACCAGATAGACGCAGGCGCAGCTGTCATGCACCACCATGCCGTCACCGACACGGGTCTTGTAGAAGTCGATATAGAGCTGCGAGATATCCGAGAGCAGCTGAACCTCAGGGGCGCCGGAGGCCACCATGTCGGCGAGGAACCCGCTCGTCATCACCGTCTGCAGCGTGACATCGAGACCGACGACGACCACCGGCCAGGAGGCGGTAAAGACGATGTCTGCGGCTTCCGGATCGCCATGGATATTGGCCTCCGCCGCCGGCGAGACATTGCCGTTTACATCAAACGCGCCGCCCATGATGACGACCTGTTTGACGATGCCGGCAATCTCCGGATCTGCCTTCAGCGCCAGCGCAAGGTTTGTCATGCGTCCAACGGCAATCAGCGTGATTTCGCCCGGATGGGCGCGCACGGTATCGATGATGAACTGGAAGGCCGGACGGGGATCCTTCACACGAGAGATCACTTCCGGCACCGGTACGTCACCGATGCCATTATGGCCGTGGATGGCGGTTGGCCAGTAGGCCCCGCCGCGCGCCGGATCAAACGTCTGCCCTGCCCCTTCTGCAACCGGTGCCGGGATATTCCAGGCCTCGCCAAGATAAAGCGCGTTGCGCATGGTGATCTCGATCGGCGCATTGCCGAACACGGTGGTCACGCCGACAAGGTCGATCTCCGGGTGCTTATGGAGAAAGAGAAGCGCCATCGCATCATCGATGCCCGGATCCGTGTCGAAAATCACCTTGTGCATGCTGAACTATCCTGCCGGTTGGGAGGGCGGCACCATAACGCCGAATGGCCGTAGCGCAAGTCCGCCGATGCCCCGAAGGCACAGTCTGCATTGCTTCAGACGGCAAAGACTGCCTGCCCGCTTGCGGCAAGGCCGCCGGAGTGCCAGAAGGCGGCATCCGCTCTTTCCCGCTGCCGCCGCGCTACGGCCGCCTTGTCCAGAGATTTTTCCGTGCACGCCCTTGCTCCCCAGATCCTTGCGTTGCTGTTTCTGGCAGCGATCCTTGCCGGCTTCATCGATTCGATTGCCGGTGGCGGTGGCCTCATCACGGTTCCCTGCCTGCTTCTGGCCGGCGTGCCGCCGCTGGAAGCCATTGCCACTAACAAGGTGCAGGGGCCCTTCGGCACGGCATCGGCCACCATTGCCTATGCGCGGCGCGGCCACGTGAAGCTGAAAGAGCAGTTACCGATGGCGTTGATTGCCATGGTGGCCGGCGGTGGCGGCGCGCTCATCGCCTCCCATGTGCCGGGACGTTATCTGGGGGCTGCCATTCCCTTCCTGCTGGTTGCGATCGCGCTGTTTTTTGCGCTGAAGCCGAACCTCTCCGACCGCGACAGCACAAGGCGCATTACGCCTGCCGTCTTTGCCGTGACGGCCGTGCCTTTCGTGGCGCTCTATGATGGCATCTTCGGCCCCGGCGCCGGCTCGTTTTACATGCTGGGCTTCGTGCTTCTGGCAGGCTTTGGCATGCTGAAGGCGACGGCCCATACCAAACTCCTCAACCTCGGCTCCAACCTCGGCTCG
>JAIXTO010000150.1 GCA_027483885.1 Rhizobiaceae bacterium
CCCACTCCCCGAACCGTCAACACACAAGTTTCGCGAAAACAAGAAAATCGAGGAAGCTATTGAAATCGTGGGGGAAATTTCGTCACGCTCCCGTCATCACCTTAAGGAAGGGGGAAATCACAGCCAAACCAAACACGGGAGACAGGGATAGAGTGGGGTGACCGCGTGGGAGAACGGGGCATTGCTGCTGGCTACCCCCCTCCCCCGTCTCAACCTTTCGGACAGAAGGCGAAACGAAGCGCCTGAAACGGCAAAAGGCCACCCTCTGGAGGATGGCCTTTTGCGATTAGGTGGATGGTCTTCTCAGTCAGGCGGCAATCAGGCTGGCGTCGCGGGGGATCTCGACATCGATCTCAAGGATCGACACATGCTCGTCGCGGTCGACCTTCACGCGCACCTTGTCGCTGTCGACCTGGACGTGTTTGGCAATCACGGCGAGGATTTCCTCGCGAAGGATTGCCACAAGATCCGAGCCGGCCGAGGCGCGTTCATGCGCGAGGAGCAGTTGCAGTCGCTCGCGCGCCATCGGCGCAGAGACCTGCTTGCGGAAAAGCTTAAAAATGCTCATGCGGCCCTCCGTGCGAAAATCTTGCTGAGGATGCCTCGCTTTTCTCCCGGCATGGTGACCGGCACGTCTTCGCCGGCCAGGCGACGGGCGGCCTCGAAATAGGCCATGGCAGGGGCCGAGCGGGCATCGGCCAGCGTGACCGGGGCACCTATATTGGAGGCGCGCAGCACGTCCATGCTTTCCGGAATGATGCCGAGCAGCGGGATGGAGAGGATTTCCAAGACGTCCTCGACCTTCAGCATGTCGCCACGCTCGGCGCGGTTGGCGTCGTAACGGGTGAGCAGCAGGTGCTTTTCCATCCGTTCGCCGCGTTCGGCCTTTAGCGTCTTGGAATCGAGGAGACCGATGATGCGATCGCTGTCGCGCACGGACGAGACTTCCGGATTGGTGACGACCACGGCGACATCCGCATGGCGCATGGCAAGCGTTGCGCCGCGTTCGATGCCGGCGGGGCTGTCGCAGATGACCCAGTCGAAATAACGCTTCAGCTCGGCAATCACCTGCTCGACGCCTTCAGCCGTCAGGTTATCCTTGTCGCGGGTCTGGGAGGCCGGCAGCAGAAAGAGGGTTTCCAGCCGCTTGTCGCGGATGAGCGCCTGCGGCAGCTTGGCATCGCCCTGGATGACATTGACGAGATCGTAGACGACCCGGCGTTCTGCCCCCATGACGAGATCGAGATTGCGAAGCCCGACGTCGAAATCCACGACGACGACCTTTTCGTTGCGCTGCGCAAGCGCGGCCCCAAGGGCTGCTGTCGAAGTGGTCTTGCCAACCCCGCCCTTGCCTGACGTGACGACGATTACCTTGCCCATCTTGCTCTCCTGTTCTTGCCGCACGCGGCTCACATCAGTTTTTCGGCGATGATCGCGTCGCCCTCGAGCCATAACTGGACCGGTTGTCCATGAAGCTCGGGGGCCAGATCCTCGGCCATTTTGTAAACACCGTCGATTGCCACCAGCTCGGCTTCGAGCTTGCGGCAGAAGATGCGGGCCGATGCATTGCCGACCGATCCCGCCATGGCCCGCCCGCGCAGCGCGCCGTAAATATGCACAGAACCCCCGGCGATGATTTCCGCGCCCGAGGCCACGGAACCGACGACGGTTACGTCTCCCTCGGTAAAGATGATCGATTGCCCGGACCTGACCGGTTCGCGGATCACCAGCGATTGCAGCGTCTGCCGGGGCTCTGCCATCTGGGGCCGGTTATCGACTTTCGATGGTTCGACGGGGGCCTCATTTTCCGGCACCTCGACGTCCGCTGCCGGGCGGCCCCCCTTCAGCGCCGGCGGCATGCCGGGGCCGATGGCAGAATGGCGCGCCCCTTCGATGCCCATGATGCTGACATTGCGCTCGCCAAGGGCTGCGATCAATTCCTTCATCTGCGCCCGGTCGAGGCCAAGGTCGGTGACATCGAGCACCACCGGCCGGCCGAGGAAAAACCCGGCAGACCGCTGCGCCAGATCGTCCAGGCGCGTCAGCCAGTCGTCGAGCGGCATGTCCGGAGACAGTACCACCGCCAGGAATGAGCGGCCTTTGATGCGGATGGAGCGGGCGTCTGTTAGCACTTTGGTCATCTACGTAAACAAATCGTTGATCATGCCTAGCGCCGGCATGGTTAACAAAGGGTTAACGATGGAGCATGGGTGAAGCTTGCGCGGCAGTGCCATTGCCGGGCGCCCGTTGATTTCATTAGGTTTTTTTTAGCTGCCTTTGCGTTAACGGAATGGACTGGAAAGGCCTTGCGGCGGTTAACCCCTTGGCATGCAAGGGTTCCGGCAAGGCCTGTGTCATCGCCACAACAGAGGGACCGGAATATCTGTTGGGAGCGGTTCATAACGATCTGGCTTTGCGTCCTTCACCCGTTTTCGCTGTTGGTGCGCAAGGACGCATCACCTCCGGCGACAGAAATGACTTATTAACCGCATGCGCGCGGGCGCGCGCGAGATCGCATGCCCGCATGCGAGGGCGATTCGCCTGTTTGCCGATGACCGAAGAGGGCTTGGAGATAGGGGAACGTTTTTTTCGCGTATTGGTCAGACAGTTTCCGACGTTTTCTCGATATTCCATTGAGTTTTGCTCCAATTCATCATACCTATTTGCGACAAACTGCCTGTCATCGCCGTTCCTGCGAACGCCAGGCGGGCAGACATGGGGGAACGGATGTGACGGTTGAGGTGAAATCGCGCGGCAAGGGCAGCGGGTCGCTGGTGGCGAAGGTGGAGGAGGCCCTGCGCGGGGCCATCGTCTCTGGAACCTATCAGCCGGGCGAGCGACTTCCGAGCGAAATAGAGCTGACGGAGGCGCATGGCGTCAGCCGCACGGTGATCCGCGAGGCGGTGACGGCGCTGCGCTGCGACGGGCTGGTGGAGGTGCGCCAGGGCGCCGGCATTTTCGTGCTGAAGGCGGAGGTCGCGGCTCCTGCCCCACCGAAACTGGATCGGGCGCGCCTCTCGTCCGATCTCGAAATTCTCGAAATCCGCACGCCTTTGGAAATCGAGGCGGCCGGCCTTGCCGCGCAGCGTCGCTCGCCGGCGCAGGAAGAAGCCATCTTCGACTGTCACGCGCGACTGCTGGAACTGATCGAGGCAAACCAGTCGATCCGCGAGGCCGATCTGGCGCTGCACATGGCCATTGCCGATGCCACCAACAATCCGCTCTTCACGCAGTTTCTCGAAATGCACGGTCCGGCGGTCATTCCGCAGTCGCGGGTGGTCTCCGACAATCGCGGCGCCGATCAGACGGCGTATCGACGATTGATCCACAAGGAGCACGAGGCGCTGGTGCTTGCGATTTCCGACGGTGACGAAAAGGCCGCCCGCGCCGCCATGCAGGTGCATCTGCGCGGCAGCCAGTCGCGCTACCGCGACCTGCTGAGAGATATGCGCGGCCTCACCGCCGGATAGGGCGGCTGACGGCAGACATTAGGCTTCGGTTCCCCAGACCTCGATCTGCGTCAGCGCCGGATAGGGCGAGGGATCTTCGGCCTTGATCAGGCTGTGCAGACGCACCCACTCTACGATACGGGGCGGGATGGCAAAATGCTGCCCGGCCGCGGATTTGCGCAGATCCACCCTCATCGTCTCGCCATCGGAAAATGTCACGCTTGCCTTTTCCCACCAGGCGTCATGGGGAAAATCGGCGCGCAGATAAAGCACGAGTTCATCGATAAGGACAGGACGGCCGAAATCCACGGTGAGGGCGGCCTCCGGATCGCGGTTGATGCCCCAGCTGGTATAGGGCCAGCTGCCGTGGTCGTTGTTGGCCTTTTCGCCATCGATGGCGTTGCGGGCCGCAAAGGCGGCTTCGCCGCGTGTTTCCACATTGGCGGACGCATGCGGGAAAAGCGTTGAATTGCTGTGATCGTCCAGCGGATTGAAGGCGAGATTGCGCCGCAGCGCCACTTCGGCCGCCGTTGCCTTGCGCACATGAAGCCGATGCAACTCACCTGAAAATGCCTGCGGTGCATAGGGCACGCGCCGGTCGCCGAAGGGAACCGGCAGACTGAAACGGGGCTCGCGCAGATAGACCAGGGCTGGTGCCAGGGCCGCATCAAAGGAGACGACGACATAGCCGGGCTCGGAGGCCTGAAGTACTAGCCGGTCTCCCGGCTGATAGGCGGCGCGGTGGACCAGAAACACCTCGTCCTCTGCCTCCGCCCTTGCCACAACGGCACCTGCGCTATCGGCGATCGCGAGAATCAGGTTCATGGGTCGTCCTCTCATGTTTTTCTTGGTTCCGTTTCCTTGCTCTCCAGCCTGAAGGCGAATCGCGCGGTCACGGTGCTAGACGATGTCGATCTGCAAGCGTGGACCGGCAAACGGCACCAGCACCCGGTAAAGGCGCGCCGGCCAGGATTGCCTTAGCCGCGCATCATCAATGGGGATGGGTTCAATGGTGGGCGTGTCGGCGCCGGCAAGATGTATCTCGGCGAGACCAGGCAGAACGAGACGTCCCGCCTCCACCACCGGCTCGATCTCCGTCATCAGCGACAGCACCGCCGGCAGGTTGCTGTCATGCTCATCGACGATCTCGACACCCGTCGCAGGGTGAAGGCGAACGCTTCGCCGGTAGCTTCGCAACCCCGCTTCCGGCGGATAGGCGCCGGCAAGCTCCAGGGTGATGCGCGCCTCCTCGGCCAGAAACTCGGCTTTCACATCGCGTGCGGCAAAATTCTCGCCATCGGCCTGCATCACGCCCCCGAAGGTCGCGAGATTGTGGAAGGCCGATTGCATGGTCCAGATTTCGTAGCGGCGGGGCGAAAAGGTTTTTGCCGTATAGGTTTCCACGCCGATATCGATCAGCAGCGGCCGGCCGTTCTTGTAGAGCGTGATGCTGCCGACATCGTTGTGATTGTGGCTTTCGCCGTTGCTGCCGCCCTTCACCGCCAGTGCATACGGCCCCTTGCGGGCAATGAAGAGGCCAATGCCGGGGTAAAAGATATCCGGTGCGGGTACGACATCCGGTGTCAGGGCGCGGATAGAGCCTGCCGTGAGCACCGCCTGGACGCGGTACCATAGGTTCCATTCATGGCCCATCAATGGATCGGGCGACCGCTTAAAATCCGCTGCGGCAAAATTTGTGAGAACACTGGAGCCAACGGCGGTTCCGAACAGATATTCGCGCGCACCGCAGGGTTCCACCACGGCAGCGCTGTCGGCGAAATTGAAATAATGGTCGTCCGCGACGTGCATGTGGACGATATAGTCGGCCATGGCGCGGATTTTTGGCGCCAGCCAGAGATCGGCAAAACATCCGGGCGCTACCCTATCGAGGACCGTCATTGCGCCAAACAGGCAGAGCGCTGCATGCCGGTAATAAACGACGCCCTCTTCGCAGGCGCCATCCTCGGCATAATCCTTCAGGAAGGCATCGAGGCTTTTGAGCGCCTTTTGCAGAACCGCGCGGCGAATCTCCTGGGATGTCGGAAGACTGAAGGTGGCGATCAGAACATTCTGGGTAATCCAGGCCGTCCAGTTGTTCATCCGCTCATCGCCGTTCCCCATCCACCAGAAATGCCGGGAGAGATAAGGCTGAAGGATGCGCCGGTCGATTTCCTGCTCGATGCGGCGGGAAACGGCCGGATCGACGGCATCAAGGCTCGCACGCAGAAGCGAAAGCGTGGTGGCCAGAATGGCTGCGGTTTCGGCGGCAAACAGGTCAATGACCGGATCGAACGCGTCCGGCAGCGGCAGGCGCGGCCCGCCGCGCTGATAGGAATTGTGGGCCGGCAACTGCCAGCCGCTTTCCTCGCAGAGGAGAAAGATGCCATCGATGATGGCGCCGAGAAACCGCCCCTGCCCCTCCACCTTTTCGGCCAGAACCAGATCGTTCAGCATCAGGCGTCGCTCGAAATACAGCGCCTCGAAGCGCGAGCGATTACCGTTTTCGCCGTATTCCCGGTAGTGCGAGGCGAAAAGCATAGGCCAGCTCTTGTCCAGCGCCGCAACACCTCTGGCCATCAGCGTTGCCGCATCCGCTGGCGACACCGCCTCCCAACTGCCAGCACCTGCCACGCCGAGATCGGGCCCGAAATCGGCCAGAACGTGCGGCAGAGTGTTCACGCGCTCGAAAAACAAAGACACTGCTCCCGTTGGCGGCACACCTCCTGCCGCAGGCATTGCCTATCATACCTATTTTTCAGATTCCAGCATATTTGTCTGACTACATAGCAAGTTGTTTGACCAATGCGAAATTTGTGTTATGCAGGGTCCGGGAGGCGGGATGCACCACGAGTGTAAACCCGCGCGAAACGTGCAAATCAAGGCGTGAGACGGCGGTCCCCAGGGACGATGTCGCACGGGGAGGAAGCTGGTGAGCATTACGAGTCCGGCCATGTCTGACAGCCCGGCAGGGTTTGCGCCCAAGAAAAAGGTGCGCGTCGTTTCCAAGCGTCGCCGGCGCGTGGAAAATGCGCTGATCGCCTACTCCTTCATTGCGCCGAACTTTTTAGGCTTTGCCGTCTTTACGCTCGGGCCGATCCTGTTTGCCTTTGCGCTGGCCTTCATGCACTGGGATGGCTCCAACCCGATCACCTTTGCCGGCCTTGATAATTTCTGGCGCCTGTTCGAGGACAAGGCGTTCATCGACGCCTTGTGGAACACGATCGTGTTCACCGTTGTCTCGGTGCCCGCCACGCTTGCCTGCGCGCTCGGACTTGCGGTCCTGCTCAACCAGAAGATCTTTGGCCGCGACTTTTTCCGCACTGCGATGTTTTTCCCTTATGTCGCGTCGCTGGTGGCGGTCGCGGTGGTCTGGAACATGATCTTCAACCCGGAAATGGGTCCGGTGAACATGATCCTCTACACGCTGGGGATCGCGCCGGAAAACCTGCCCGGCTGGGCAGCCGACCGGCACTGGGCCATGGTCACCGTCATTCTCTTCGGCATCTGGAAGAGCATGGGTTATTACATGGTGATCTATCTCGCCGGCCTGCAGGGCATCAATTCCGAGCTTTACGAGGCAGCCGGTCTCGACGGCGCCAATGCCTGGCAAAAGTTCCGCCATGTGACCCTGCCGCAGCTCGCGCCCACCACCTTCTTCGTCACCGTGATGCTGACCATCCAGTCGTTCAAGGTCTTCGATCAGGTCTACATGATCACGCAAGGCGGCCCAGGCACTTCGACGCTGGTTCTCGTCTACCACATCTATAACGAGGCCTTCATCTCCTGGGATCTCGGTTATTCCAGCATGATCGCGCTCGTCCTGTTCTTCCTGGTTCTGGCTGTCACCGTCGTCCAGTTCCGCCGCCAGAGGGAGGATTGAGCCATGCGCATTGCCGGAAAAAAGATCTCCGCTGGCACCATCGCAGTCTACCTGACCGTCATCGTCGTCACCATCATCATGCTTCTGCCCTTTGCCTGGATGCTATCGGCCTCGCTGAAGCTTAGCCGCGATGTCTTTGCCTTCCCGATCGAGTGGATCCCCTCGCAGCCGCGATGGGAAAACTACTTGGATATCTGGACAAAGATCCCGCTGGCGCTGTTCATCTACAACACGTCGAAGCTGACGATCATCGTAACCGTGCTGCAGCTGCTGACCTCGAGCTTTGCGGCCTACGCCTTTGCCAAGCTGCATTTCCCTTACAAGAACACGCTGTTTCTCGGCTATATCGCCACCATCGCCATGCCCTGGCAGGTCTACATGGTGCCGCAGTTCCTGCTGATGCGCGAGTTCGGCCTCAACAACACCCATCTGGCACTGATCTGCCTTCAGGCCTTCACCGCGTTTGGCGTCTTCCTGATGCGCCAGTTCTACATGTCGATCCCGACGGAACTTTGCGAAGCGGCCCGCATCGACGGCATGAACGAATACCAGATCTGGGCGAAGATCATGCTACCGCTGTCAAAGCCGGCGCTGTCGACGCTCACCATCTTCACCTTCGTCACCACCTGGAACGATTTCCTGGGGCCGATGATCTATCTCACCCGCACGGAACTGAAGACGATCCAGATCGGCCTTCGCATGTTCATCTCGCAATATTCGGCCGAATACGGGCTGATCATGGCCGCTTCCGTGGTGGCGCTCATCCCCGTGCTGATCGTTTTCCTCGCGCTGCAACGTTTCTTCGTCGAAGGCGTCGCCTCATCAGGGATCAAGGGCTGACCTCATGACCGCATTGTCCACCACCTCGCCTATAGCTATCACCGATGACGAGGTACGCGCCGCGCTCGATCAGGCCGTGGCACAGGTGCGCCGCAACCTGCCCGCCTTCACCTATACCGCGCAGAACCATTCAAGCGTCGGCAATGTCTATCCGCCGGTTGCCAACGACCAGTGGACGGCGGGTTTCTGGCCGGGCGAAATCTGGCTCGCCTTCGAGCATACCGGCGACAAGGTCTTTCAATATGCGGCACAGATCCAGGTGCAGAGCTTTCTGCACCGCATCGAAAACCGCATCGAGACCGACCACCACGACATGGGCTTTCTCTATTCGCCCTCCTGCATCGCCGCCTGGAAACTGGTCGGCGACGAAGATGGCCGCAAGGCAGCGCTTCTCGCCGCAGACCAGCTGATCGAGCGTTTCCAGCCCATCGGAAAGTTCATCCAGGCCTGGGGTCGCCGCGACAATCCGAACGAATATCGCTACATCATCGACTGCCTGTTGAACCTGCCGCTGCTCTACTGGGCAAGCGCCGAGACGGGCGACGAAAAGTATCGCGACATCGCGCTGACCCATGCGCGCACGACGCTTGCCCATTCGGTACGCCCCGACAATTCCACCTACCACACATTCTACATGGACCCGGTCACCGGCGAGCCGGTGCGCGGCGTGACGAAGCAGGGTTATGCCGACGACAGTTTCTGGGCGCGCGGACAGGCCTGGGGCATTGCCGGCATGGCCTTTTCCTATCGTTATGAACCCCTGGAGCAATACCGCGACACGTTCGAGAAGCTTTTGTCCTTCTATCTGGAGCGGCTGCCGGCCGATCTCGTGCCCTATTGGGACCTGATCTTCACGGAAGGCTCGAGCGAACCGCGCGACAGTTCTTCGGCCTCGATCGTTGCCTGCGGACTGCTGGAAATGGCGGATCTGGTCGAAGGTGACGATGCCGTGCGCTATCGTGACCTTGCCCGGCGCATGATGAAAAGCCTCGTCGACCATTATGCCGTGACAGACCCAAGCCTTTCCAACGGGCTCGTGCTGCACGGCACCTATTCCAAGAAAACCCCGCACAACACCTGCCGCGGCGAAGGCGTCGATGAGTGCGTGTCCTGGGGGGATTATTATTACATGGAAGCTTTGACGCGCCTTGCGCGCAGCTGGTCTTCCTACTGGTGAGCGCGTGAGGGATTGATGGCAAGCATTTCGCTGAAGAAGCTGAACAAGACGTTTGGTGCGCTGACCGTGGTGCACGATATCGATCTCGAAATCGCCGACAAGGAATTCATCATTCTCGTCGGCCCCTCCGGCTGCGGCAAATCCACGACGCTGCGCATGATCGCGGGCCTTGAGGAAATCTCCGGCGGCGAGCTTCTGATCGGCACGGACCTGATGAACGACGTGCCGTCCAAGGACCGCGACATCGCCATGGTGTTCCAGAACTATGCGCTCTATCCGCATATGACTGTTTACAAGAACATGGCGTTTGGCCTGGAACTGCGCAAAGCCCCACGCGACGTGATCGACCGGAAGGTGCAGGAAGCCGCAAAAATCCTCGACATCACGCATCTTCTGAACCGCAAGCCGAAGGCGCTTTCCGGCGGCCAGCGTCAGCGCGTGGCGCTGGGTCGTGCCATGGTGCGCAATCCGGAAGTGTTTCTGCTCGACGAACCGCTGTCCAACCTCGATGCCAAGCTGCGCGGCACCATGCGCGCCGAAATCACCAAGCTGCACAAAAGGCTCGATGCTACCTTCATCTATGTGACGCATGACCAGGTGGAGGCCATGACCATGGCCGACCGCATCGTCGTGATGAAGGACGGCCATATCCAGCAGGTGGATACGCCGCAGAACCTTTATGACCGGCCGGTCAACATGTTCGTCGCAGGCTTCATCGGCGCGCCGCAGATGAACCTTCTGCCGGCAACGATCCGGCGCGAGGCGGGGCGGTTCAGCGCAACGGTCGACGGGCAGGTGCTGCCGCTGCCGCACGCCTTCGATGAGGCCCGCATCGCGCCATACGAGGGGCGCGAGGTCATGCTCGGCATCCGGCCTGAGAATTTCCATGAGCTGGCCCCGGCCGATATCGACCCGCAAAACACGGGCCCCTTTGCCGCGGTCGTGGAACTGACTGAACCAATGGGCTCGGAAGTGCATCTCAACATGCTTGCCGGCGGACGTCAGCTGATCGCGCGCGTTTCGCCGCGCTTCAAATCGAAGATCGGCGATGCGGTCACGCTCACCGCCGACATGACCAATGCGCAGCTGTTCGACCCGCAAACCGAACGCTCGATCCTGTACTGATCCAAAGGGAAGAGATAACAGATGCAGTGGCTGGAGGCCATGTGGACGAAGGAGGGCAAGGGCATCGACAAGGATGCCCCGAAGCGGACCGGTCTTGCCCTCTTCGTCCAGATTTTTGCGCGCGAATGGTGGGAGCTGGTGAAATTGAACCTGCTCTTTATCCTCGCCAGCCTGCCGCTCATCACCCTGCCTGCCGCCTGTTTTGCCACGGCCAGCATCTGCCGGGCGATGGTGGAGGATCGCAACGTCTATCTGCTGCGCGATTTCTCAGAAGCCTTCCGGCGTCATGCGCTTGTCGCCACCATCTGGGGCATCGTCACGGGCGCGGTCCTGGCGCTTGGAATCTACGCAGTTGCAACCTACGGCGCGGCTGCCCGCGAAAATCTCGTTTATGCAGCACCGCTAACGGTGAGCCTTGTGGCCACGGTTTTTGCCGGTCTTTGGGCCATGCATTTCATGGTGCTGAGCGTGACCGCAGAGGCGCGCCGCTTGCGCGATCTGCTGCGGCTTTCAGCGCTTGCCACGCTCTGGCGTCCCCTGCCGCTTCTCGCCTCGCTCGCCTTCGTGGCAGCGCTCTGGCTTGCGCATATCCTGTTTTACCCCGTCTCCGTCTTCATGCCGGCGACGTTCAATTTCTCTCTTGGACTGTTCGCCGTGATGTTTGGCGCACAGCGGGCCGCGACACTGGTTCTGTCGCGACCCGCAGAGGCATCCGGGGAGAAGGAACCATTCTAAAGGCGCCGCAGAAGCGACGCTTCAACCAGGCACAATCAGGGAAGGAGACTTGAGGATGTATCTGGAGATTTTCGGGAGAACAATGAAGGCGGCGGTTGCCGGTTTCACCATGGCAGCGGCGCTGGGAGGCACGGCGCTGGCGCAAGGGGCAGCACCGGTCACGCTCAAATGGGCGCTGTGGGACTGGGACAAGGTGGCCTTTTACAAGCCGCTGATCGAGGCCTACACGGCAAAACACCCCAATGTGAAGTTCGAGCATATCGACCTTGGCTCGCAAGACTACACGCAGATGATCTCGACGCAGCTGACCGGCGGCTCGACGGATATCGACATCGTCACCATCAAGGACGTGCCGGGCTACGCAAACCTCGTGCGCGCCGGCAATATCGCCCCGCTCAACGAGTTCATGACCTCGCAGAAGATCGAATCCGCGCCTTACGGTGGATTGATCGAGGCACTGACGGTGGACAGCAAGGTCTATGCCCTGCCCTTCCGCTCGGATTTCTGGGTGGTCTATTACAACAAGGACATTTTCGACAAGGCGGGCGTGAAATATCCCACCAATGACATGACCTGGAAGCAGTTCGACGAAACTGCCGAAAAGCTGAAGGGCGGTTTTGGTGCCAACAAGACCTATGGTGCGCTTCTGCACACCTGGCGTTCGGCCGTGCAGCTTCCCGGCATTCAGGACGGCAAGCAGACGCTGGTGGATGGCGATTATGCCTTCCTGAAGCCTTGGTACGAGCGGGCGCTGGCGCTGCAGAAGAGCGGCGCGATCCCCTCCTATGCCTCGCTGAAAACCTCGAACACGCATTATTCGGCGCTCTTCTTCAACGGCACGATCGGCATGCTGCCCATGGGCACATGGTTCATCGGCACGCAGATCGCCAAGGTAAAATCGGGTGAATCCAAGAGCGTGAACTGGGGCATCGTGAAGTTTCCGCATCCGGACGGCGTTGCAGCCGGCACCACGGCAGCGCAGATTTCGGGCCTGTCGGTCAACACCAATTCCAAGCAGAAGGAAGCGGCGCTCGACTTCATCAAGTTTGCGAGCGGCCCGGAAGGGGCGGAAATCGTGGCCGCCACCGGCACCCTGCCCGCCATTCGTTCGGCTGACGTGGCAGACAAGATCACCGCACTGCCGGGCTTCCCGACGGATGCCAACAGCAAGGCAGCACTTCAGGCCGGCAAGTCCTATCTGGAAATGGCCGTCAACCCGAACGCCGCCAAGATCGAGGTGGTGCTGAACCGCGTGCATGATGCGATTATGACCGACAATATCGCTGTCGATGCGGGCCTCAAGGAAATGACCGATGGCGTAAAGGCCATCAAATAAAGCAACAGAGGCGGCCGTAGGCATAACGCCCGCGGCCGCCACTGATCTTCAATGTCCAGCATCCGGATACAAGCTCGTGATCTATGATCCTGCCAAGGCAAACCCGCTCTTTGGAAATCCGCTGAAGACCCGCGCCGATCTCGCCAAAGCCGTCAACGATCTGTTCGAGCCGCTTTTGCCCTATTTTTCCGAAGGCGGCGCGCGCGTGCGCCTGAGCGCTGCCGGGGCGATCTTTGATCATGCGGCAGCCGATCTCGAAGGTTTTGCCCGGCCGCTTTGGGGCATCGTGCCGCTTGTGGCCGGCGGCGGCTTTTTTGCCTATTGGGATCTTTATCGCCGCGGCCTCGACAACGGCACCAATCCCGAACACCCGGAATATTGGGGCGATGTCGCCGACCGCAACCAGCGTCTGGTGGAACTGGCCGCCATCGGCTTTGCGCTGGCGCTTGTGCCGCAACATCTCTGGGAGCCGCAGCCTGAAGAGGCAAAGCAGCGCATTGCTGCCTATCTGAAGGCTGCGCGCGAGCGCGACTATGTCGACAATAACTGGAAATTTTTTCGCGTGCTGGTCGATCTCGGGCTGGAACGGGTGGGCGTCCCGGTGGATGCCGCAAAGACCGTTGCCTATCTCAATGAGCTGGAAGCATTCGATATCGGCGACGGCTGGTATCGCGACGGACCGGTGCGGCGCGTCGACCATTACATTCCCTTCGCCATGCATTTTTATGGCCTCATCTATACGGTGGTCGCCAAGGACGACGAGGCCCGCAAGACCCGGATGCGAGCGCGGGCGGAAAAATTTGCCGGCGATATCCGCCACTGGTTCGGGCCGGACGGGGCAACGCTTGCCTTCGGGCGCAGCCAGACCTACCGCTTCGCCGCCGGCGGCTTCTGGGCTTCGCTGGCGTTTGCCGATCTCGAAGCCCTGCCCTGGGGTGAGATCAAGGGTTATTATTTGCGCCACATCCGCTGGTGGTCAAACCTTCCGATTGCCGATCGTGATGGCGTCCTCTCGGTGGGTTACGGCTATCCAAGCCTTCTGATGAGCGAGAGCTACAATTCCGCCGGCTCGCCCTACTGGGCCTTCAAGTTCTTTTTGGCCCTTGCCTTGCCGGAGGATCATCCTTTCTGGCAGGCGGAGGAGACCGAGCAACCAACCTTTGCCAATCCGATCCCGCTCGAAAAGCCGGGCATGGTGGCCATGCATACGCCGGGCAATGTCGTTGTCCTGTCCTCAGGGCAGGAGCACGACAAGATGCGCGGCTCCAACGAGAAATACGCGAAATTTGCCTATTCGACGCGTTATGCCTTCAACATCGAGGCCAATGACCGGCATTTCGATGCGGCAAGTTTTGACAATATGCTGGGCCTGTCCGATGACGGCGTGCATTTTCGCATGCGCGAGACGCTGGAAGAGGCACTGATTGCGGGTGACATGCTCTATTCCCGCTGGAAACCCTGGGGCGACGTCACCGTCGAAACCTGGCTTATTCCCGCCAATCCCTGGCACATTCGCCTGCACAAGATCGTCACGCCGCGCGTGCTGCATTCGACCGAAGGCGGGTTTGCCATTTCTCGCGCAGATTTTGCCCGCGACAAAAGCGAGGAAGGTGAAGGCCGTGCCGTCTGGCATGGGCAGACCGATGTGAGCGCCATCGTTGATCTGGGCTTGGTCAAGCGCCAGGGACGCGCGCATCTGCCGATTGCCAACACCAACCTGATCCATGCCAAGACCAACCTGCCGCAATTGCGCGGTGACATTGCAGCAGGCGAAACATGGCTCGCCACCGCCGTCTTTGCCCTGCCGCTTGGCGATGCAGCAAACACTGCACTCGACAAGCCGCCGTCCCTGCCGAACAGGGCCGACATCGAAAAAATCTTTGCGGACGACGGCCGAAGGGTCGCAGCCTTCGATATCTGAGGCGTTTTTGCAGGGATGGGGAGGCTGCGCGTGAGCGGCTAATTTCGCACGCGCAGATCCGGTTCCGCGCTGCCTGCCATGATGGCGATGCCGTTCGGCAGGTCATTGCCCTCGACCTTGCGGCCGACCACGTCCTCATCGAGGCCAAGGCCTTCCCAGCGTGCCCGCAGGCGCCGGCGCAGTTCCTCGATCTCAACTTCGACCAGCACCGTCAAATCGAACAACGGCTTCAGCCGGTCCCAGGGCTGCTGGCGCATCAGGAGGTAATTGCCTTCGCAGACAATGATGCCGGTTTCCTTGGGAATCAGCCGGCCGCCGGCGCGGGCAATCTCGATTGCCCGGTCGAACACCGGCACGGCCACCACGTCATCCACGTTCGCCTTGAGGCGCGCCAGGGTGTGGCGCAGGCCATGCACGTCAAAGGTATCGATCGCCCCCTTGTTTGCCAGCCGGCCCATGTCGGTGAGCACCGCATCGTCAAAATGAAACCCGTCCATCGGAAAGACGGCGGACAGGCCGGGCTGGCGGCGGTTGATCTCCTCACCACCGCATCGGCCACCGTCGACTTGCCGGATCCCGGAGCCCCTGCAATCGCCAGCATCAGCCGTTTGCCGCGATAAAGGTGCATCATGCGATCGGCGAGATCCCGGGCGGTTTCTTGAAGACGTGTCACTGGCATTCCCGTTGTTTGATATGGCAGGGCGACGCGCTTTTGCGGGCGACGCCTTCGACAGACAAAGCCTCAGCTTCGCCCGCAGATCAAGCGGCAAAACGCAACCCCACCCGCACGCTATGGCCGATGTCTCACCTGCCAGCAATTGAAGGCAGACACCGGATGTTAACCCTCCTGCCATTCGACGGCGCTAATTTAGACGAAGTCCATTGGCGTTTTGAAACAATGGTTCATATTCGACCTCGGCAGCTATCGCGATAGCTCTTGGCATGACGCCTGGCCACACGGGATTCCCAGAATGAACCGCCTTTAGCGCGGCGGGACCCTGAGCAACGGCCCGCTGGATTTTTCTCTAGACACACCACACCGCGCGGCCTTGCGCCTGCATCCGGCAGACGACCGTGTGAGGATATAGCCCACTATGCATGCCTCCGACGAACTGGCGCGGCTCAGCAGCCTGCGCAACCTGCGGCTTCTCGACACCCTGCCCAGCGAAAGCTTTGACCGCATCACGCGGCTTGTCGCCTCCTATTTCAACCTGCCGATCGCAGCCGTCTCGCTGACCGATGTCGATCGCCAGTGGTTCAAGTCCAAGGTGGGCGTCGAGCATGATGGCATTCCCCGCTACAAGGCGCCCTGCGCCGAGGTGGCGGAAACCGGGCGCATGCTGGTCATCCCCGATTTCGAAAAGGACGATCATTACGCCGACAGCACGCTTGGCAATGCCGGCATCCGGTTTTATGCGGGCGCGCCGCTCCTAACGCCGGACGGGCATGGGCTGGGCGCGCTGTGCGTTCTCGGCGCCGAACCGCGCACCATCACCGATGATGAAATGGCGACATTGACGGATCTTGCAGCGATGGTCATGGACCAGATCGAACTGCAGCATGCCGTCGGCCGCATCGACGCCTCCAGCGGATTGCCGAACCGTTTCCAGCTGCTGAACGACCTGTCCGACCTTCAGAAGAACCATGGCGAGCAGCGCATCATCAGCCTTCTCGATCTTGCCCAGACGGCGCAATTCGATCGCCTGTCGCGCGTCATGGGTCCGTCCTATCTCGACGGGCTGATCCGAACCGTCGCCCGCATCCTCAAGGCGCATGTGGGAGATCAATCCACGCCGTACCATGTGGGGCCAACGCAATTTGCCTTCTTCGCGCCTGAGACAGCCGACCCGGACACCTATTCCGAGTTGCTTGCCAAAACGCTCCGGGACATCGAAAAGCACGGCGATTTTCACATGAGCATGACGCCCTCCATCGGTGTCATGTCGTTTGATCCTGCCGAAATGCTGCCGGAGGACGTGCTGCGATCCCTGCAGAGCGCCGTGCAGGACGCGCGCGACAGCGATACCGGCGTCGGTTCTTTCTCGTTTGCAACCGATATGCGCCATCGCCGCAATTTCCGTCTGCTGCAGGATTTCCCGATCGCGCTCGATGCCGACGACCAGCTTTTCCTCGTCTTCCAGCCGCGCATGGATCTTGCAACCGGCGAGGTGGAGATCGCCGAGGCGCTGCTGCGGTGGAACCACCCGGTTCTCGGGCCGATTTCGCCCGCCGAATTCATTCCGATCGTCGAGGCCTCCACATACGCGCGGGCACTCAGCGCCTGGGTGATCGAAGAGGCCCTGCGCCACATTACAGCCTGGGAGGCGCTGGGGCTGAAATTCAAGCTGTCCATCAATCTGTCGGCGCTCAACCTGGAAGAACACGATTTCTTCGAGCGCATGATGGAGAAGCTGAAAGAGCACTGCGTCGATCCCGACCGCATCGAGTTGGAACTGACGGAAACCGCGATGATGAAGGAGACCGACCGGGCGCTCGACCTCCTGCAAAGACTGACCGCCACCGGCATCCGTCTTGCCATCGATGATTTCGGCACCGGTTATTCGAGCCTTGCCTATATGCAAAAGCTGCCGGCCAGTGTGGTGAAGATCGACCGATCCTTCATCGCGGATATGGCAAACGGCAACCGGGAACGTGTGCTGGTGCGCTCGATGATCAACCTGTCGCACAGTCTTGGCTACCGCGTGGTGGCAGAAGGTGTGGAATCGGCAGAAGCTTCTGACCTTCTGCAGGCCATGGGCTGCGACGAGATCCAGGGCTTCTGGCTGTCACGCCCGATGCGTGGCGATGCGCTTCTGGACTGGCTGGCCCATCAGATGCCGCGCAAGCTCGAAGTCGCCTGACAAGCGCACCCGCGTCCGGTCAGATCGGCCGGACGCGGGTGACATAATCCTCGAAGAAATTCGAAAAAGCGGCGATGCGGGCGGAAAGCCGCTCATAGGGCGGATAATAGAGGGTAAGCCACAGCTGCGGCATCTGCCAATCTCTGAGCACCTGAACCAGCCGGCCGGCCTTCAGCGCATCCTCCACGATGAACAGCGGCAGCAGCGCCACCCCTTGGCCGTTTTCGGCCAACCGTGCCATCACCTCACCATTGTTGGTGGCAAGCGCCTGTCCGGCGCGGATGCGGCGGGTCTGCCCGTTGCGCGACAGCTCCCAGTTCTCTCCCAACGCCTCGGCATCATAGGCAAGGCATAACGGCGGGCGAAGATCGTCCGGACTGTCGATATTGCCATGGGCCGCCAGAAAACCCGGCGAGGCGACCAGCATGCGCGTGACCGGGCAGATCTTGCGCCAGATCGTGGACTTGTCGCGCGGCGCTTCCGAAATGCGGATCGCCACATCGCAGGCGCCGGAGAGAATGTCGATGAACTGGTCGGTCAGTTGCAGGGACACCGAGATGGCACGGTGTTCGCTGCGAAAGCCGGAGATCATGTCCGGCAGG
>JAIXTO010000102.1 GCA_027483885.1 Rhizobiaceae bacterium
AAAATGGTGATTTCGAGAACCGGAGCGGAGCGTACTTAACGTACGTGACCACCGGACAAGCAGAAATCGCCATTTGCAGCCCGCCAGAGGGAATTATGGGACAGACTGTCAGAGCAGATCCTGCAGGAACGGGATCAGCGGCTCGTCTGCTGGCGGCATGGGATAATCGCGCAGCGCTGCAGGCCGAACCCATTTCAGCGCCTGCCCTTCCCGGCCGGACGGAATGCCCTCGTAACGACGGCAGACGTAAAGCGGCATCAGCAGGTGAAAAGTCTCATAGGTGTGGCTGGCAAAGGTCAGCGGCGCAAGGCACGCAACGCGCGTGACAATGCCGAGTTCTTCGTTCAACTCGCGCACCAGCGTTTCCTCCGGCGTCTCGCCGGGCTCCACCTTGCCGCCGGGAAATTCCCAGAGGCCCGCAAGGCTCTTGCCTTCAGGGCGCTGCGCCAGAAGAATGCGGCCATCCGTATCGATGAGCGCGCAGGCGGCAACCAGCAGGATCGGGCGCGGCTTTGCCGTCTCGTCGGTTTTGCTCATGCGCCCGTATCCTGGCGCCAGTAGCGATACTGGTAAGCCTCGGTGAAGCCGAAGCGGGAATAGAGCGCAAGCGCCGGCACATTGTCCACATGAACCTGAAGCCAGGCAGTGCGAGCGCCGCTGATACGGGCCCAGCGCAGGGCGGCCGTCAGCATTTCGGTGCCGGCCCCCTGTCGCCTGCGATCGGCGGCAACCGCAAAGGAGAGAATGCCGGCAAGATCGGCATCCTGTACGCAAAGGGTCACGGCAACCGGCCCTTCGCCAGGATTTTCCGCGATGAACAGGCCGGTGGCCGGCTTGATGGCCGACAGGATTTCGGCCATCGCCGGCTTCAGCGACTGATCTTCGCCATGTACGGCAAGCGAGGCATCGATATAACGGCCGATATCGTGGCTCGGCAGATGACCGAGCGTATCGGGCAGTTCGAGCCCTGCCAGATCCGCCACCATGACGCTCACCGTCTCGAACGGCGCCCAGCCATCGGCGGCAAGCGTTTCCAGCAACGGCTTTGGCGAAAGCGGCGTCTCGCGCACAAGAAGCGTACGGCCATAATGCTCGAAGCGCTTGCGGGCCTTTTCGATGCGCAGTTCCACGTCACGGTGGTCGGACGGATCAAGCGGCACCAGGCAGTTCAGCCGCTTGGACGGATGCCCGCCCGTCAGCCGCACCTGCCAGCTTCCGTCATAGACCACGGAGGCCGCCGGCCAGGCGCGGAAGCCGACAGCTTCGAGACGCCG
The DNA here is from genome assembly GCA_027483885.1 of Rhizobiaceae bacterium. Taxonomy (GTDB): domain Bacteria; phylum Pseudomonadota; class Alphaproteobacteria; order Rhizobiales; family Rhizobiaceae; genus Neorhizobium. Next base: position 1,275 of record JAIXTO010000102.1, read on the forward strand.
GACAAGCGGAAGATTGCCGTGGGGAGAAATTGCCTGCATCAAAAGTTCAGCTCCGGTAGTCGCCATTGATGGCGACATATTCCTTCGTGAGGTCACATGTCCAGACCGTTGCTGTGCCATGGCCAAGGCCGATATCAGCACGGATGACGATATCTTCCTGCTGCATGACCGCCGTTGCCGCTGCTTCCGAATAGGAAGGATCGCGTTCGCCATCGACGGCGACCCTGACATCGCCGAACCAGATTGCCAACCGATCGCGGTCGGCCATCTCGCCGGATTTGCCGACAGCCATCACCACACGGCCCCAATTGGCATCTTCGCCGGCAACCGCCGTCTTGACCAGCGGAGAATTGGCGATGGAGAGCGCGATGCGCTTGGCGGCAACATCGTTTTCGGCACCGGTCACGGTGACTTCCACCATCTTGCGCGCGCCTTCGCCGTCGCGCACGACCTGCAGCGCCAGATCCTTCAGGAGATCGTTGAGGGCCGCACGAAATCCTTGGAGGCGCGGATCATCAGCCGTTTCCACCCGCACCTGACCGTCCGCCTTGCCGGTGGCAAAGAGAAGTAGCGTATCGGAGGTGGACGTATCGCTATCGACCGTCACCGAGTTGAAGGTGGCACCGACGCCGGCCGACAGCAGCGCCTGCAGAGCGTCCGGCGCGATATCGGCGTCCGTTGCGACAAAAGACAGCATGGTCGCCATGTCAGGCGCGATCATGCCGGCACCCTTGGCGATACCGTTGATGGTGACAGTCACGCCGCCGATCTCTGCGGTGCGGGTGGCAACCTTCGGATAGGTGTCGGTCGTCATGATGGCCTTGGCCGCTTCCAGCCAGAAGCTGCCGGTGGCAGCGCCATGCATGTCACCCAGAACGCCTGCAAATTTCGTCGCGTCCAGCGGCTCGCCGATGACGCCGGTCGAGGCGAGATAAACTTCGCCGACATCGCAGCCGACCGCCTCGGAGGCCGATTTTGCCGTCAGGTCCGTCGATGCCTTGCCCTTCACACCCGTAAAGGCATTGGCATTGCCGGAATTGACCACAACCGCGCGGGCGCGGCCGTTGCTAAGGTTGGCGCGGCAGAAATCCACCGGTGCCGAGGGGCATTTCGAACGGGTAAACACGCCCGCAACGGAGGCCGGCTCATCAAACACCATCAGCAGCACATCGGTGCGGTTCTTGTACTTGATGCCGGCAGCAGCCGTTGCCATGCGCAGGCCCTTGATGGCCGGCATGTCGGGATAGGATTTGGGAGCAAGGGGAGAAACGGTTGCGGACATGTGCTTCAAGACCCAGACAAGAAAAGGCCCGCAAATGCGGGCCGGTTGATGAAATATCGAAAGCGGCTTATTCGCCCTTGGTCATGTCTTCATAACCCTTACGCAGGGTTTCGTCGACAATCTCGACCTTCTGGTCGGCCTTGGCCGCATCGATAATGGCAGAATACTTCTCCTGCATGACGATCTGGCGAACCTGCGGCTCCACCTGGTCGAATGCCGGCGGCTGCGCATCACGCTTGTCTTCCACCTTGATGACGTGGAAGCCGAACTGCGACTTTACCGGCGTCTTGGTGTAGGTGCCCTTTTCAAGCGCAAAGGCAGCTTCTTCGAATTCCGGAACCATGCGGCCCTTGGTGAAGTAACCGAGATCGCCACCGTCGGACTTGCTGGTGTCTTCCGACTTTTCCTTGGCGAGTTCCGTGAAATCCTTGCCTTCATCAAGCTGCTTGATGATCGCCTTGGCTTCATCCTCGGTCTTCACCAGGATGTGGCGGGCGTGGATTTCCTCTTCCTTCGGCATGGCTGCGACTTCCTTGTCGTAGCGGGCCTTGACCTCTTCCGGCTTCAGCGTTTCGAACTGCTGGCGCAGGTAGGCATTGTGCAGTTCGCGTTCCTGCAGGAAGGCCATGCGCTTCTTGAAGTCGTCGCTGTTCTGCAGGCCGGCCTCTTCAGCCTTCTTCGAAACAAGCTTGATGTCGATGATCTGCGACAGTGCTGCGACCTTCTTCTGATCATCCGGCATCTGCTGGTACTGCTGGCTCAGATTGGCGATGGCCGCGTCGAGTTCCGACTGATGGATTTCCACGCCGCCGACCTTGGCGACCAGGGCATCGTCCTGTGCAAAGGCGGGCGCCTGGAAAAAGACGGCCACGGCCACAGCGGCAGTCGCGAGGAATTTATGGCGAAACATAAGGAACTACCTTTCGAATTGGGCACCGGCCCCGGATGTCGAGACCGGCCGGAACACTGTCAGAAACACCGGATTGTGGCCATTCTGTAACGGCGGGAGCCGTTGACATCATTCGACCCCCCTCTTATCTGTCACGCTACTTCGCGTCCAGAAGAGTTTCCGGGCCGGTGTTTGTATTTTGTCTGTCGCACAGACAGTGCAAAACCACCTGCCGGAAGATGCTTTAAGGGACGCCACATCAGTTTGGAAAGGACCACTCGAATGGTCAGCTTCGGTGGGATAGCCCGCAAGTTTTTCGGTTCGGCCAATGAGCGCCGCGTCCGTGCCTATCGTTCCCGCATCGAGGCCATCGGTGCGCTCGAAGAAAAGACGAAAGCACTCTCCGACGAGCAGCTTGCCGCCAAGACGGTGGAATTCCGCGAACAGCTGGCCAGTGGCAAGACGCTGGACGATCTGGTCATTCCAGCCTTTGCCGTGGTGCGTGAGGCTTCGCGCCGCGTTCTCGGCATGCGCCCCTTCGACGTGCAGCTCACCGGCGGCATGATCCTGAATGACGGCGCGATCGCCGAAATGAAGACCGGCGAAGGCAAGACGCTGGTCGGAACACTTCCGGTCTACCTCAATGCGCTCTCCGGCAAGGGCGTCCATGTCGTGACCGTCAACGACTATCTCGCCAGCCGCGACGCCGCCATCATGAGCAAGCTCTACAGCTTCCTCGGGCTCACCACCGGCGTCATCATGCATGGTCTCGATGACGACCAGCGTCGTGCCGCCTATGGCTGCGACATCACCTACGCGACGAATAACGAGCTTGGCTTCGATTATCTGCGCGACAACATGAAATATGACCGCGGCCAGATGGTGCAGCGCGGCCACAACTACGCGATCGTCGATGAAGTCGACTCGATCCTGGTGGACGAAGCCCGCACGCCGCTGATCATTTCAGGCCCGCTGGACGACCGCTCGGACCTCTACAACACCATCGACGCCTTCATCCCGGCGTTGACGCCCGATGATTACGAGATCGACGAAAAGCAGCGTTCGGCCAATTTTTCCGAAGCCGGCACCGAGAAGCTGGAAAACCTCCTGCGCGCTGCAGGTCTTCTGAAGGGTGAATCGCTTTACGACGTCGAAAATGTCGCGATCGTCCATCACATCAACAATGCGCTAAAGGCCCACAAGCTCTTCCAGCGCGACAAGGACTACATCGTCCGCAACAACGAGATCGTCATCATCGACGAGTTCACCGGTCGCATGATGCCGGGCCGCCGGTACTCGGAAGGCCAGCACCAGGCGCTGGAAGCCAAGGAAAAGGTGCAGATCCAGCCGGAGAACCAGACGCTCTCCTCGATCACCTTCCAGAACTATTTCCGCATGTACGAAAAGCTTGCCGGCATGACCGGTACGGCCTCGACGGAAGCGGAAGAGTTTTCCAACATCTACGGCCTCGACGTCGTGGAAGTGCCGACCAACCTGCCGATCCAGCGTATCGACGAGGATGACGAGGTCTACCGGACCGGCGAGGAAAAGTTCAAGGCGATCATCGAGGAGATCAAGGCGGCGCATGCGCGCAACCAGCCGGTTCTTGTCGGTACCACCTCCATCGAAAAATCCGAGCTGCTAGCGACCATGCTGCGCCAGGACGGATTTCAGAATTTTCACGTGCTGAACGCCCGTTATCACGAGCAAGAAGCCTATATCGTCTCCCAGGCCGGCGTGCCCGGCGGTGTGACGATTGCCACCAACATGGCCGGCCGCGGCACCGACATCCAGCTCGGCGGCAATATCGACATGCGCCTGGAACGCGACCTGGAGGGCATGGAGCCCGGCCCGGAACGCGATGCCAAGGAAGCGGCGATCCGCGAAGAGGTCAAGCAGCTGAAGGTAAAGGCGCTGGAAGCCGGCGGCCTCTACGTGATTGCCACCGAACGGCATGAAAGCCGGCGTATCGACAACCAGCTGCGTGGTCGTTCCGGCCGCCAGGGCGACCCGGGCCGCTCAAAGTTCTACCTGTCCCTTCAGGACGACCTGATGCGCATTTTCGGGTCCGACCGCATGGATTCGATGCTGCAGAAGCTGGGTCTCAAGGAAGGCGAGGCCATCGTCCATCCCTGGATCAACAAGGCTCTGGAGCGCGCGCAAAAGAAGGTCGAAGCCCGCAACTTCGACACCCGCAAGAACCTTCTGAAGTATGACGACGTTACCAACGACCAGCGCAAGGTGATCTTCGAACAGCGCATCGAGCTGATGGACGCGCCGGATCTGACAGAAACCGTCACCGACATGCGCCATGAAGTCATCGACATGCTGGTGACCAAGCATATCCCCGAGCGCGCCTATGCCGAGCAGTGGGATGCCAATGGCCTGAAGGAAGGCGTCGAACGCCTCCTCAACCTCGACCTGCCGATCCATGACTGGGTGCAGGAAGAAGGCATTGCCGAAGACGATATTCGCGAGCGCGTGCTTGCGGCAGCCGATGCCGCCGCCAAGGATCGCGCCGAACGTTTTGGCCAGGAAATCATGACCTATGTCGAGCGCTCCGTGCTGCTCCAGACGCTGGATCACCTGTGGCGCGAGCATATCGTCAACCTCGATCACCTGCGTTCCGTCGTCGGTTTCCGTGGTTATGCCCAGCGCGATCCGCTGCAGGAATACAAGGCGGAAGCCTTCGAGCTGTTCCAGGCGCTGCTTGCCAACATGCGCGAAGCTGCAACCTCCCAGCTGATGCGCGTCGAACTGATGCGCGACGCACCGCCGGCACCGGAGCCACCGCCGGTCATGCAGGCGCACCATCTCGACGCCACCACCGGCGAGGATGAGTTTGCGACCGCAGCCCTCCTGCCGTTTGCAGCTCCCGAGGACCGCGATCCGAACGATCCCGCCACATGGGGCCGCATTGGCCGCAACGAGCTTTGCCCCTGCGGCTCCGGCAAGAAGTTCAAACACTGCCATGGGGCGCTGATCGCCTGATCGGCAGGCATGAAGTACAGCCCTTCAAGGCAGATTCACACAAAACAAAGGCCGCTCCGCAAGGGCGGCCTTTGGCGTTATGGCGGGAGAAAACCCGCACATCCCATGCCGGTGAGCCTCCGCCGCAATCGTTTCTTAACAGTAAAGACCGCATGATCGGGGCTGGATCCTTGCCCCAGCAGAACGTGCCCTTCATGACGGTCATCGACACAGCGCAGAAATTGCTGCCGCTCAGCGTGAAGACGCGGCTGTCACCGTTGCTGCGCGGGCTCGAACCGATCCTTGCCGGCAGCGATGAGACCGCACGCGCCCAGCGCATGGCGATCATTGCCTTTGCCATCCGGGTTCTCAGCGCGGCCATCGCCTTTGTCGCACAGATCGTCATGGCGCGCCTGATGGGCGAGTTCGATTACGGCATCTTCGCCTTCGTCTGGGTTCTGGTCGTGGTGTTCGGCAATCTCTCCTGCCTCGGCTTCCACACCACCGTCATCCGTTTTCTGCCGCAGCATCAGGCGCGTGGCGAGGATGATCTGGTGCGCGGCCTCAACTGGACGGCGCGGGTGTTTGCCCTGTTGTCGGCAAGCCTGCTTGCGGGCGTCGGTTTTGCTTTCCTTGGTCTTTTCGACGAAGCGGTAGCCGATTATTGGCGCGTGCCGGTGTTTCTCGGCCTGTTCACCCTGCCCATGATCGCGCTGGGCGATGTTCTGGAAGGCACAGCCCGTGCCAATGGCTGGGCGGTTACGGCGCTCAGCCCCACCTATCTCATCCGCCCGCTGCTGATCCTTATCCTGATGTTGGTTGCAATCCAGCTTGACGAGCCGCGCACCGCAACCACGGCGATGACGGCAGCCCTTGCCGCCACCTATCTCACCACGCTCTTCCAGTTCATCCGCGTCACCTGGCGCCTGCGCCGCCACCTCGGCCCCGGTGGCCTTGCCTTCGACATCCGCCCCTGGACGCGCTTTGCACTTCCCCTCTTTCTCGTGGATGGTATCGGATTCCTGCTCACCAATTCCGATGTCGTGGTCGTCGGGCTTTACCTGCCGCCGGACCAGGTGGCGGTCTATTACGCGGCGGCAAAAACCATCGCATTGGTGCAATTCGTCTATTTTTCGGTGAAGGCCGCCGCCGCCCCCGGTTTTGCTGCCATCATGGCAGGCGGCGACAAAACTGGGCTTGCCGTCTTTGCCGGAAAGTCTGCTCGCTGGAGTTTCTGGCCATCGCTTGCCGTCGGCCTTGGGGTCGCAGCACTTGGACATCTGCTGCTGTCGCTGTTCGGGCCAGCCTTTACCGAGGGCTATCCGTTGATGCTGGTGCTGCTGGCCGGCATTCTGGCAAAGGCCTCCGTCGGCCCCGGCGAAGTGCTCCTTAACATGGCAGGCCGGCAAACGCTCTGCGTTACGCTTTACGCTGCTGTGCTCTGCGCCAGCATCGCCTTCAATATCGTTCTCATTCCACGCCTCGGCCTGATGGGTGCCGCAATCGCCACGGCGTCTGCCATGATGCTCGAAGCGGTGCTGCTGCATATCGCTGTTCGGCGCACCCTCGGCATTGTCATTTTCGCGTTTGCGCGGCCGTGCCCCGCTATTTCAGATGAAAGGCCGGACGGTCATGACTGAACATCCGCCGATGACGAAACCGTTTGCCCAGGCGGCACAGGTCCAGTCACCCCGCTTCGACATGCCAGCACCCACCCGTATATCGACCGAAGCGCCCGCGGTGGCTGTTTCGGGACGGCGGTCGACAAGCCCCGTCGCACCGCTCACCATTGCCACCGGCCGCCCCGGCCGCACGCTTGCCATCTATCCCGGAGCCATGGGGTATGACCTGGAGGAGGAGCTTGATTTTCTCTCCAACCGCGTCATGGAACCGAACATCTTCTTTGCCGGACGGGTGCTGGCTCCGGCCATGCCGCGCATTGAAGACCGCAAGGTGCAGTTGGCGCTGATCCGCGACGAGACCGAGCGCTCCAGCCGCATGCGCTTGCTCATGCCGTTTTCCGTCGAAAAACCTGGCTTTGCGCTCGGCGCGCCGATACTTCGGGCCTGGTCAAACCCGTATGGGCCGCTTGGCACACCCCTGGTGGACGCCGAAGACGCGGCCGAAACGCTTGATAACCTGCTGGAGGCGCTGGGAGACCGGCAAACCTCTTTGCCCAAAGTGCTGGTTTTGCCGGACCTCAGGCTTTCCGGCCGATTTTCCCAGTTGATCCGCGCTGTCGCCGTCGGCCGCAACCTGCCGGTTTCCGTCACCGGCACCTATCAGCGCCCGATCCTGCACAGCAATCTCGATGGGGAAACCTATCTCAGGCAATCGCTGTCTGCCCACCACCTGCGCGACATGCGCCGCCAGTGGCGCAGGCTTGCAGCATCTGGCACCCTGACCCATGATGTCGCCCGCCAGCCCGCCGATATCCGCCGCCGCACGGAAGAATTTCTGGCGCTTGAGGCGCGCGGCTGGAAGGGAAAGAAGCGCTCGGCCCTGATCAACGACCGCTACCATGCAGCCTTCGCCCGCGAGGCCATCGGCAACCTGGCCGAGGTCGACGGGGTACGCATTCACACGCTCAATCTCGATGGCCGCGCCATCGCCTCGCTCGTCGTCTTCATCATGGCCGGCGACGCCTATACCTGGAAGACGGCCTATGACGAAGCCTATGCAGGCTTCTCACCGGGCAAGCTGTTGATGATGAAGCTCACCGAATGGCATCTGGACGATGCCAATATCACCCGTTCCGACAGTTGCGCTGCCTTCGACCATCCGATCATGAGCCGTTTCTGGCGCGAACGCGAAACCATGGGCACGCTGGTCATCGGCCTGCAGGAAAGCCTGGACCGCGACACCCGCCAGGTGGCGACCCAACTTCACCTCTATCGCAACACCCGCAACATGGCCCGCCTGCTGCGCGAAAAGATCCTGCGCCTGCGGGTCCGCGAGGAATGATGCCCCGCCCTTGGCGCCTGATCCTTTGCGCCTTAACGGTTTTTGCAGGTCGTTTTGATATCGAAATGCTCGACAGCCGGCCTACGCAACCGCACACCTGCTCTCCGTCGCCCACGCCGGCATGGTCCGCGCAAGGAAGCGCATGGCATCGGTTCTGCAGAAAGCCTATTCCCCCGCTTCGAGGATAGACAATGATTGACCTGATCAGCTTTAAAAACACCCATGACCAGCAGATCTACATCAACCCGCAGCACGTGGTCTATGTCGCCCGTTTCGAGGATCAGGTCACAGTCGTTGCGCTTGCCATTCCCCATAACGGCAGCCACTTCCAGTTCTACGTGCGCGGCGCGGCCGAACAGGTGCGACAGAAACTTCTAGGGCCGCAGCACGGAAGAGAATGAGAAATGGTCACGGCCTTGAACTGGGGCCGGACGCAACAGGAGAAGCTGCCTACAATTTCGGCTTAAGCTGGGTGCAGATCGAGATCGACTTCCCCCACCTCAAATCGAGTGCGGGAAAAGACCAACATTCCACAACGAAAACAAAGTCGAATTCGTAAAGTGGTGCCCCGTGCCGGAATCGAACCAGCACTCCTCTCGGAACCTGATTTTGAGTCAGGCGCGTCTACCAATTCCGCCAACGGGGCATCGAAAGTGGTGGCAGGCATCTAGCACAGCCTTGGCGGCCTGCGCAAGCGCTGCAACGGCGTCGGGAACATATCGCGCAAAGTCACGGAAATTTGGCTGCGGCAAGGGGTAGCGGTGCGGTGAGGCGCATTTACAGATGGAAGGCAGCCCTCTAGAGCAGGTCGTTGACCGCTTCCCCAAGGAGAAACCCCATGCTTTCCGCTGATCGACATCGCTCGCCGCTGATCAAATATTCGCTGGCGCTGGCGCTCGGCATGACGGCAACGGTCGGCACCGCGCTCGGTTTCCAGCATATCGGCGGCTATATTCCTTGCGCACTCTGCCTGCTGCAGCGCGAACCTTATTACTGGGCCATTCCGGTGGCGCTCGGGGCGCTTGCAACAGCTGCCTTCCGCCTGCCGCCGACAGTCACCCGCGGCCTTCTCGGCCTGATCGGCATCATGATGCTGATCGGCGCCGGCATCGGCGTCTATCATGCGGGGGTCGAATGGGGCTTCTGGGCGGGGCCTGCCACCTGCTCGACCAGCGCCAACGGGCTGACCACCAATGCCGGCAACCTGCTGTCGGATATCAACACCGTGCATGGGCCTTCCTGCACGGAAGCGGCACTGCGCGTACTCGGCCTGTCCTTTGCCGGCTGGAACGTGATGGCAAGCTTGATCCTTGCCGCCATCGCCTTCAAGGGCGCTTTTACGCGCCGCGCCTAGGACTTTTTCCCGTCCAAAAAGCTTAAGGCTGAAGTTCGGTATCCCAGTAGAGATAGTCCATCCAGCTTTCGTGCAGATAGTTCGGCGGAAACGGCCGGCCATTGTTGTGCAGGTCCTGCACGGTGGGCTGGTAGGGTTTCTGGGCCGGATGCATGCCCGCCTGCTTGGGCAATTTGCTGCCCTTGCGCAGATTGCACGGCGAGCAGGCCGCCACGACGTTTTCCCAGGTGGTTTCGCCGCCATGGGCACGCGGGATCACGTGATCGAAGGTCAGATCCTCGTGAGAGCCGCAATACTGGCACTCGAACCGGTCGCGCAAAAACACGTTGAAGCGGGTGAAGGCCGGGTTTCGGGTCGGCTGGATATAGGTCTTCAGGCTGACGACGCTTGGCAAGCGCATGGAGAAGGTGGGCGAGGAGACCGAGTGATCGTATTCCGCGATGATGTTCACACGGTCAAGGAAGACCGCCTTGATCGCGTCCTGCCAGGACCAGAGCGACAAGGGGTAATAACTCAGCGGCCGGTAGTCAGCGTTCAAGACGAGCGCCGGCAGGGCCTGCGGGGAGACTGCAATCGTCAACGGACGCTCCTCACCGATTCGGCTTATGTCCCTTCTATATTAGGTCTGTTGTTACAGGAATGTGAAGCCCCCTTGATGCCGCAGTCGACATCGCAGCGAATCATCCAAGCGGCAGCACGTCGCGGCGCATCACGCGGGCGTAATAGGCCCAGAACAGACGGGCGGCCACGGCGCGCCAGGGGCTCCAGCGTAATGCTTGCGCGGCAACGTCCTGCGCCGTCGGCCGCTGCGGCCAATGGAAGGCATGGCCGACGGCTGCGCGAAGTGCCACATCGCCCGCCGGAAAGATATCCCGGCTGCCGAGGCAGAACATCCGATAGACTTCCGCCGTCCAGGGGCCGATGCCGGGAAGCGCCACGAGCCTTGCCTGGATTTCTTCGTCTTCCAACCCTGCCAGCGCTTCAAGATCAAGCCGGCCCTCGATCACGGCGCGGGCAAGTGTTTCGAGGGTCTTTGCCTTGGCGCGCGACAGGCCGAAGCCTGCCACAACCGCTGGCGCATGGGCGAGATATCCGGCCGCATCAACCGGCCCTTGCGCCTCGATGCGCCGCCAGATGGCAGACGCACTGGCCTTGGAGACCATCTGCGACACGACGATATGGGCAAGCCCCTGAAAGCCCGGCTCGGCAAGACGCAGCGGCACCGGGCCTGCAGCGTCCACCACATCGCGAAGGCAGGGATCGAGCCCGCAGAGAGCGACAATCCCCTCTGCAATATCTGCCTCGCTCTTGATCTTCGCCATCGTCATTTTCTCCAAGTCGTCGTAGAAAAGAGCATGCACAGCCCGTCCCGTCAAAATCCCGTCTTCCGTTTTGCCCCGAGCCCCAACGGCTTCCTCCATCTTGGCCATGCGCTGTCAGTGCTCACCAACGAGCAGATGGCGAAGGAGGAAGGCGGCCGCCTGCTGCTGCGCATCGAGGATATTGACCAGACCCGCTGCCGGGCGGAATTCGAGGACGAGATTTTTCGCGATCTCGCCTGGCTCGGTCTTGAGTTCGAAACGCCGGTGCGACGCCAGTCGCAGCATCTGGAAGAGTATCACCTGGCCCTGTCGCGACTTGAAGCACTGGGTCTTGTCTATCCAGCCTTTCTCACACGCGGCGAAGTGAAGGCAAAACATGCAGCGGCAGAGGCAAAAGGTAAGGCCTGGCCTCACGACCCGGATGGCGCACCGCTCTATCCGCCGGAGGACCGGCAAAGGCCTGCCACCGAGCGGGCGCATCTCTTGAAAAGCGGACTGCGGCACACGCTGCGCCTCGATATGCAAAAGGCGCTTTCGCTGGTGGCAAAGCCCCTCACCTTTGAGGAAACAGGCGATGGGGGCAAGGGCACGATGACAGCCGATCCCGCAGCCTGGGGCGATGTGGTTCTGTCACGCTCGGATGCGCCATCCAGCTATCATCTCTCCGTCGTGGTGGACGATGCAGCGCAAGGGGTCACCCATGTGGTGCGCGGGCTTGATCTCTTTCACGCGACGTCGGTGCATCGCCTGCTGCAGCATCTGCTCGGCCTGCCGGAGCCGCTTTATCACCATCACCGGCTGGTGCTGGGGCCGGATGGGCGCAAGCTGTCGAAAAGCGAGGGGTCGACGGGGATTGCGGCGCTGAAGGCCTCCGGCCATTCACCTGCCGATATTCGCGGCCTGCTTGGCTTCTGAGGCAGCCTCGCGTGCCCGTTTGCGCCGCTTGCCGCCCATCAGCCGCGATTTGGAAAGCGCCGACAGCACGCGGTATTTCATAAGCGCAGCGTTCACTTCGGCGCCCAGCATGAAGATGACGCCGACCATGTAGAGAAACACCAGCACGATCATGACCGAGGCAAGACCGGCATAGGTCGCGGCGTAATTGGCAAAGGTTGCCAGATAAGAGGCAAAGATCAGCGCAAAGGCACTCCAGCAGAGGATGGTGAGCACGATACCCGGCAGGATGTCGATGAGGCGCCGCGAGCCGGCCGGCAGCCATTTGTGGCAGACGATCAGGCCCAGCACGAGCACGATGACGGTGCCGATAACGCCATAACTTGAGATATTGGCCAGTTCGTCCCGCAGCCACGGCATGTGCGATCCGGCAAAGCGCACCGCAATCGGCAGCGCCACGAGCACGATGCTGATTGCGGCAAAGATCACCACCGCGACGATCACATACCCGAGGCTTGCAAGGCGGGTCACATACCAGGGACGGTTTTCCGGCACGGGATAGGCACGGTTCAAAGAAATGCGCAGTGCCTCGACGCCGTTGGAGGCAAAATAGGCCGCAGCCAGCACGGAAATCGTCAGCAGGCCACCGCGCGGGATTTCGAGCACCCGGCGGATTTCAGCGGCCAGCGGCTCGGCGATTGCCGTCGGCCACGTGTCAAACAGCAGATGCACCGCCGTTTCGGAAAAGCTGCTGGCGCCGAGGAAACCGGCGAGTGCGGTGCCGAAAATCAGGAACGGAAACAGCGCCAGAAGCCCCGACAGCGCGACATGGCTTGCCAGCGCCCAGCCATCGTCATCGTTGAAATGACCATAGGCGTCGAAGAAGACCTTGTAGAAAAACTGATACCATCGAAGTTTCGGCGGTTCTTCGGCCAATGCGATCTCCGTTGTCACGTCCGCTCAAATATGGGAAACGCAAAGGCATTGTACAGGGAGAGAGCCTGTCGGGAGGAATAATGTCGCAAGCGCGCACCATTATCGTCACTGGATGTTCATCCGGGATTGGCGCCCATTGCGCGCGCGCCTTGAAAGCCCATGGCTGGCGGGTGTTTGCAACCGTGCGCAAGCCGCAGGATCTTCACGCCCTTGAAGCGGATGGCATCGAGGCCTTCCTGATGGATTATACCAAGCAGGAGACGATCGATGCGCTGGTGGCCGATGTCATAAAGCGCACCGGCGGGCGGCTGGACGCGCTGTTCAACAACGGCGCCTATGGACAGCCGGGCGCGGTGGAGGATCTGAGCACCGATGTGCTGCGCCTGCAGTTTGAGACCAATGTCTTCGGCTGGCACGAATTGACGCGGCAGGTCATTCCGCTGATGCGGGCTGAGGGCCACGGCCGCATCGTGCAATGCTCGTCCATTCTCGGCCTCGTGCCCTATCGTTATCGCGGCGCCTACAATGCGTCCAAGCACGCCATCGAAGGGCTGAACGTGACGCTGCGCATGGAACTCGATGGCTCCGGAATCTTCGTGAGCCTCATCGAGCCCGGCCCGATTGCCTCTCAATTTACTGCCAATGCGCTGGCCGCCGTGCGCGAACATATCGACATTGAAAACTCCGCCCATGCCGCCGAATATACCCGGCAGCTTGCGCGCCTCGATGGCAGCGGACCGGTAAACCGAAACAAATTGGGGCCCGAGGCGGTTTATACGGTTCTGCATCACGCCTTGACCGCCAAGCGCCCGCGTCCGCATTATCTCGTGACCAAACCGGCAAAACAGGGCGCGTTGTTAAAACGCCTGTTGCCCGCCGATCTGCTTTACCGGCTGCTGCGTAAGCTGGACTGACACCTCCTTTTAAGAAAAGGCATTCATTCCATGTCCAGTTTCACCACCATACTGGCCCTCGTCGTGATGGGGCTTGTGGTTCTGGTTCTGATCCGCGGGCTCTTCAACATGCTGAAGGGCACGGACGGCAACAAATCCAACAAGCTGATGCAGTTGCGCGTGCTGCTACAGGCGATCGCCATCGGCCTCATCATGCTCACACTTTGGCTCACCGGCGGAGGGCGCTGAATATCATGGTCAAGCTCAACAAGATCTACACCCGCACCGGCGATGACGGCACAACCGCGCTGGTGACGGGACCACGGCGCCTGAAGCACGACCTGCGTGTCGATTGTTACGGCACGATCGACGAAACCAATTCCGTCATCGGTGTCGCCCGCCTCCATACGCACGGGATGAGCCTGCTGGACGGCATGTTGTTTCGCATCCAGAACGATCTTTTCGATCTTGGCGCCGACCTTGCGACGCCCGATACCGGCGAAAAGGTGGAATGGGAACCGCTGCGCATCGTTCAGTCGCAGGTGGACCGGCTGGAAGCCGAGATCGATACGCTGAATGCAGAACTTGATCCCCTCACCTCGTTCGTCCTGCCGGGCGGATCGCCGGCGGCAGCGCATCTGCATGTGGCCCGCACGGTGTCGCGCCGCGCCGAACGGCTGATGGTCGATCTGTCGAAGATGGAGGGCGAAGTGGTCGGCGCTCCCGCGCTCAAATATGTGAACCGCCTGTCGGATTTTCTGTTCGTTGCCGCCCGCCACGCCAATGACGGCGGCAGAGCCGATATTTTGTGGGTGCCCGGCAAGAACCGTTAGGTGTCGGGCCAAACGTGTGCCCGCCGGGAATGGGGACATGATCAAAAGGCACAATGCGACATGGGAAAAGGTTTTGTATTCGGCCTAAAAATGCGTATCCATGTCGCCCATTGACAATCAGCGGTGCGGGAGAAGCCGCATGTTCCCAATTGGTTCGATCTGAGGAAGGACGTCATGAAAATCCTGGTGCCTGTTAAGCGGGTGGTTGATTACAACGTGAAGATCCGCGTCAAGGCGGATTGCTCTGGCGTGGAACTCGGCAAAGTAAAAATGTGGTGGAACCCGTTCGACGAAATTTCCGTGGAAGAGGCGCTTCGGCTGAAGGAAGCCGGCAAGGCGGACGAGATCGTGATCGTCTCCATCGGCCCGGCGAAAGCCGAGGAAACGATCCGCACCGCGCTTGCCATGGGCGCCGACCGCGGCATCCTCATCGAAACGGACGAGGCCATCGAGCCGCTGGCCGTTGCAAAGCTTCTGAAGGGCGTTGTCGAGGCGGAAGCCCCCGGCCTCGTCATTCTCGGCAAGCAGGCCATTGACGACGATTCAAACCAGACCGGCCAGATGCTGGCAGCGCTCCTCGGCTGGGGCCAGGCCACATTTGCCTCCAAGGTGGAGATCGGCGAAGGTTCGGCCAAGGTGACCCGCGAAGTCGACGGCGGTTTGCAGACCATCGAGGTCAAGCTTCCGGCGATCGTCACGACGGACCTTCGCCTCAACGAACCGCGTTATGCGTCGCTGCCGAACATCATGAAGGCCAAGAAGAAGCCGCTCGACAAGAAGTCGCCGGCCGATTTCGGCGTCGACATGACGCCGCGCCTCAAGGTGATCAAGACCGAGGAGCCGGGTGGCCGCAAGGCCGGCATCAAGGTCGCATCCGTGGCCGAGCTGGTCGAAAAGCTGAAAACCGAAGCCGGCGTGCTGTAACCGGACGACAGGGAGATAACGACAATGGCTATTCTTCTTCTCGCAGAACATGACGGCGCTGCCGTTTCCGACCAAACCGCCAAGGCCGTGACGGCCGCCGTCCAGATCGGCGGCGAAATTCATGTGCTGGTCGCAGGCGCCGGCGTTCAGGGTGCTGCAGAGGCCGCAGCCAAGCTCTCGGGCGTCGCCAAGGTTCTCGTGGCCGACGATGCGGGCCTTGCCAATGGGCTTGCCGAACCGCTGGCCGATCTCATCGTGCAGCTATCGGGCGGCTATGACGTTATTCTTGCTGCGGCCACCGCATCGGCGAAAAACGTCATGCCGCGCGTGGCAGCCCTTCTCGATGTGATGCAGGTGTCTGAGATCATCGAGGTTATCTCGGCTGATACCTATAAGCGTCCGATCTATGCCGGCAACGCCCTGCAGACGGTACAGTCCACCGACGCCAAGAAGGTGATCACCGTGCGCACGGCATCCTTTGCCGCCGTCGAGGCCACCGGTTCCGCCGCCATCGAAACCGTGGCTGCTGCTGCCAATCCGGGCCTTTCCAGCTTCGTTGGTGATGCTCTGTCCTCGTCGGACCGACCGGAACTGACCTCGGCCAAGATCATCGTGTCCGGTGGGCGCGCACTCGGTTCCTCGGAAAAGTTCAAGGAAGTCATCCTGCCGCTCGCCGACAAACTCGGCGCTGCCGTTGGCGCCTCGCGCGCTGCAGTGGATGCCGGTTATGCCCCGAACGACTGGCAGGTTGGCCAGACCGGCAAGGTGGTCGCCCCTGACCTTTACATCGCCTGCGGCATTTCCGGTGCCATCCAGCATCTCGCCGGCATGAAGGATTCGAAGGTCATCGTCGCCATCAACAAGGACGAGGAAGCGCCGATCTTCCAGGTCGCCGATTACGGCCTCGTCGGCGATCTCTTCGAAATCCTGCCGGCGCTCGAAAAGGCGCTCTGAGCCTCAAGAATCCTGCACAAGAAAAGGCCGCGCTTCGATTGGAGCGCGGCCTTTTTCATGGGCGTCTTTCAAGGAGCGGTGCGGTGAAGCCGCTTAGAATTCTTCCCAGTTCTGGCTGCTGCCGGGCGCCGCAGGGGAGGATGCCTGTTGCAGGCCAGCCGTCAGCTTGCCCATCAGGGCTCGCGCCGGGGACGCCACCTGTCGGCTACCCTCGCCCGCAGGCTTGACGGGTGCGAAGCGTCCGCTTGCGGCCTTTGCAGGTCGCGGCGGCACCGAAACCGGCAAAGGTCTGTCTACCCGGCCTTGCGTGGAAGGCCCCGATGCGTGCAGGGCAGAGGTCGCCATGTCGTGCTCCGACAGGCGGAACTGCGAGACCACCTGCGACAGCGCCCGCGCATCCTCGGTGAGGCGAGCCATGTCGGTATTGGTACGCTCGGCCATCTGCGAATTCTGCTGGGTCGTATTTTCCATCTGGCGGATGGCCGTGGAAATTTCCCGCACGCTTTCCGACTGCTCGCCGGAGGCTTCCGCGATGGACGCAATCTGGTCGTTGATCCGGGCAACCTGGCCGGCAATCTCGCCCAGCGCCGAACCGGTGTTCTGCACGAGGTCGACGCCGGTCTTCACCGCGTCTCCGGATTTTCCGATCAACTGCTTGATTTCGCGCGCCGCAGTTGCGGAGCGCTGCGCCAGTTCCCGCACTTCCTGAGCAACGACCGCAAAGCCCTTGCCGGCTTCACCGGCGCGCGCGGCCTCCACCCCGGCGTTCAGCGCCAGAAGGTTGGTCTGGAAGGCGATCTCGTCGATGACGTTGATGATCTGCGAAATTTCCTGCGAGGCCTGCTCGATACGGCTCATGGCGTCCACGGCCGAGGTAACGATCTCGCCCGAACGATCCGTGGAGAGTTTTGTGGCTGCCACCATTTCGCGGGCGCTTGCCGCGCGATCCGTGGAAGTACGGATTGCCTCCATGATCTGCGTGATCACGGCAGAGGTTTCCTCGATGGCAGCTGCCTGCTGTTCGGAGCGGCGCGACAGGTCGTCGGTGGCTGCCATCATGCCCACCGCCGTACCGTTGATCGAGGCCGTATTGCCGGAGACCTGCTGCATGGTGGCAGCAAGGTTGTGGATCGAATCGTTGAAATCCAACCGCAGCCGGTCGAGGCCTTCCATGAAGGGCGTATCGATGGTGGTGGTGAGATCCCCTGAGGCCAGCCGGCGCAGGCCATCGCCGAGCACCTGAACCGTCTGCTGCAACCGCTGAGTTTCGGCATTGCGGGCCGCCTCGCGGTCGCGCCGTTCAGTCTCTGAAAGCTGCCGGTCGCGGTCGGCGTCGGACTGGATACGGATCTTTTCGAGTGCGGCATCGCGGAAGACGGCAACGGAGCGCACCATGTCGCCGATCTCGTCGCCGCGTCCCTCTCCTTTGAGGGCAATCGACGTGTCGCCGCCGGCAAGACGGCTCATGGCCTCCACCAGATCATGGATCGGCCGGGTAATGCCGCGCGAGACGAGAATGGCCGCGATGACAGCAAGCAGCAGGATACCGGCAGCAAGCCCGAGAATGGTGTTGCGAAGCCCGACGAGACTTGCCAGCGCCTCGTTCTGCGACATCACGGCAATCACGGCCCAGCGGTGCCCGCCAAAGGCAAGCGGCGAAGCCGCCACGTAATTTGTGGTGTTACGGTAACCGTCCAGCACGCCGGCGGCGACGTTACCATCCGTTGCGGATTTGACCAGCGGCGAATTGAGGGGCTGCGTCAAAGCTTCGTTTTCAGACGTCAGCGGAGAATCGGTCACCACCATATCGGCGGAATTGACCAGCAGCGTCTCGCCGGTCTCGCCAAGGCCGGTGCGATTGGCAAACATCGCATTGAGCCGCGTCGCCGGCACGGCAACGACAATCACGCCAACCTTGATGTCTCCCATGAAAAGAGGCGAGGCAAGAAAGGCGGTCGCCTGCTTTGACTGGCCATAGAGGGTGAAATCGGAAAAGGCGTAAAGCTCGCGGTCCTCACTGTCGGCCACCTTGCGGAAGACGCTTGCAAGAGCCGTGTCCTTCAGGCCGGCATCGCCCAGATTGGCGCCGTATTCGCCGTTCTTCTGCACCGAATAAAGCACGGTGCCCTTGCCATCGATGAGGAAGATGTCCGCATACCCGTAGCGCTTCAGGGAGGCCCGGAGTGCCGGATGATAAAGATTGTGGTTGCTGTCATAAGTGTCGATACGGGCGGTATCGAGATCGAGCCGCTTGCCGGCAGGGTTCGGATTGTTGGTGATGTAGCGCTCGGTCAGCGTTTCCTTCGGCTTTTCGCCGAGATAACGCCAGTCGCGGCGGAACTTGTTCAGCGCCTCACCGGTGGTGGCAGTGCCGGCCAGTGCCCGAAGGTTCGTCACCATGTTTTCGAAGTAGAGCTGCGCCTCGTTGCGCCGTCCATCGGCGGTTGCCTCGAGCTTTTCCATGACCTGCTCGCGCAGCACCACACCGCTTTTCACCAGACCGGCAAAACTTGCCGCACCGATCGACAGGATCGTCACGACCGTGACGAACAGAGGCAATTTACGGGCAATGCGCATCAGCGATCGTCTCCTTGCAGATCAGGAAGAAACGTCACTGCGGATGCCGACATCCCCTGCGTTTCCCCCTTCCGAACGGGCATCATGGTGTCACACGCTTAAGATTAGGCTAAAATGAAACACGGATAATACCAGCCCGCACCGAAGACCCGCGGTCATTAAGGGCTGGAAAAATGCGGTGCCGGGCATTATCAATTTCGGGTCGGCGCGGGCTTTGGCCTTGCGGTTGTGACGACCGGTTTGTGTGGCACCTTCCGTGCCGGAGCCGGATCACCTCTCGATAGGGAATGGGGCGCTATGATCAAGAATGTCGGAATTGTCGGTGCAGGACAGATGGGCTGCGGCATCGCGCATGTGTCGGCGCTGGCCGGCTACACGGTGACGCTCTACGACCTTTCAAGCGAACGCATTGAGGCAGGCCTTGCCACCATCAACGGCAATCTCGCCCGCCAGGTTTCCAACGGCAAGCTGACCGACGAGGAACGCCGCGATACGCTGGCGCGCATTTCCGGCAGCGTCGATGTCAACGATCTGGCGCCGACCGATCTGGTCATCGAGGCGGCAACCGAAGACGAAAGCGTCAAGCGCAAGATTTTTGGCAAGATCTGCCCGGTGCTGAAGCCGGAGGCGCTTCTGGCGACCAACACCTCTTCCCTGTCGATCACCCGCCTTGCCGCCTCCACGGACCGGCCTGAACAGTTCATGGGCATCCACTTCATGAACCCGGTGCCGGTGATGAAGCTGGTGGAACTGGTGCGCGGCATTGCGACCGGCGAAAAGACCTTCAAGACGGCGAAGGACTTTGTCGCTTCGCTCGACAAGACGGTCACCGTTGCGGAAGATTTCCCCGCTTTCATCGTCAACCGCATCCTTCTGCCGATGATCAACGAGGCGATCTATACGCTGTATGAAGGTGTCGGCTCCGTCGATGCCATCGACACCGCCATGAAGCTTGGCGCAAACCACCCGATGGGGCCGCTGCAGCTGGCCGATTTCATCGGGCTCGACACGTGTCTTTCCATCATGCAGGTGCTGCATGACGGGCTCGCCGACAGCAAATATCGCCCCTGCCCGCTTCTGGTCAAATATGTCGAGGCCGGTTGGCTCGGCCGCAAATCCGGCCGCGGCTTTTACGATTACCGCGGCGAAGTGCCGGTTCCGACACGCTGACGGTTGCGCTCCCTCAGAGCGCGGACACCTTCTCGACCAGGGCCTTCGCCTCGTCGCTATCCCAGGCGGCGGGGCCGTTCATCGAACCGATGAGGCAACCCTTTTTGTCGAGCACCAGCGTGACCGGCAGACCGAAGGCAAGGCCTTCCTTTTTGAGCGCGTTGAACACGCCCATGGAACTGTCGCGGTAATAGGCGAGCTTGTGAACGCCGGTCTCGTCGAGAAAGGCTTTCGGCTTTTCATCACCGCCGGTATCGATGTTGATCGCCACCACTTCAAAACGGTCGCTGCCCTTGGCTTCCTGCAGCGCGTTCAGCGCCGGCATTTCCTCGCGGCAGGGCACGCACCAGGTGGCCCAAAGGTTCAGAAGTACCGTTTTTCCCTCGAAATCGGTGAGCGAAAGCTGGCCGCCATCCGGACCCTTGAAGGAAAGCGGCTTCAAGGGGCGCGGCTCGGGCGTTGCAACGAGCGCTGCAATCTGTCCCTTCGCCAGGTCCGAGACGGTCTTGGCTTGCGCGACCGCACCGGCGCATTGCGCATCCGCAACGGCTGCCGCAGTCTGCGGGCCATTGCCAGACAGGTCCCCCTTCACGTATACCGCCACGGCGCCGGCGAGAATACCTGCGACGGCCGCAATCATGATCAGGCGGACGGATGGCAGACCGATCGGTCTCTTCTTCGACATTTTATACTCCAGGGCGGATAATGATGGGCAACGGCACAAAGGATCAGGCTTCCTCCAACCAGATGTGGGGCGGACGTTTTGCCTCCGGTCCCGATGCCATCATGGAGGAGATAAATGCCTCCATCGGCTTCGACAAGAAACTTTACGCCCAGGACATCCGCGGATCGATCGCTCACGCCACCATGCTGGCGAAACAGGGCATTATTTCAACAGAGGATAAAGACAAGATCGTACACGGCCTGAACACGATCCTGTCAGAAATCCAGGAAGGCCGCTTCGAATTCTCGCGCAAGCTCGAAGACATTCACATGAACATCGAGGCGCGGCTGGCAACCCTCATCGGTCCTGCTGCCGGGCGCCTGCATACGGCCCGCTCGCGCAACGACCAGGTGGCGCTCGATTTCCGCCTCTGGGTGAAGGAAGAGCTGGCCAAGACCGAAGCCATGCTGAGCGACCTGATCGCCGCCCTTCTCGACAAGGCAGAAGAGCACGCCGATACGGTCATGCCCGGCTTTACCCATCTGCAGACCGCACAGCCGGTAACGTTTGGCCATCACTGCATGGCCTATGTGGAAATGTTCGGCCGCGACCGCGCTCGTGTGCGCCATGCCATCGACCACATGGACGAAAGCCCGATTGGCGCTGCAGCACTTGCCGGCACCGGCTTTGCCATCGACCGCCACATGACGGCGGAAGCACTTGGCTTCCGCGAACCCACCCGCAATTCCATCGATACCGTGTCGGATCGCGATTTTGCGCTCGAATTCCTGTCGGTCGCTGCCATCTGCGCCGTTCACCTGTCGCGATTTGCCGAAGAAATCGTCATCTGGTCGACACCGCAGTTCGGTTTCATCCGCCTGTCGGATGCATTTTCGACCGGCTCCTCCATCATGCCGCAGAAGAAGAACCCGGATGCGGCCGAACTGGTGCGCGCCAAGACGGGCCGTATCAACGGCTCGCTGGTGGCGCTGCTCACCATCATGAAGGGCCTTCCGCTCGCCTATTCCAAGGACATGCAGGAAGACAAGGAACAGGTGTTCGACGCTGCCGAAAACCTGGAACTGGCAATTGCCGCCATGGCCGGCATGGTACGCGACATGACGATCCGCACCGACCGCATGCGCGCGGCTGCCGGCTCCGGTTATTCGACAGCGACCGACTTGGCCGACTGGCTGGTACGCGAAGCGGGCCTCCCCTTCCGCGATGCCCACCATGTGACCGGCCGCGCCGTCGCCATGGCGGAAGAAAAGGGCTGCGATCTCTCCGGCCTTTCGCTCGAGGAGCTTCAGTCGATCCATGCCTCGATCACGCAAAGCGTGTTTGATGTGCTGTCGGTCGATGCCTCCGTTGCAAGCCGCGTCAGCTTTGGCGGCACGGCACCGAGCGAGGTCCGCCGGCAGATCGCCTGGTGGCGCGCGCGCAACTGATCATCGGCGACCGCCCATCGTTCACGAGAATTGACTGCACAAGCGGGCCGAACTTCGCTATGAACAGGCCTTATCGCTGGCTGACAAAGGAATAGGAATGTCCACCTTGCGCACTCTCGCCCGCATCACGATCGTGCTCTGCATCGCAGGCGTTGCCGTTACCGGCTGCGGACGCAAGGGCAAGCTCGACAAGCCGAGCACGCCTGTCGAGCAGCAGAACATCCGCAAGAGCGGCACGCAAAAACCTGATCCGGTGGCCGAAAAGCCGTTCCTCCTCGACCCGCTTCTCTGACCCGAGCACGCCCGTGAACCATTTTCATTATATCGACGGCGTGCTGCACGCCGAAAACGTTGCCGTGCCCGCGATTGCGCAAGCTGTCGGCACCCCTTTCTACGTTTATTCCACGGCAACGCTGGAGCGCCACTACCGGGTATTTTCCGAGGCTTTTGCCGGTGTGGATGCCATGGTGTGTTACGCCATGAAGGCCAATTCCAACCAGGCGGTGCTGAAGACGCTGGCAAAGCTTGGCGCGGGCGTCGATGTGGTCTCCGGCGGCGAACTGCACCGCGCGCTGGCTGCCGGCATTCCGGCAAGCCGCATCATGTTTTCCGGCGTTGGCAAGACGCCTGTCGAAATGGATCTGGCGCTGGACGCCGGCATCTACTGTTTCAACGTCGAATCCGAGCCGGAGCTTGAGGTTCTCAACAGCCGCGCGGTGAAGAAGGGCATGAAGGCGCATGTTTCCTTCCGCATCAATCCGGATGTGGATGCGCGCACCCATGCGAAGATCTCCACGGGCAAGAAGGAAAACAAGTTCGGCATTTCCTATGAGCGCGCCCGCGCGGTCTATGCCCATGCGGCCACGCTTCCCGGCATTTCCGTCACCGGGATCGACATGCATATCGGCAGCCAGATCACCGAATTGCAGCCCTTCGAAGATGCCTTCCGGCTGCTGCGCGAGCTGGTGGAAAAGCTGCGCACCGATGGCCACGCCATCGAGCATGTGGATATCGGTGGTGGCCTTGGCATTCCCTACCGCGAAGACAACAGCCCGCCGCCCTTGCCGGATGCCTATGCGACCATCGTCAAAACGCAGCTGCAAAGCCTGAATTGTCGGATCGTCACGGAGCCTGGCCGTCTCATCGTCGGCAATGCCGGTATTCTGGTGACCGAGGTCATCTATGTGAAGGACGCGGGCGAAAAGACTTTTGTCATCGTCGATGGCGCGATGAACGACCTCATCCGCCCGACGCTTTACGAGGCCTATCATGGCATTCGCCCGGTGGTGGTTCCCGCAGACGATGCGCCCCGCATCAAGGCCGATGTCGTCGGCCCCGTCTGTGAAACCGGCGATTACCTGGCGCTGGACCGCGAGATGGCAGAGCCAAAGCCCGGCGATCTTTTTGCCGTCGCTTCCGCCGGTGCCTATGGCGCGGTGCAGGCCGGCACCTATAATTCCCGCCTTCTGGTGCCGGAAGTGCTGGTGAAGGGCAACGAATTCCACGTCATCCGCCCGCGCGGCACCTATGACGAATTGATCGCGCTCGACTCCGTGCCGGACTGGCTGAGCTGAACCGGCCACGGCCAAAGGCGCCTGAAGCGCCCTTCGGCCGTTCACAATTCAGCGAAGCGGCCAAAAACAGCGGGCAATCCCAAGGGTTGCCCTCGTCTTCGCCACAAACATTGGTATCTTGATTGCAACGGGTTCGCGTGCTGCGGTGCCCGACGTCGGTTGACGCCGCCACCCCTGCAGGAGACGGACCGCATGAGCCTTAACCGCAAAGGCGCCTTCGAGGGCCATCCAGACCTGGCGCGCCGCGTTGCGCTGAAACGGTCGTTTGCGCGTATCGTGCTGTTTTGCGAACGGCTTGCCCCGCTTCTGCTTTTGCCGCTTTGCATTGTCGCGCTGTTTCTGTCCGGGGCCTGGTTCGGCCTGTTTCGCCTGATGCCGGACCTGATGCGCTGGGTGGCGCTCGGTCTATTCGTTTTTGCCTTCCTGATGTCGATCCTGCCGCTCGGGCGCCTGCGCTGGCCAGCACCCGCCGATGCCGACCGCCTGCTCGAAACACGCAACAACCTGCCCCACCAGCCGGTTGCCGTGCAGGAGGAAGAACCTGCCTTCGACACGCCATTCGCAAGGGCCCTCTGGAAGGAACACCAGATCCGCATGGCCCGGCGCATTGCAGCGCTGGATGCCGGCCTGCCGCGCCCCGATATTGCCCGGCATGACCGCTTCGGCCTGCGCGCCCTGCCCGCCCTGCTGCTGGTGGCCGCCTTCGGTTATTCCTTCTCCAATGGCGGTGGCCGCATGGGTGATGTCGTGGCGCCCTCGGCGCCGGTTGCCAGCATCAACCCGGACCTGCGCATCGATGCCTGGCTGACGCCGCCCTCCTATACCGGGCGTGCGCCGATCTTCCTCACCGGCCGGGAAGCGCCTGTGGCCGATACGGTGCGCATCCCCCAATATTCCGATCTGACCATCCGCGTGACCGGCGGCGAGGGCGGAGAAGCCGTTCAATTTTCAAGCGCCAAGGCAGCAGCAGAGGCCGCCGCACCGCGCAGCCTTGTGCCGGAAAGCGCGGAGGCAAAGGATGCCGCGGCAGCACCGGCCGCCGAGCGGCAGGCATCCGCATCCGGCCAGCCGGTTGCGCCGCGCACCTACAAGATGAAGGTGACCGAAAGCGGCAACCTTACCGTCAACGGCCAGCAATGGCTGTTTGATGTGATCGCCGACCGTGCGCCGGAAATCGCCTTCGACAAGCAGCCGCGCCGGGCCGTGAACGGTGCGCTCGAAATCGGTTTTACCGGCAGGGACGACTACGGCATCCAAAAGGCTTTTGCGCTGATCGAACCGGTGGAGCCGCAGCGCGCCGAGGCAACGCCGCTTTATCCGCTTCCCGAATACAAACTCGACCTGCCGCGCCAGAACGCCCGCGAGGTCAAGGGGCTGACCAGCCGCAACCTCACTGAACATCCACTGTCGGGCAAGCGCGTGCGCATCACCCTTGTCGCAACCGATGGCGCCGGCCAGGAAGGTCGAAGCGCGCCGGTTGAAATGGTGCTGCCGGCCCGCCGTTTCTCCGAACCGCTGGCGGGCGCCGTTGCCGAACAGCGCCAGGTGTTTGCGCTCGATACGCGCCAGATGCCGCGGGCGATCGCCCTCAACGAAGCGCTCGCTCTGCGTCCCGACGAGACGATCCCCAATCTCAGCCATTTCCTCCTGATCCGCTCGGCGCTGGAGCGGATGAAGCTGGCGCGCTCCGAGGAACAGTTGAAGGACACGGCCGATTACCTCTGGGAAATCGCGCTTGGCATCGAGGATGGCCAGCTGTCTGAGGCGGAACGCCGTCTGCGCGATGCGCAGGACGCTCTTTCCGAAGCGCTGCAGAACGGCGCCTCCGACCAGGAAATTGCCCGCCTGATGCAGGAACTGCGCGAGGCCATGAAGAACTTCATGTCGGAACTTGCCCAGCGCATGCAAAACATGCCTCAAGGCCAGCAAAACATGCAGGCCCAAAATATGCTGCGCCAGCGCGACCTGCAGAACATGATGGACCAGATCGAAAATCTTGCCCGCTCCGGCAACCGTGATGCCGCCCAGCAGATGCTGTCGGACCTGCAGCGCATGATGAACAACCTGCAGGCCGGCCGCATGCAGCGCCCCCAGCAGGGTCAGCAGCAAAACAGCCAGATGCGCCAGCAGATCGACAAGCTGGGCGAGATCATGCAGGAACAGCAGCGGCTGATGGACCAGACGTTTCAGCTGGATCAGGCTTTGCGCGACCGCATGCAGCGCGGTGATCCGGATCAGCCCTACGAGCAGGGCCAGAACCCGCAAGGCCAACAGCAGCAGGGCCAGCAAGGTCAACAACCCGGCCAGCAGCCAACGGACCAGATGACAGCCGAGCAGCTGCGCGAAGCCCTCAAGCAATTGCGCGCACAGCAGGAGGGCCTTGGCCAGAAGCTGCAGGAGTTGCAAAAGGGCCTGAAGGGCCTTGGCATGGAGCCGGGCGAAGGGTTTGGCCAGGCCGAGCGTGAAATGGGCAATGCCGGCAAGGCACTTGGCCAGGGCCAGGGCGAACAGGCCGTCGAGGGACAGGGCAATGCTCTGAATGCCCTGCGCCAGGGCGCACAGAACATGATGCAACAGCTCATGCAGGCCATGCAGCAGGGCCAGGGACAGCAGGGAGAGGGCCAGGAGCCCGGCGAAGGCATGGCCTCGCAGGGTGGACAGAATGGCCGTGACCCGCTCGGCCGTCCGCGCGCCAATTCAGGCCCGGAGTTTGGCGATCAGGTGAAGGTGCCCGACGAGATCGACGTGCAGCGTGCCCGCGAAATCCTCGACGCCATCCGCGAGCGTCTCGGCAACACGCTGTCTGGCGAGGCGGAGCGGCGCTATCTGGAGCGCCTGCTCGATATCCGCTGATCGCACATGGCCGGCATCATCATCCGATGCGGCAGTCCGGCCCAGTAAGGTGCTCTGAGGCTTCAGCCTGCCTGACGATGATCAGGCAGCCTTTGGCGCAGACAGGGCAAGCGCGACGGCGCGGCGGATGTCAGGAAGCGCAAAAGGCTTGTCCACGACATCAATGACTTTCGCCATCAGGTCGTCGGCGCGTTCGCGCTGTTCGGCATAACCGGTCATCAAGAGAATCTTGAGGGTCGGGAACTGGGCGGCTGCCTTGTGGGCAAGCTCGATACCGTCCATCACCGGCATGCGGATATCAGAGAGGAGCAGGTCAAACGGCCCCTCCCCCAAAAGCTGCAGTCCTTCAGCGCCATCAGCCGCTTCATGCGTCTCATGCCCATCCAGACGCAGCGCCCGTGCCACGAACGAACGCAACGAATCTTCGTCCTCGGTAATCAGGATCTTTGCCATGGCTGTCATTGTCTCCCATGCATCATGCATCAAATCGGGATCCAGATGACCCGGATTTCCTTTGCGAGGAGTAAACGACGCGACCTGCTGATCCTAAATGGTTAACGCGCGGTGAGCATGGCTCACCTTCGCGCTCACGCTTCAGCATCTCCGGTAACCACACCGACGAAGGGCAGTTCGCGGAAGGCATAGGCCACGTCCATGCCGTAGCCGACGACGAAGTAATCAGGGCATTCGAAGCCGACATAATCAGCCTCCAGCGCTTCCTGGCGCTTCACACGCTTGTCGAGGAGGACAGCGATGGTGACATTGCGGGCGCCACGCTCGAACAGCAGTTCCTTGGCAAATTTCAGCGTGCGGCCGGATTCCAGGATATCGTCGATCAGGAGGACGTCGCGGTCCTTCACGTCCGAATCGATATCCTTGACGATGCGCACACCCTGAGACACCGTTCCCGCGCCGTAGCTCGACAGGGTGATGAACTCCACTTCCGGGGCAAGCCCGGTTTCGTGCAGGGCGCGCAACAGGTCGGCTGCAAAAATGAACGAGCCCTTCAGCACCGCAATGACCAGCAGGTCCTTCGTCGGGCCTTCGGCGATGCGGCGGGCAATGTCATGATTGCGCTCGGCGATCTGCTCGGCGGTGTAAAGCGGTTCGATGATTTTGCCGCGCACGATGGGCATGGGGCGTCTCCCGGGTGTGACCAAACGCCCGCGATAGCACAGATCAGTCGCCGGATGCACGAGCCGTTGCAAAGGAAAGGCGCAAGTGCGGGCTTTTTCCACCGGGCTGCGGCATGGAGAAGGAAAAACCGTGGCTGTGATTGCCAAGCATTTCAGCAACCGGCGGATCGATGAGGGCATCGGCGACAACCGCGCCATCCACCAAAAGCTCCGCCCGGATCGCCGGAACGGCAAGCGTCAGCGCATTGCGGTTTTCCACCACACCATTGATGGTGAGGCCGCCGCTGGCCCTCTCCGTCGTCAGCGTGACATGGGTGATGTCGAGGCCCGGCCCTTGATGCGCATCAGCCGCCCCGCCCGATATCAGCGAAAAACCGCCGCAAAGCGCAAATACCAGAACGAAAACGAAGGCGACGACAGCGGAAAAAAGATCGGCGGACATGCGCGACAGCAGCGCCTCGCACCGTTCCACCAGCCGTGCCACGCGGGACGCCGGTTCGCCGATCAGGCCGCCCTTGGGTCGTTTGGCTTCCACCGACGGGCGTTTGGCATAAAATTTGTTGTCATTACCGTAGCCGTGCGGGCGCACCGGTTGCGTGGGGCCACGGACGGTCACAAATTCCACATCCACCACTTCCGCATGACGTCTTGCCGAGGCTTGTCTTGCGGAGGCTTCAGGGCGCGAGGCCCGGGGTTCCGGCGGCAGGATATCGTGGGTTTCGGCACCCTTTGGACGACGCGAGCGGAATGCGTGCATGGCTTTCTCCCCGCCCGTCCACACGAAGGTCGAATTTCGGGCATTGAAACGCAACCCGCTCAGTCGTAAATTCAAATGGTTAATGCTTCGCAAAATCACCCCGGAAACGCCTCGTTTTCAGGGTATGATTCAGATTCCATCAACCCTTGCCGTTTACCAAGGGCGCAAACACCATTTCCCAAGCGACTGGACGACGCGTTGATCCATTTCGAAAATGTCGGTTTGCGATACGGGATGGGGCCGGAAATCCTGCGGGATATGACGTTCGATATCCCTAAGCGCTCCTTCCAGTTCCTCACCGGCCCCTCTGGCGCGGGCAAGACCACGCTGCTGCGCCTGCTGTTCATGTCGCTGCAGCCGACGCGCGGCCTTATCCGCATGTTCGACCGCGACCTCTCACAGATCCCGCGCGGCGAGTTGCCAATGCTGCGCCGGCGCGTCGGCATCGTTTTTCAGGATTTCCGGCTGCTCGACCACTTAACGACTTACGAGAATGTGGCGCTGCCGCTGCGTGTGCGCGGCAAGGACGAGGCGAGCTACCGGACAGACGTCATCGAACTTTTGAAATGGGTGGGACTGGGCGAGCGCATCAACGTGCTGCCGCCGGTCCTCTCCGGTGGCGAGAAACAGCGCGCCGCCATTGCCCGCGCCCTGATGGACCGTCCGGAAATCCTGCTGGCGGACGAGCCGACGGGCAATGTCGATCCGCCGATGGCGCGCCGCCTGCTGAACCTTTTCCTCGAACTCAACCGGCTGGGAACCGCCGTGGTGATTGCCACGCATGATCTTGGCCTGATGGACCAGGTGAACGCCCGCCGGATGATCCTCACCGAAGGGCGGCTCGACATCTATGAATGAGATAAGCCGCCCCACGCCCGCGCAAAAGTCCGGCAAGAAGGCCGACCGGAAGAAAGGCTTGAAGGCGGGCCAGAACGCCGCGCCCAATCCGGGCCAGCCCTCGGCGCAAGGCCAGCAGCCACGCCGCGCGGAAATGCGCGTGCGCCCGACGGGTCCGATCCTGCCGCCCTCCAACATTCAGGGCAACGCGCTTCTGGTGGTGATCGCCATCATGTCGTTTCTCGCCTGCCTGACGCTTGGCGCCGTCAGCATGGTGCGCTCCACAGCGTCTTCCTGGGAAAGCCAGATTTCCCGCGAGATCACCATTCAGGTTAAGCCCGATGACGGGCTGGACATGGATGCGACGCTCAAAAAGGCGCGCGACCTGGCGCTGACCTTCGTTGGCACGAAGGAAGGCACCATCATGGACGATGCGGCCACCGCACGCCTGCTGGAACCCTGGCTGGGTGCCGATCTCGACCTCAAGGAACTGCCGGTGCCGCGCCTCGTCATCATCACCATCGACGAGACAAACCCGCCGGATTTTGCCGCCATGCGCGATCTTTTGCGCACCGAGGTGCCGCAAGCCTTTCTGGACGACCACCGCACCTGGGTGGATCGTCTCGTGTCCATGGCCCATACCACGGTGCTGATCGGCACCGGCGTGCTGGTGCTTGTCTTCACTGCCATGATCCTGACGGTGATCTTTGCCACGCGCGGCGCGCTGTCCGGCAACCGGCACATCGTGGAAGTGCTGCATTTCGTCGGCGCCGAAAGCGGTTTTGTCGCTACCGAATTCCAGAAGCATTTTTTGAAGATCAGCCTCAAGGGCTCGGCGGCCGGCGGTATTCTGGCGGCACTTCTGTTTGCCATGGCCGGCTTCCTGCAGAGCAGCACGCGCGCCACGCCGCAGACCGATCAGGCGACCGCCCTGTTTGGCACCTTCACCATCAATTTCATGGGCTATCTCGGAATTCTCGCCACCATGATCGTCATCGCGCTTTTGACGACCCTGACGGCGCGCTTTACCGTGATGCGCACCATCGATGAGATCGATCTCATCCGCTCGGACCCCTCGCGTTCCGATGGGTTGCCCGGAGCCTGAGAGAGAGTTAGATCTGTGCTGATGGCAAATCACCGGCTAAGGACGAGGCCATGACCCTTGGCCCGACGATGAGCAATAGCGAGATGCCGCCGCCGCAGGGTGGCGGCGAAGGCTGGTTCCGTCGCAACGGCCCGGTGCGCCGGTGCCTGCGGTATCTGGGCATGATCACTGTCCTGATTGTCGCCGGCCTGTTTGGCGGCTTCCTTTGGTTTGCCGATGCCGTGACATCGCTGCGTGCGCCCGATGGCGTAAAGGCGGATGCCATCGTGGTGCTGACCGGCGGCTACCAGCGCATCGATCAGGCGCTGGGGCTTTTGCGCGACGGCGCCGGCGGGCGGTTGCTGATTTCAGGCGCCCACCCCTCCACCTCGCCGACGCAGATCCGCCGGACCACGCAAAGCTCGCCCGACCTCTTCAAGTGCTGCGTCGACGTGGGTTATGAGGCCATCGATACCATCGGCAATGCCAACGAGATCACCCGCTGGATCCACGATCACGGCTACCACTCGGTTCTCGTCGTCACCAACAATTACCACATGCCGCGCAGCCTGCTGGAGCTGCGCCTGATCGACCGCCAGACAAATTTCATCCCCTATCCGGTGATCAATTCGGACCTGAAGCGCAAGGCCTGGTTTGCCGAGCCGGACGTGTTGCGCACCATGCTGTCTGAATACGCCAAGTGGGCCGCAGCAAGCCTGCGCTCGCTTATCGGCATCCGGCAGGGCAAGGGCCTGCGCAGCGAGGAAGAGATCCAGCAGGAAAGCACGCGGCCGGTGCGGTGAGACTGTGCTTCCGTCTGATCGGCGGATGGTGTAGGGAGCCCTTGCCCGCCCACCGGAACCGGCCTTCATGCTCTTTTTGCGTTCTAATCTGTTCAACATCGCCTTTTACGCCACTCTGATCCTGCGCATGATCATCCTGGCGCCGGTCTATTTCGTCATGCCGCGCAAGAAGGCGCTGTGGGTACCCAAGAGCTGGGCACGCTCCAACCACTGGCTGATGCGCAAGATGGTGGGCACCACGTTCGAGATCGAGGGCCTGGAAAACCTGCTGACAACAGGCTGCATCTTTGCGCCCAAACATCAGTCTATCTGGGACACCTATGCGCTTCTGCCCTGGGTGGAGGATCCGGTCTATATCCTGAAGCGGGAGCTGACCTGGATCCCGCTGTTCGGCTGGTATCTGATGAAGCAGAACATGATCCCCGTCGATCGGAGCGCCCGCGGCAAGGTGATCGTGGAGATGATGCGCCGCACAAGGGAAGAGATGGACAACGGCCGCCAGCTGATCATCTATCCCGAGGGCACCCGCCGCCCGCCTGGCGCCGAACCGCATTACCGATACGGCATTGCCCGGATCTACCGCGACATGCAGGTGCCGGTGGTGCCGATTGCCATGCATCCGGGCCTGTTCTGGCCGCGCCGCAGCACAATGCGCTATCCCGGCCACTTCAAGGTTCGCATCCTGCCGCCAATCGAGCCGGGTCTTGACCCAGACGTGTTTTTCGCACGGCTGACGGAGACGCTGGAAAAGGCAAGCGACGACCTGCTGATCGAAACGATCGAGGCCAATCCCCATGTGCCGGTGCCGCCGGAAGCGGCCAAGCGCATTGCGGAGATCAGGGCTCAGGCCACCGCCTGAGGGTTCCTCGCCCGGACGGCTGCCGCAACACCCTCCAGCCAGGCATCGCGAATGCCCATCTCCTTGAGGTGTGCCACCGTGTTGGCGACATAGGCTTCGTTCGGCCCCGACTGGCCGGCAGAAACGTGTACGATGCGCGCGGCCTCCTCGACATCGAGGGCGCCGGCATATTGCGGATGGGCACGGTCGACCACGTAGCCGATGGCGCGCACCTCACGCCCATCCTCCAGCGCCAGCCGCAGGTGGCGTTCCAGATAAACGTTCGTCACCAGTTCGCGTTTTCGCAAATAATCGAGAACCTCTTCACGATCTTCGGCGTTCACCTTAAAGGCAGCTCCCCGGCAGGAGCCGCCCCGATCCAGCCCCAGCACCAGGCCCGGCCGCTCCGGCGTTCCACGATGAACGAAGGATCGGATGCACAGCGAGCGCCTGTAACCGAAGGCGCGCGCGCCTAAACGCACTTGAAATTGAAAGCCCGGATTCCACATCAGGGAGCCGTAGCCAAAGACCCAAAATTCGTCCATATCCCACGCCAAAACGGAACGCACTCGAACGAGCACCATTGGAGATCATCATGGCAGCGTCAAGCCGAAGCGGCGTATCCGCGAAAATTTGGGGGCTTGCCGCCGCCATCGTGCTCGCCATCGCCGTCTATACCGGCGGCTGGTTTTATGCGGCGGCGTCGCTGAAGGCCAATACGCTGGCCATGCTCGGCAAGGAGAAGGAACACAATGTTTCGGCCGAATGCGTGGACGCGACCTATCGCGGTTATCCCTTCCGCATCGGGCTTTTCTGCTCGAAGGTGACGATCGATGATCGCACGAACGGTATCTCTGCAAGTGTCGGCGCGCTGCGCTCGGCAGCGCAGGTTTACCAGCCAAGCCATATCGTCTGGGAGCTGGACGGCCCTTCGGAAGTGCGCACAAGCCACGGGCTTTCGGTCTCCTCGCAGTGGAAGAACATGCAGTCGAGCCTCGTCACGGCGTCCGGCGGCGTGGAGCGCAGTTCCACCACGATCGATGGCCTCACCTCCGCCATCCTGTCTTCGCAGACGGGACAGGCCTTCGATCTGAAGGTCGAGCATACCGAAACGCATCTGCGCCAGAACGGTGCCGATCTCGATGCGGCAATGACGCTTCGCAACACCGACCTCACCGCCAAGGGCCTGCCCTCGCTTCTGCCGCGTTTCACGGCCATTGCCGATATCACGCTTGCCGGCAAGGCGGGGCTTCTGGAAGGCCAGGACGAAACCGGGCTTTACGGCAGCGCCGGCCAGATCCGCCAGCTCGGCATCGACCTCGGCGACGGCGAAATCCTCAGCATCAGCGGCCCGGTGTCCATCGACGCAGAAGGTCGCCTGTCGGGCAAGCTGCGGCTTGAGGTGGAAAAGATCGGCGCGTGGCGCGACCGGCTGAAGACGAGCTTTCCGCAAATGGGCCGCACCATCGACACGGCATCCGGCATGCTCTCGGCGCTGACCGGCGGCGGTGACCGGGCAACGCTGGACTTGACGCTGAACCGCGGCAAGATCCTGGTCGGCGGCTTTATTCCGCTGGGCGAAATCCCGCCGATCTGAGGGTCATCTGCGCGGGTCGAACCCGGTCAGCTTTTGACATCAAGGGCGTGGCGGCCAAAGTCCGGCGCGTCCACATCCTGGCCGGCTTCCACGATGGAGCGGCGGATGGTGCGGGTGCGCGAAAACAGCTCGAACAGCTTGTCGCCTTCGCCCCAGCGGATCGCCCGCTGCAGGGAGGCGAGATCTTCCGAAAAGCGCGCCAGCATTTCCAGGATCGCGTCCTTGTTGTGCAGGCACACATCCCGCCACATGGTGGGATCGGAAGCCGCCAGACGGGTGAAATCGCGAAAACCGGAGGCGGAATATTTGATGACTTCCGATTCCGTCACCGTTTCCAGATCGTCTGCCGTGCCGACGATGTTGTAGGCGATAATGTGCGGCAGGTGCGAGACGATGGCGAGCACCTTGTCATGGTGCTGCGGGTCCATCTCGTCGATGCGCGAGCCGAGCGCAACCCAGAAGCCGCGAAGGCGGCCGAGCGCGTCTGGATCGGTCTCCGGCAGTGGCGTCAAGATGCACCACCGCCCTCTGAAGAGGCCGGCGAACCCGGCATCAGGGCCGGATTTCTCCGTGCCTGCCAGCGGATGGCCGGCAATGAAATGGACGCCTTCAGGCACATGCGGCGCCATCTGCGCAATGACAGAAGCCTTGGTGGAGCCGACGTCTGTCAGGATCGCACCGGGTTTGAGGTTCGGCGCGATCTGCTCGGCCACCGCCCCTGACGAACCGACGGGCACCGACACGATGATGAGGTCCGCGCCCTTCACCGCTTCTGCGGCAGAGGCGACATAACGGTCGCCCAGCCCCAGTTCCTCGGCACGCTTCAGCGTCGCTTCGCTGCGGGTGGAAATCACCAGTTCGCCGGCAATGCCAAGCTCCCTGATGTCGCGCGCGATGGAAGAACCGATCAGGCCGATGCCGATCAGCGTGATGCGATCAAACAGAATGCTCATGCCCGGCTCATAAACTCGCCGAGCGCTTCGATGACGCCGCGATTGGCCTCTTCGGAGCCCACCGTCATGCGCAGCGCATTGGGAAAGCCATAACCCTTGACGGCGCGCAGGATGAAGCCGCGGCTCGTCAGGAATTCATCGGCCTCCGGCGCCCGCTTGCCATCGACATCGGGGAAATGGATGAGGATGAAGTTGGTGACCGACGGCGTGACCTTCAGACCCATCGTCGTGAAGGCATGGTTCAGCTTGTCGCGCCACAGCGTGTTGTGCTCAATGGCGCGGGCGATGAAATCCTGATCGCGCATGGCAACGCTTCCGGCGGCAATGGCCGGTGCATTGAGATTGAACGGTCCGCGCACGCGGTTCAGCGCATCCAGAATATCGGCGGGGCCATACATCCAGCCGATGCGCAGCGCCGCAAGACCGTAGGCCTTGGAGAAAGTGCGGCACATCACGACGTTCTGGCTCGACGAAATCAGCTCGATACCGGCCTCATAATCGTTCTCGCGCACATATTCGGCATAGGCCGCATCCAGCACGAGGATGACGTTTTTCGGCAGGCCGGCATGCAGGCGGCGGATTTCAGCAGCCGGCACGTAGGTTCCTGTCGGATTGCCGGGATTGGCGATGAACACCAGCTTGGTGTTTGCCGTGACCGCCGCAAGGATCGCGTCCACATCGACGCGGCATTCCTGTTCCTTGACGGTAACAGGGGTGGCACCGGCGCCCATGATCTGGATCTTGTAGACGAGGAAACCGTGCTCGGTAATGATCGCCTCGTCGCCGGCGCCGAGATAGACGTGGCAGAGAAGGCCGAGCAATTCGTCGGAACCGTTGCCGCAGAGAATGTTTGCCGGGTTAAGGCCGTGGGTCGCGGCAATTGCTGCACGCAGCTCATTGGCCTGTCCATCCGGATAAAGCTCGAGGTGACCGGCGGCCTGGCGAAACGCATCGATGGCCTTCGGGCTTGCACCCAGCGGCGTCTCGTTGGACGACAGCTTGAAGACGCGCGCCACACCCGGCGCATGTTCCTTGCCCGGAACGTAAGCGGCGATATCCAGAATTCCGGGACGGGGAACGGGCTTCAGCACTGCGGTATCCATGGGGCAAGACCTTTGGGTAAAATCGACCCTTCGCCCTTAATCCCGCGACAGGCTTTTGTCGAGGGCGAACACGGGTTCGGCGGGCGTGCGGGTGGTCGGAACCCCTTGTCCCGCAAGCACCGGCACGAAAACCCGGCGCGAGGCGCGCGCGGCCACCGGCAGTCCCTGATAGAGCCGTTTCTGCGCTTCGAGAACCAGAACGCCGGAAAAAGCCGGCCACAGACGCCGCCCAATCCGCTCGAAACCATGGCGCAGCTTCAGCACGGCGCGGATTTTCGAGGGTGGGAAAAACAGGGCTTCGGCGCTGGCGGCCGGCGTGAAATTCGTTTCGCGCAAGAGATTTGTCAGCTGCCGGCGTGAATAGGGGCGACCGGAACCGAAGGGCGTGTGTTCCATGCGCGCCCAGACGCCGCGACGATTTGGCACAACGATGACGAGGCGCCCGCCCGGTGCCAGCACCCGCCAGAGTTCCTTCAGCGTCTCGCGCGGATTTTCGGCAAATTCCAGCGAATGCACCATCAGCACCCGGTCGATGGAGCTATCGGGCAGCGGCAGTTCTTCCTCGAAAACGAGGGCGGTGGAGGAAAGCTCACCCACCGGCCAGTTTACCGCCCCCTGCCCGGCCGGCATAAAGGCGAAGGTGCGCTCGGTATCGGTGCGGAAACGATCGAGGTAAGGCACCGCATAACCGAGCCCCACCAACCGCTCTTCCGGCAGCCGCGCCCACAGCGTCGAGAGCGCCATCGTAATCGAATGCTCGGCGAAATGGCCAAGCGGCGAATGGTAGAATTCTCTGAGGTCGACGATATCGGCGTGCATGGCGAAAAGCTATCAGAGGGTGGTTGGACTTCAAAGCCCGGGCCTCTACATTGTGCCGATACGGTTGATACACAATGGGCAATGATGATGAAAACTCTGGCGATTGAAGTGTTTATGTGTCGCAGCGACAATTTTGGCGTGCTGCTACACGATCCGGAAAGCGGGCTTACCGCCGCAATCGATGCGCCCGAGGAAAAGCCGATCGTGGAGGCGGCCGAACGACGCGGCTGGAAGATCACCCATATCTTCACCACCCACCACCACACCGACCATGTGGAGGCAAACCTTGCACTGAAGGAACGTTACGGGCTGGAAATCATCGGCCCGGTCAATGAGGCTCTGGCCATTCCAGGCCTTGACCGCACCGTTGCCGATGGCGACGAATTCCTCTTCGGTGAGCATCCGGTGCGCGTTATCGAAACGCCCGGCCACACCGCCGGCCACATCTGCTACCATTTCCCCGAGGACAAGATCCTGTTTGCCGCCGATACGCTGTTTGCACTCGGCTGCGGGCGCCTGTTCGAGCGCACGGCCAGCGACATGTGGCATTCGATGCAGAAACTGGCGGTGCTGCCGGATGAGACGGCGATCTATTTCGGCCATGAATACACGCTGTCGAACGCCCGCTTTGCCATCAGCATCGACCCCGATAACGAAGCACTGCAACGGCGCGTGGCACAGATCGAGGCGCTGCGGGCAGAAGGTGGCTTCACCATTCCGACCATGATGGGGCTGGAGAAGGAAACCAATCCCTTCCTGCGGGTTGCCGATCCCGCCATTCGCCGCAACGTTTTGATGGAAGGCGCCAGCAACGAGGATGTGTTTGGCGAAATCCGCAAGCGGAAGGACAATTTCAAGTGAACGCGCAAGAGATCATCACAACGCTTGGCCTGCAGCCGCATCCGGAAGGCGGTTGTTACATCCAGACTTTTCGCGATGCAGACGGTCGCGATTCAGACGGTGATGCGCGCGGCCATTCCACCGCGATCTATTATCTGCTGAAGGCCGGCGAGCGTTCCCACTGGCACCGGGTAAAGGACGCGGCCGAGGTCTGGCATTTCTATGCCGGAAGCCCACTGAAGCTGCGACTGGCAAAAGAGAACGAGGCCGCGCGCGAGGTTATTCTCGGCATCGACCTTCGAAACGGCGAGCGGCCGCAGGCGGTCGTCGTCGCCAATGAATGGCAGTGCGCGGAAAGTCTCGGCGAGTTCACGCTGGTTGGATGCACGGTGGCACCCGGTTTTGAATTTTCAAAGTTCGAGATGGCACCGCCCGGCTGGGAACCCGGCAACTGATCGCTTTTATTCCGCAGCGACGGCTTTGGGCGCCTTGCTGCGGAAAATCATTTCCTTTGCTGCAAGCACTGCGCCGCCGGTGATGAGCAGGCAGGCGAGCGCGATGCGAAGGCTAGGCTCGGCAAAACCGAAGAGCGTCAGGATCAGCGTCGACAGAAGCGGCGCGGCATAACTTGCCGCGCCAAGGATCTGGATATCGCCGGTCTTCACACCGAAATCCCAGGCATAAAAGGCAGCGCCCACCGGCAACAGGCCAAGGCCAACGATTGCAAGCCACTCCGTGCTGCTCTGCGGCCACACAGTCACCTCAAGCCCGAGATGGCAGACAAGCGACAGGAGCGAGGTTGCAAGGCAAAAGCCCGTCACGACATCGGTCGAGACCGCCTCGAAGCGACGCGTCAGCAGCGAATAACCGGACCAGGTGAAGGCGCAGAGGAAGGCCGCGCCATAACCGAGAAGATAGGCGCCATCAAAGGCGATACCGGCCCGCGAGATGATAGCAAAGGTTCCACCGAGACCGCCAAGCGCCCCTGCCACATGATACCAGCGCAGCCGCTCCCCCGGCAGAAGCGCCGAACCGACCACGATGAACAGCGGCCAGAGATAGGCAATCAGGCCGGCTTCAACGGCCGGCGCATTGCGAAGTGCTGTGAAATACAAAAAGTGATAACCGAACAGCCCGCCGATGCCGATCAGCCAGACCTTGGCCGGCTGTTTCAGCAGCGCCAGCCGCTTCGGCCGGGCGATCAGCAGAAGGACTCCCGGCAAGCTGCCGATGGCAAAGGTGATGGCTGATAACTGGAAGGGCGGCATGGTGCCGGAGGCGGCCGTCAGCAGCGCCAGCAGTGACCACATCAGGATGGCGGTAAAGCCGATCAGCGTGCCCTTGACCTTCATGATCCGCCCCCTTGGTGTTCAACCGGGGCCACAGCAATTGCCGATCAGCCGCCGTATTTCACTGCCGTCACATAGACATCGCCCACCCGCGTCGGAATGCGGGCGTAAACAGGAGCATATACATTGACGTTTGCCGCCTTGGCAAACCACACTTCCATGCGCGCCGATTTCAAGAACTCGATATCGCTGCGCCCCTGCCGAAAGCCGGATTTCGGCACGTATCGCACCTCGCAGACGACGGCCTCCCCCTTGAAGCCATCGGTGGAGAAGGGCTTGGTGCCCTTGTTCGACAAAACGAGATCCATGCGCGATTCCCCGTCATAGATCGGCAGCCGGCTGGGGCAGACCTGGGCACCCTCTGGAAAGATCAGGCCCGATAGCGGATCGAGCACGGAGCGCAGGTCGCCGTCGCTGACGGGCACCCAGCTTGGCGGCCGTGGCTTCGGCTCCGGCTTGATTGTGGTGGAGACGACGTTTCCATTGCGATAGCTGATGTCGTAGCGACGGGTCTTCTTGTCCTGCGTGTAGACGAGCGAATAGCTGTTGGCCTGGAGCGTCTTGCCGCGGATCGCGCCGTTGACATTGGTATCGGCCGAGATGCGGCTGAACAGGCTGACGATGCCCGATGACTGGAACGACCCGGTGATCTTGTAATCGTTGCTGCCGAATTCACTGGCGAAAGAGGCACGCGCAATCGGCAGCACGCCGAGGGAAATATTATATTCGCTCAGGTGGCGGATGCCAGCCGGCACCGCAGGCGTGGCCGAGAACCCGATAAGAGCGGCAAACAGGACGACGGGACGGCTCCGGCGGAGCATGGATTTCCCCTGGGATTGGAGTGGAGACCAATGGTTATAGACTGCGCACTGTGGCAACAAAATAGCAAGATCCCCAGACAGATCCGCGGAATCTCTTGAGAGCGGCGATGTTTGGCTTGACGCGCGCGGTCCCACTGACTATAGAACCGCAACTTTCCAATCATGACCAGTTGGATCGGCAGGCGGGCCTTTGCCCAAAGCCCCGTTCAATTGCT
The DNA here is from genome assembly GCA_027483885.1 of Rhizobiaceae bacterium. Taxonomy (GTDB): domain Bacteria; phylum Pseudomonadota; class Alphaproteobacteria; order Rhizobiales; family Rhizobiaceae; genus Neorhizobium. Next base: position 40,928 of record JAIXTO010000102.1, read on the forward strand.
AAGAAGAACAAAGGTGTACACATGTCCCGTATGTGCGAATTGACCGGCAAGGGCGTCCAGTCGGGCAACAATGTCAGCCACGCAAACAACAAGACGAAGCGTCGGTTCCTTCCGAACCTGTGCCACGTCACGCTGATCTCCGATTCGCTCGGCCAGCGTTACCGTCTGCGCGTTTCGGCGCACGCCCTGCGCTCCGTAGAACATCGCGGCGGCCTCGATGCCTTCCTTCTGAAGGCCAGCGAGAGCGACCTGTCGATGCGCGCCCGCCTGCTGCGCCGCCAGATTGCCAAGAAGACCGCTGAAGCCGCAGCAACTGCTGCCTAAGCTCTTCTAGCCCATCATAGATTTCAGTGAAGGCTTGACGGTTTTGCCGTTCGAGCCTTTTCTGTTGGCTTCCGTTTCCTCTTGCTGGTGGCATCACCCAGGGTAAAAAAATGCTCATTTTGCGCACGACTATCCTCTACGTGGCTCTCATGACGCTGGTCGTCGTGGCGTCCAATTTTCTCGTCCAGTTTCCGGTTCTGGGCTCGGTTGCCGGCATCCAGCTGAGCGATCTGCTCACCTGGGGCGCCTTCATCTATCCGGCAGCCTTTCTGGTGACCGATCTCACCAACCGCCAGTTCGGGCCAAAAATCGCCCGCCGCGTCGTGTTTGTCGGTTTCCTCGTCGGCGTGACCATTTCCCTATATACCTCGATGCCACGCATCGCGATGGCGTCGGGCACCGCCTATCTCGTCGGCCAGCTCGTCGATATCTCGGTGTTCAACACGCTTCGCCGGCAGAGCTGGTGGCGTGCGCCGCTCGCCGGCTCGCTGTTCGGTTCGGCGCTCGATACGGTGATCTTCTTCTCACTGTCCTTTGCACCGGCCTTTGCCTTCCTCGGCGCCAACGATGATTTCGCCATCGGCGCCGCTCCGATCCTTGGCGTGTTTGCCTCGGAAGCGCCGCGCTGGATTTCCTGGGCCATCGGCGATTTTGTCGTGAAGATCATCGTCGGCCTCGTCATGCTGCTGCCCTATGGCGCGCTGATGAGCGTAGTGAAGCCGATGCCGCCGGCAAAGGCTGCCTGACGGGCCTGAAGAGCTGGGTCAGCCGTTCAGGCGGCTGCCCTTGACGACCGGATTATCCAGAACCTCTTCCACCAGATCCTCGACGGGACGGGCAGAATCAAGCCGCAACACCGGTGCGGACTGGGTCAAAAGCCACGCCTCATGCGCGGAAAGGCTACGCTGCTCCGGCCCCGCCGTGTCATAGCTTGCGGCCCAGTCGAGAAATTTTCGGCTTGCCTCGGCCATATCACCGCCGGGCAGGATACGCGTGCCATAGCGCTCCCTTTCCCGGTTGAGGATGCGCTCCATGCGCAAGGCCGGATCGATTGTCAGAAAAACGATGAGGTCGTAGAGCGGTTCGAGCGGCGTTCCCCATTTGAGCGCAGAACCGGTCAGCACCCACCCTTGCGGGCACCGCGACATTTCCGCCTGCACAAGGTCCAGCCTTTCGGACACGGGCCGCAGCGTGGTATAGGGTGGATCGGTCGGTATCCAGAAAAAGTCGTCGGTATCGAGGTGGCGGATGGCCAATCGTTCCCCCAGATGACGCCCCAGTGTCGTCGTGCCGGAACCGGATGCGCCCATGACATGAACCCGCAGCATCGTGCCCCTCCATCCGTGCGCGTTACTCGACCAGCCTGAACTCCAGCATCAGGTTGCGCTGGAGGATCGAGTGATTGTCATCCGATACAAGGATGACATGGGCATGACCATCGGCCCCGGTCGTCACATCAATGCCTTCCATATTGTCGATCTCAAAGCCCATGTCCGCCTCGATGAGGACAGGCCCATCAACCAGCGCGCCGGGCTTCAGGTTGTTGCTGGCAATCCTGCGAATGCGCATGCCGACCCCGCCAAGGATACTGAAGCGGCGCTCCAGCAGCAAGAGATCGCCATTGGGCAGGAAGGCGCCATCGGTCACGTCGAAAGGATCGTTGCGCACCACCTTGAACTGGCCCTTCAACGGGCCCTCCAGAATGGCGGCATAAAGGTTGCCGTCTGCATCTACGCTCTGTTCGGCAATGGTGATGACCGCCCCTTTGAGGGCGCTGCCGGCCGGTGCGACAAGCACGGTTTCAAGGCTGCCATTGCTGCGCAATTCCCGCTTGGGGATCAGAATATCAAGGCAGCGCACAGGCTTTGCCTGCTCGAAGCCCGGATCGGGATAGACATCCACCCGGTGGCGGCGCTCGAAGCTGACGATGGCCTGTCCCTGCCGCAGGGCAAGCCCCTCGGCGTCGATGTCCCCCTTCAGGCGCGGCTCCTGCCCATGGGCATCACGCATCGGGGTGATCTTTACATCGGCAAGTCCAGACAGGCGGCCTGTTGCATCGCGCTGAAGACGTCCCGTCATCCAGTGGCCGGTATCACCCACGCCAACGAAATGCTCACCATCGGCGCGCAGCCGAAAACTGGATAGGGCGCCGAACAAAGGCTCGCTCGAGGTCAGTTGAAGACCACCGACAAATTCGAAAGCGCCAAACCGTGTCTGATCGGAGCCCGGCTTGAAGCCTGCGATGGTTTTTGCCACCACAGGCACCGCCAGACTTTCGGAGATGACGCTCGGTGCAGCGCCTTGAGCCGGGACAAGACAGAGAGCAAGCGTTGCACAAAGGCAAAGAGCACGAACCGCGCGGCGCAGCGACATGGGAGACTTAGCGCGCGCGCCGCGCGCGACCCGCACCTGCGCCGCCGGCTGCCTTCTCGTCAAACAGCGAAGCCAGCTGTTCCGTCATGGCACCTGCCAGTTCGTCCGCATCGACGATGGTCACGGCGCGGCGATAATAACGCGTCACATCGTGGCCGATGCCGATGGCCAGAAGCTCGATCGGCGAGCGGTTCTCGATCTGGTCGATCACGGCGCGCAGATGGCGCTCCAGATAATTGCCGGGGTTTACCGAAAGCGTCGAATCATCGACCGGCGCACCGTCGGAGATCATCATCATGATCTTGCGCTGTTCGGGGCGGGCTATCAGGCGGTTATGCGCCCACATCAGCGCTTCGCCGTCGATGTTTTCCTTGAGCAAGCCCTCCCGCATCATCAGGCCGAGATTGCGGCGCGAACGGCGCCAGGGCGCATCGGCGGACTTGTAGACGATATGGCGCAGGTCGTTGAGGCGGCCGGGCGTCGGCGGCTTGCCGCCGGCCAGCCACTGTTCGCGGCTCTGGCCCCCCTTCCACGCCTTGGTGGTGAAGCCGAGGATTTCCACCTTCACGCCGCAGCGTTCCAGCGTGCGGGCGAGAATATCGGCGCAGGTGGCGGCAACAGTGATCGGCCGGCCGCGCATCGAGCCGGAATTGTCGATGACCAGCGTCACGACCGTATCGCGGAACTTGGTGTCCTTCTCCTTCTTGAAGGAGAGCGGCTGCATCGGATCGATGATCAAACGGGTGAGACGCGCCG
>JAIXTO010000166.1 GCA_027483885.1 Rhizobiaceae bacterium
CGGCGGCATTTTGAAGCTTTGCCAGGACCGTCGCGGCATCCAGACCGAGCTTACCTATGTGGGCAAGCGCGCCATGCTGACCTATCAGCTGCCGCTCAACGAAGTGGTGTTCGATTTTTACGACCGCCTGAAGTCGATCTCCAAGGGTTATGCCTCCTTCGACTACCATCTCGACGCTTATCGCGAGGGCAACCTCGTGAAGATGTCGATCATGGTGAATGGCGAGCCCGTCGACGCGCTCTCCATGCTGGTCCACCGGACAGCTGCCGAAAAGCGCGGCCGTGACATGTGCGAGAAGCTGAAGGACCTCATCCCGCGCCACATGTTCAAGATCCCGATCCAGGCCGCCATCGGCGGCAATGTGATCGCGCGCGAAACCATCTCGGCCATGCGCAAGGACGTGACGGCCAAGTGCTACGGCGGCGACGCCAGCCGCAAGCGCAAGCTTCTGGACAAGCAGAAGGCCGGCAAGAAACGCATGCGCCAGTTCGGCAAGGTGGAAATTCCGCAGGAAGCGTTTATTGCCGCGCTGAAGATGAGCGACGAATAGGCTTCTCAAGCCAAAATATCTGCCGCATAATCCAGCCTCTCACAGGGAGGCTGGATCAGCCGTGGCACAGACATCGCGAAAGCCGAATGGCATCCCCAATGGTATCGAGGTGGACGAGCGGCTTCTTCTGGAAGCGCGCGACCTGAAGCTTGACGTATCGCAGGCCGCAGCCGAGGGCATCGCGCGCGCCGTGAAGGCTGAAAAAGAGCGCCTGTGGAAGATCGAGAACGCCGAAGCGATCAAGGCGGAAAACGACTACATCGAGAAACACGGTTTGCCGCTTGCCAAATATCGGCTTTGGTAGCGTGGCGCGGTTTTCAGTCTACCGCTCAACAGAAGAAGCGATACTGCTTCTCGACCTCCAGGCCGATGTTCTTGACACGCTCCGCACGCGTGTTGTTGCGCCCCTTTACCCGACGGAATTAATGTCCTGGTCGATCGGTCGGATGAATCCTCGATTTGAGATCGAGGGGATCCGCTACGCGATGGCAACGCAACGCATTGCCGCCATCAACATTGCCCTTTTCGGCCCGTTCGTCGCCGACCTCTCCGCGCGTGCCGATGATATTACGGCGGCAACCGATTTCCTGTTCCAGGGGTTTTGAGGCCCATAACGGCGAAACCCCGCAGGCTGACCTGCGGGGCTTGAAAGGTGCGAGGAACGGCAGCGTCCCTCTCTGGCCCGGATGGGCTTTAACGGGCAGGCGTCACGCCTTCGAAGGCCGGCGCGTCCTGCAGCTGTTCGCGCGTCACGTTGAGCACGATGCGCTGCGGCAGGCCATCCTCGCCAATCTGGGCTGCGTCGTTGTTGGCCGTGTCGGTACCGGCAGCGTTTGGCGTTGCTGCACCCGGAGCGGCCGTCTGGTTGCTTGCGGCACCCATGCCGGTTCCGGCCGGATCCGTCGTGGTGCGTGCGGTGCCGGCCGCCGGCGGGGTTGCGCCGGGCGCTGTAGCGGCACCGGGCTGGGTAGCCGCCGTGGTTTCATTGGAGACGGCGCCCGACTGGGCCGCCGCAGCATTCGCCTCGTCCTGTGACATGCCGGGGCCGAGCTGCAATGCGCTCATATCCACAGCAACATCCTTTTCACCGATGCCGAGAAAGCCACCGACGCCGATGATGACGGCATTAACGCTGCCATTCTGGCTGACGAGCACATCTTTGATATCGCCGATGCTTTCGCCTTCGGCGCCGTAGACGGCCTTGCCTTCCAGATCACTGAAGCGCCAGGCGCCCTGCCCCGGAACCGTGACGAACGGGCCAGCGGTGGTGGATTCGGTCATGCGGTCTGTCGTGGCCACGCCACCACGGGCATTATTCTGGTTTGCTGACTGTGCCGGTGTGATCGGCGCGGTGGTGGTGGTCTGCGCCATGGCGGCGAATGGCAGAACGGTGGAAAGAGCCAAAGCGGCGATAAGTTTGCGTGTCATGAGTTTCCTCCAGATTTCGTTTGTACTGGTTGGCTAACCCCTGCACGCCGGCGTTGTTCCGATGTTTTTTGGTTGAAGCGATGGCTCCGCATCGCTCATACAGCGGACGGCGGCATGACTGTCCGCCGTTTCTGGAGCCTCGAATTCCAAAAAAATCCGCTATCGCGAACTTGCGCGATGGCGCTATGTCTTGATGCATCCAGCCATGCGGCGTGCAACAGATGAGCCAGTCGTCTGGCGCGGGGCAGCTGAGGTGAGAGAGCAAAAGGGGCAGGCATGACGCGTGAAACGATCGGCATTATCGGGCTCGGCCGTATGGGTAGCGCCATGGCCGGGCGGCTGGCGGCCGAGGGCTTTTCCTTGACCGGCTGGAGCCGGAGTGGATTTCAACCGGAGCGGGCAAAGGCGCTTGGTATTGCCGGCGCGGAGGATCTGCGGCAGCTTGCGGCCTCCTCAACCATCCTGATCCTCTCCCTGATGGATGACGCAGCCGTGTCCTCCATCCTCTGCGCACTTGTCGACACCGGAGAGCTTGCCGGGCGGTTGATCGTCGAGACGAGCACCGTCAGCCCCCAGACACTGAGCCGCCATGCGGGCGCCCTTGAGGCAGCCGGCGCGCGCGCCATCGATGCACCGGTCTCCGGCGGGCCAGAGCAGGTCCTTCAAGGTCGCATCGGGCTTTATATCGGTGGGGCGGACGAGGATTTTCGTCGGTTTCAACCGGTTGCCGAGTCACTGTCGGACCGGATCCATCATATCGGGCCGCTCGGCCAGGGTGCCGCGGCAAAACTCGTGAATAACATGATGCTGCTCGGCCTCTGGCAGACGCTGAAGGAAGCGCTGCTGCTCGGCCAGGCCACGGGCCTCAGCCGCGAGACCATGCTGCGCTTTCTGGAAAGCAGTCCGGCCGCAAGCCCGGCGCTCAAATCCCGCCTGCCGGTGATCCGCGGGGACAGTGATGCGGTCGGCTTTTCGCTGTCGGGCGTGGTGAAGGATGCCCGCGTTGTCGCAGGTCTTGCCGAGCAGCTGAATGTTTCCCTGCCGGCCATTCGGGCGGCACTGGAAAGTTTCGAGGAGGCGCAACTCGCAGGCCATGGCGAAGCGGACCTGGCCACTATGGTGCGTGCGGCCACAGATCTGCCAAAGGAGTGAGACGATGAGCGAAAAAGCCCGGATTACCATTCACTACTGCACCCAGTGCAATTGGCTGCTGCGCTCCGCCTGGATGGCGCAGGAACTGCTGCACACCTTTGGTGACAGCCTTGGTGAGGTGGCGCTGATCCCCGGAACCGGTGGCATTTTCGAAATCCGCATCAACGACGCACTCCTCTGGGAGCGGGTGCGCGATGGCGGTTTTCCAGGCCCAAAGGACCTCAAGCAGCGGGTGCGCGACGTCATCGCGCCCGATCGCGATCTTGGGCACCTTGACCGTTCTTCCAAGGAAAACAAGGGAGATAGCAGCGGAAGCGTTTAATCCCAAGGCTTGCGCGTTTCTGCTAATACACAAGGCCTTGAGAAAAATCGCAACTGACACAGAAACTTCAAAAAGGCCGTTGACAGGCACCCCCCGGACCAGTACATCGCTCCTCGTCGCCCAGATGGCGGAATTGGTAGACGCGCCAGCTTCAGGTGCTGGTACTCGAAAGGGTGTGGAGGTTCGAGTCCTCTTCTGGGCACCAAATTCCAGTTTCAGACTGTGTTGCACAGTCCGGAAACACATAAAAAAGCTCGGTTCGCCGGGCTTTTTTTTGTGCCCGGCGTTTCGAGCAGCAACTCGCCCCGACGCGGCGTTTGAAGGCAGACCTTTCGGCCGAACTGGTGTAAGGGAGGCGGCATTCGGGCTTCAAAAAGAGATCGCCGTGTCGCGCCCGCCTTTCGGCTACCGCTTGCCGGAAACACCATAACGCGCGCGCGGCAGGCAGCCCGCCATCGTCGTTCAATCTTTGCTCAGGAGACCACCCGTGCCGAAACCCGTCTTCATCGCCCTCGTCATCCTGCTTGTGCTGTCCATCGTGTTCAGCTTTGTCGGCGTGCTTTCGGTGTGGGGACCGTTTGCGCATCCGCAGGCGTAACAGGGGCAAGGCGGCGGCGACGGTTCAATCGCGCGGCAGGTCGTAAGGGTTGAGGCCGGGCACCCAGGGGCGGTTGGGCATCTGGGTTCCGGAATAGGTAAAGCCACCCTGCTCGCAGCGATAAACCTGAACCGGCAGGCTGTCTGACCCGAGAATGCTGTCGCTGCGCCAGCGGCGGAATTCGACGCCGGTGGTGCAGTCGGGGCTGTCGGCGGCCTCCTTGCGCACGCGTGCTTCTTCCGGCACGACGCCCGGCAGGTCCTTGAAGGCGGGGGCGGGATTGGTCCAGTTCGGTTGCGGCTTTGCATCGGATGCCTGCGCGGATACGGCCGGCATCAGGCCAAACGCCACAAGCCCGAAGGACATGAGCCCGACCGACATGAGCCCATGCGCGGCAAAGACACCCGAGAGCCTCACGTGTGATTTTCCAGCCATGTCCCTGCTCCGATCCTCGTCATGCCTCTTCATGTAGTTCGCCCGAGGCGTGATCGCCATCGGCGGATGATACATTTGCGTGATCGCTCCGTCGTGAGACCCGCGGGCTTCAGGCACGCGGCCGGCGAAAACCGGTCGGCTGCTGGTAGAGCCAGCCGATCCGCTCGATGGCGGCATTCAGATTTTCACGCGCAACCGTCATCGTGTGGCCGTTGGCGTGCAGCATGGTCTTTTCATCTTCCATGATGCCGACATGGCCCTTCCAGAAGACGAGATCGCCACGCACAAGCTCCTCGCGGGCAATCGGCGTGCCGAACCCTGCCTGCATATCGCTATCGCGCAGGATTTTTCGGCCCGCCATCATCATGGCGAGCTGTACAAGGCCCGAACAATCGATGCCGAAACCCGATCGCCCACCCCAGAGATAGGGTGTTTCGAGAAAGGTTTCGGCAATCGCGACATAATCCGCAGACAGCACGGCCGCCTCTTCGATGCAGTGGCGGGCGATAACAGCACCGCCGGTCGAGAGAAGGAAATAGCGCGTACCGCGCGTTTCCGCCTCGCCCGTCACCGCGATGCGGCTTCCCATGGAGAGCGCATGAAGCGGCACCTTGCGCAGTTCCGCCTCCGGATAAACGAAGGTGCGTGGCACGGCGATGCGGTGCGTCGGCACGGTTGCCGAGGTCAGCTGCGCCTCTGGCAGATAACCGACATAACCATCCTCCAGCGCCTGCACCCAGGCAAAACCCTCCCGCGCCTCGAAGACTTTGACCGGCTCGCCGAACAGCAATTGCGTATCGATGCCGCGCGAGAAATCCGGGGCGGGCCGCAGATCGGCAACCGGCACGGCGATGGAGGCCATTTCGCCGCGCACGAAGGCGGTGGCATCCACCGTGCCGCGCAGGGTCTCGTCGGCAAGGTCGGGCCGGAAGGCGTTGAGGCGGCGATCGAGCGCCGGGGTTGCGGTATCGGTCATGGCGGCCCCTCCTCAGGGCGTGGGTCGGCGGGCCTCGTTGCGCACAAGGTCGCCCAGTCTTTCAAGATAAAGCGCGCCGGCAACCGTGCGCTTGATGATGACATTGCGCCGGTCGCGCTCGTCGCGCGCCCGGTCCACCAGTTGCATGGTGCCCATCGTATCCAGCGCGCGGGTGATCACCGGCTTGGTGACGCCCAACACAGCCGCAAGCCCGCGCACCGTATGAGGCGGCGGCACGAGATAGATGTGCAGGAGGATGGCCAGCTGACGCAGGCTGAGGTCAGGCCCTTTCTGGCGCACCTGCTCCAGCGTCACGCGGTGGAAAAGGCCGAGCGCTTCGGTGGCGGAGAGGTCAGCAGGCATTCAAACTCCCCGGAATAGGCTTTTGGCCTATCCTCAACCGAACGCTGGTCAGCCGCAAGCCCTCCGGCACGCTCAAACCTTCAGCACAGCGATGCAATGTGGCGATAGAGCGCGCGGATCGCCTGCGCCTCGCCGCCAACAGGCGCATGCGGCTTTTCGCTGGGCACCCAGGCAAAGATATCGAAATGCACCCAGCTCTGCGTGTTTTCGACGAAGCGCTTTAAAAACAGCGCCGCGGTGATGGCACCCGCCATGCCGCCGGCTGGCGCATTGGTGAGATCCGCCACCTTGGCGCGCACATCCTTTTCATAGCCCTTGTAGAGCGGCAGGCGCCAGATCGGGTCATCCTCGGCAAGGCTTGCGGAGGAAAGGCTTGCCGCAAGCGCCTCGTCATCGGTGAAGAAGGGCGGCAGTTCCGGGCCGAGTGCGACGCGGGCAGCGCCCGTCAGCGTCGCCATGTCCACCATCAGATCCGGCACCTCCTCATCGGCATAGGCGAGCGCATCGGCAAGGATCAGGCGACCCTCGGCATCGGTATTGTCGATCTGGACGGTCAGCCCCTTGCGGCTGCGATAGATATCGCCGGGACGGAAGGCATTGGCGGAAATCGAGTTTTCGACCGCCGGCACCAGCACGCGCAGATCGATGTCGAGGCCGGCATCCATGATCATCAGCGCGAGACCCAGAACATTGGCCGCACCGCCCATATCCTTTTTCATCAGCAGCATCGAAGCCGACGGCTTGATGTCGAGACCGCCCGTATCGAAGCAGACGCCCTTGCCGACGAGCGTCACCTTGCGCGCGCCCTTGCGGCCCCAGCGCATCTCGAGAAGCCGCGGCGCCTCAGCACTCGCGCGCCCGACGGTGTGGATGAGCGGAAAATTGCGGGTGAGCAGATCCTCGCCGACGATGGACGAGGCGTCTGCGCCGTAATGGCTGGCAAGCGCGAAAAACACCCGCTCCAGCGCTTCCGGGCCCAGGTCGTTGGTCGGGGTGTTGACGAGATCGCGGGCGAGAAAGACAGCGGCAAGCGCGCGGTCCATGCGGGCGCCGTCGAGCCCCTGCGGCAAGGCAAGGAGCGTGTCGATCGGTTTTGCCGTGCGATAGGTGTCAAAGCTGTAGCCGCCAAGGCCGAAGCCGAGTGCCAGGCGTTCAGGGGCAAGGCTTGAGGCGTTAATCGTCCAGGTGCCGGCGGGCAGCAGGCGGGCAAGCTTGCCGGTGAGGAATGGCTGGTCGGCAGGCGCCTTGCCGAGGCCGAACAGCGCGCCGGCAAGTGTTCCCGCCGGTCCCGGCAGCAGAAGCAGGCTGCCGGCATCGGCCGCAAAACCTGCCGCCGTTGCAAAGGCCTTCACCTCTGCCGGAAGGTTCGCGGCCTGAAGTTCGTCCGGCGTCAACGCGTGAACGGTCAGCGCATCCGCATCATGAGGGCGAAACGGGGACGGTCTTTCGATGAACTGGTAGGGAACACGCTGTGCGGGGGCCATGGCTTAATGCTTTCAGAATCGGGCACTTAACGGGTTGTTAGGGTTAACAGACTATTGCTTGAGACAAGAGAGCGCCACCCATGATCTGCATGTCCCGCATCAGAAAATGGCCGGCAAGGACAGCCTGCGAGAAACGACGATGACGGCAAACCTTCTTCCGCCCGCACCGCCCGCACCGTACCGGGGCCTGCGCCAGGCCGCCTGCTGCGCGCTCCTGTCGTTTGCCCTTGCCTCCTGCGCCACCGAACGACACGACCGGATGACGACGGGCTCGATCCCCTCTGCCGGCTCTGCCCCTTCCCTGTCCAAGCCGCTCGACACGATGACCGGGCCTGAACTTGCGATGGCCGAACGCAGCATGGGAGCGGCCTATGAGCGCAACCCGAAGGAACGCGCCACCGGGCTCGCCTATGCCAATATCCTGCGCATGAACGGCAAGAACACGCAGGCGCTGGCCGTGATGCAGCAGGTGGTGATCGCATACCCATCCGACCGCGCGGTGCTTGCCGCCTATGGCAAGGCCCAGGCCGGCGCAGGCCAGCTGGAACAGGCGCTTGCCACCATTACCCGTGCCCAGACACCGGACCGGCCCGACTGGCGGCTCTATTCGGCCGAAGGTGCCGTTCTCGACCAGCTTGGCCGTTCCGAGGAAGCACGGCGCAAATATCGCATGGCGCTGGAGAGCCAGCCGAACGAACCGAGCGTGCTGTCGAACCTTGGCATGTCCTATGTGCTGTCGGGCGACCTTAGCACCGCCGAAACCTATCTGCGCACGGCAAGCCAGCAACCATTCGCCGACAGCCGCGTGCGCCAGAACCTTGCCCTCGTCGTCGGCCTGCAGGGGCGGTTTGCCGAAGCCGAGCAGATTGCAAACCGCGAGCTTTCACTGGCGCAGGCACAGGCCAACGTGACCTATCTGCGCGACATGCTGGCCCAGCAGAACGCCTGGGCAAAACTTGCCGACAAGGACGGCAAGCCGAAACAGGCGATCCGCTAAAAATCCCGGCTGAGGCCTCGCGCAATTTTTGCCAAAAGTGCGGAGTGATTTTCGCGTTTTAAATTGAGCAGAAACAAAGAAATAGAGCGTTCAAAGCCACTCGATTTTCGCCGGCAATGTTCTAGAAGCGGTCGGCGATCTGGATGCCGGCCGGGCCCAGAATGACGGCAATCAGCACCGGCAGGAAAAACAGGATCATCGGCACGGTCAGTTTCGGCGGCAGGGCGGCCGCCTTCTTTTCCGCATCGTTCATGCGCTCGTCGCGGCTTTCCTGCGCCAGAACCCGCAGCGCCTGGGCGATCGGCGTGCCATAACGATCGGCCTGGACAAGTGCTGAGGTCACGGCTTTCACCGTATCGAGCTGCGTGCGGGCGGCAAGATTGTCCAGCGCCATCCGCCGCTCCGGCAGGAAGGACAGTTCCGCCGTCGTCAGCACCATTTCCTCGGCAAGCGCCGGCGATTGCGACGCGATCTCATCGGCCACCCGGCGCATGGCCGCCTCCAGCGAAATCCCCGCCTCGACGCAGATCAGCATCAGATCGAGCGCATCCGGCCAGGCCCGCCGGATGGAGGCCTGCCGTTTGCCGACCCGGTTGCTGATGTAAATATTGGGCGCGTAAAAACCGATATAGGCGGCCACCACAGCTGCCAGCAACCGAATACCGATTGGATGCCCGGCCAGATTGTTAAGCCCAAAAATCCAGATCAGTGCCAGCGCCAGACACACGAAGGGCAACACGAAACGGCAGACGAGAAAGATATTGAGGGCGTTTTGCGAGCGAAGCCCCGCTGCCTTCAGCCGGTTGACGGTATTGTCATCCACCAGGGCCTTGCGCAGATTGAAACGCTCGACGATCTGGCGCACCGACTTGTTGTTCTGGGCACGAAGCGTTGCCTTGGAATGTTCGGCTGTCATGCGCGCCCGTTCGCGCGCCCGCATCTGCTCGCGTTCGGTGGACACCGCCTTCATGCGCTTCTTCAGGTCATTGCCTTCGAAAAACGGCAAAACGACCGTGTAGAGCGTGGCAAACACGGCAATGGCAACCAGAATGGCCACCAGCGTGGCCGGATCGGCAAGCGCGTTGATGAGCTGCGTCGGCATGGTCCTTGCCCCCTCAAATGTCGAATTTGATCATGGTGCGCATGACAAAAATGCCGAGCGACATCCAGATGGCGGAGAAGATCAGGATCATGTGGCCGCGCGCATCGGAAAACAGCACATCCAGATACCGCGGCGAGGTCAGGTAGACGAGCACGGCCACAATGAAGGGAAGCGACCCGATGATGGCGCCCGAGGCCTTTGCCTCCATCGACAGCGCCTGCACCTTGGCCTTCATCTTGCGCCGCTCACGCAGCACCTTTGCAAGGTTGCCGAGCGCCTCCGACAGGTTGCCGCCCGCCTGCCCCTGGATGGCGATGACGATGGAAAAGAAGTTAACCTCCGGCAGCGGCATGGTGAGGACCATGCGCGCGCAGGCTTCGGGCACGCTCAACCCCACCTGCTGGCTTTCCACCACCCGGCGAAATTCGCCCTTCACCGGCTCCTGCCCGTCGCTTGCAATCAGCCGCATGGCGTCATGCAGCGGCAGGCCGGAGCGGATGGAGCGCGTGATCACATCAAGCGCATTGGGAAACTCCTCCAGAAACCGGTTCTGACGCCGGCTGATCAGCAATTCGAGGACCCAGCGCGGCAGGCCCGCGCCTGCTGCAAAGCCCGCGCCGAGGGCCGCCAGCAGTGGCAGGCCGGACAGGAGAAAAAGCAGCCCGACCAGCACGCCAAGCCCGAGACTGAGCATATGGAAACGACGCGGCGACAGCGACAGGCCGGCGCGCGACAGCTTTGCCTTGATGGTGCGGTCTCCAACCTTCCTCGATTGTTCCAGCTGTTTCTTTTCCAGCTCCTTCAACTGGTCCTGGACGGATTTGCGCCGCTTGGACATTTCCTGCACGCGATCCCTGGCCGCCTTCACTTGGCCCCGATCCGCTTCAGTGGCGGCCAGCCGTGTGACCCTGCTCGCAATCTTGCGGTCGCTTTCGAAATGCGGAAACAAGAGCACGCAGCCGAGGGCCACGACGGCAATGGCAACCAGGGCCGCAAGTGCCAGGACCGTCACATCCACTCCGAACATCGCTTCAATCCTAGTTGCTCAGTTTTTCCATCTGGTCGAGGGCTGCGGCCAGGCGCCGTTCCTCGTTGTAATAACGCGCCCGGTCCCAGAAATGCGGCTTGACGATGCCGGTGGAGACATGGCGACCGATCAGACGGCCGGCCGCATCCTCGCCCTCGATCTCGTAGCGCATCAGGTCCTGGGTAATGATCACGTCGCCTTCCATGCCGACGACCTCGGTCACATGGGTGATACGGCGCGAGCCATCGCGCAGGCGCGCCGCCTGAATGATGACATCGACGGAACCGGACATGATTTCCCGCACCGTTTTTGCCGGCAGCGAAACACGGCCCATGGCGATCATCGATTCCATACGGCTCAGGCACTCGCGCGGCGTGTTGGCGTGGATTGTGCCCATGGAGCCGTCATGGCCGGTGTTCATCGCCTGCAGGAGGTCAAAAACCTCCGGCCCGCGCACTTCGCCGACGATGATGCGTTCGGGGCGCATGCGCAGGCAGTTCTTGACGAGGTCGCGCATGGTGATCTCGCCCTCGCCCTCGATATTGGGCGGGCGGGTTTCAAGGCGCACCACATGCGGCTGCTGCAATTGCAGTTCGGCGGTATCCTCGCAGGTGATGACGCGCTCATCGAGATCGATATAACGGGGGAGGCAGTTCAGAAGCGTCGTCTTGCCGGAGCCCGTGCCGCCGGAAATGACGACATTGCAGCGCACGCGGCCAATGATCTGCAGGAGGGTTGCCCCTTCCGGGCTGATCGCACCGAACTTCACCAGCTGCTCGAGCGTCAGCTTGTCCTTCTTGAACTTGCGGATGGTGAGCGCCGGACCATCAAGCGCCAGCGGCGGTGCAATGACGTTGACGCGCGACCCATCCGGCAGGCGCGCATCGCAGATCGGGCTCGATTCGTCGACGCGCCGCCCGACCTGGCTGACGATGCGCTGGCAGATGGAGAGAAGCTGGGCATTGTCGCGGAATCGGACTTCCGATTCGATCGTCTTGCCGGCGACTTCAATAAACGTCTGGCCGGCGCCGTTCACCATGATGTCGGCAATGTCGTCACGCGCCAGAAGCGGCTCCAGCGGGCCGTAACCAAGCACGTCGTTGCAGATATCCTCGAGCAGTTCCTCCTGCTCGGAAATCGACATGACAACGTTCTTGATCGTGATGATATCGTTGACGATATCGCGGATTTCCTCGCGCGCGCTCTCGGTATCGAGACGCGCTAGCTGGGAAAGGTCGATCGTGTCGATCAGGGCGGAAAATATCTGGCCCTTGGTGTCGTAATAGCTTTGCGTGCGGGCCGGGCGGCGGCGGGCACCCCCGACGGCCGGTGGCGTTGGCACCGGCGCCTGCTGGCGCGGCTGGCCGGCCCGCGGGCCGGTATCCATCAACACATCCGGTGCCGAACGCGGTTCCGCAGACAGGGCCGGCGTGGGCACGGACGACGGCAATACCGCCGTTTCGAGCCTTGCAGACTGATCGTTGCCGCGTTTTCCAAACATCGTTTGTGTTTCCAGTCTCTTCAGACAGACATGATCATGCGCGCGACAGAAGGCCGAGCATCCGGCCGAGCCCGCCCTTCTTCTGTTTCTTGATCGAGACGCGGCCGGTCAGGATATGCGCCAGCTGCGAAAAGGTTTCCGCCGTCGGGCATCGCGCATCGATCTCGCAGATCATCCGGCCGCTGTTGGAGGCATTGCCGAACAGCTGTGCCTCGAAGGGAATGATCGCCGTCGGCTCGATTTCCAGCGGCTCGAAGAAATCCGCGACGGGAATTTCCGGGCGCCGCGGCATGCCCACCTGATTCAGAACCAGATGCGGCGCCCGGTCGTTGGGGCGCAATTTCTTCAAGGCATCGATAAGGTTCTTGGCATTGCGCAGATTGGGCAGATCCGGCACGGCAGTAATCACCACTTCGTCCACATCCGACAGCACCGTGCGTGTCCAGTCGGACCAGGCATGCGGCACATCAAGGACGGCAACCGGGGCGCTGCGCTGAAGCACGTCGATGACCGGCTGGAAGGCGCGGGCCTCGAAATCATAGGCGCGGTCGAGCAGCGAGGGGGCGGCCAGCAGCGACAGGTGCTGCGAACATTTGGTCAGCAACCGGTCGAGAAACACCTCGTCCAGCCGCTCCGGCGCATAGACCGCCTCGGCAATGCCCTGCGCCGGATCCTGGTCGAAATCGATATTGGCGGTGCCGTAGGCGAGATCGAGATCGGCAAGGATCGTTTCGGTCGAAAACAGCGAGGAAATGCCGAAGGCGCAATTGTGCGCGATGGTGGAGGAGCCGACGCCCCCCTTTGCCCCGATAAAGGCGATGGAGCGGCCGAGCGGTTCGGCATCGGGATCGATGAAGATGGTGGCGATGGCCGACATGAGGTCTGCCATCCGGACCGGACCGACCAGATATTCGGAAATGCCGTTGCGGATCAGTTCACGGTAGAGCGTGATATCGTTGTGGCGGCCGATGAGGATGACGCGCGTCGTCGGATCGCAGACGGCGGCAAGCGGTGCCAGTTCGCCAAGCAGGGTATCTGGCGCCGCATCGGTTTCGAGAATGATCAGATTGGGCGTCGGGGCGGCGGCAAACATGTTGGCGGCCGCCGACGTGCTGCCGCTCGTGACGCGCAGGTTGACCTTGGCCATGCGCCGGTCCTGCCCCAGCCGCTCGATCACCGTATGAAGGGCCTCGCTATCACAAAAGGCATGCACGGAAATGCGCGGCAGCGGTCTCAGCGCATCCATGTCACCCGGCCGCAACGGTTCCTCGTCGCCCGCTGGGCGATCGGCTGTGCGGATATCGTAATCGATGGCGCTCATCTTTCTGGTGTCCTGCAATGCCGCATTAGTCTGAAGACGGATCGCCGCCGGACCGGTAAAGCCCGATGACGGTGGAGCGGCGTGCCGCATCGATCGGGGTTACCCCGCGCGGTGCAATCAGGTCCGACGGGTTGGCGATCTGGGCGGCGAGATTGTTCTGGCTGGCGCAGCCGAAATTATACCAGTTGCGATTGCCGGCAGTATCGTTGGACAAATCCTCCGGCCATTCGCCGCAAGGGGCGGTCACCGCACGGGTGGCGACGAAGGAAAGCCGGATCGGCGCCGCATCGCCCTCCGCTTGCGCGGCATAACCGGTCAGCACGATCCGTTGGCTGCGAATGCCGGAGGCGGCAAGCGTGGCGCGGATATCCTGTCCGAGACGGGCTGCTGCGGCCGCATTGGGCGAACCATGCGGCATCTGGATCTGCATCTGTCCGGCGGCGGATGCGGCAAAGGTCTGGGCAAAACCCTTGATCGTATCCTTCATGCCGATGGTCAGCCGGGCATCGTTTGGCCCGACGGGAATGTCGAGCGCGTTCTGCGCCTCGGTCAATACGATCGGGTGACGCTCGCGGTAATCCATGGGGATGGAGCCGGTGGTCATCTCCTTGTTGGCGCAGCCCGCTGTGAGGGCAACTGGCAGGGCAAGTGTTGCAAGGCAGGCGGCGCGAAATGCGATGCGGTTCATGTGCTTGCGCCTCTCATTTGTAGATGAAGCCGACGGCGCCGTGATAACGGCCGGCAACGGCCTGATCCTTGCGCCCGTAGAGCTTGTTGACCCGGTTGAGGAAAAACATCGCGCCGTCCGCCTCCGGGTTGAAATTGTCGTCGGGTCGGGCCAGCTGGTTGCGCGCCACCGGCCGCACCAGATAGGGCGTGGCAATGATGACAAGTTCAGTTTCGTTGCGGATGAAATCCTTGCTGCGAAACAGCGTGCCAAACACCGGCACCTTGGAAATGCCGGGAAGCCCGGACATGGCTTGCCGCACATTGTCCTGCACGAGGCCGGCAATGACGATCGAACCGCCGGAGGGAAGTTCGACGCTGGTGGACGCCTCCCGCTTGCGCAACGAAAGATATGTCGAGCCGGGAATGGCGTTCGACGTGCCGTTGCCCGTGGCGATGGAGCCTTCGTAGGTCGGCTCCGAGACATTGGTCTCGATCTTCAGGCTGATGCGGCCGGCCGACAGCACGACCGGGCGGAAATTCAGCTCGACGCCGTAATCGACGGTTTCCACCGTACGGCTGACGGTTGCCTTGCTGTCATCGTCGACATCGACTTCCTGCTGGCCCGCGAGGCGATACTGGCCGCCGACATAGAATTTGGCCTGTTCGCCGGAAATCGCCGTGAGGCTGGGCTCGGCCAGCGTGCGCATGACGCCCGCCTGTTCCATGGCATTGACATAACTTGCAATGCTGGTGGTGCCGATCGATCCCACCACGCCGCCGATGCCGCCGGCATCGATGGCATTGCCAAGATTGGCCGGATTGGCAAAGGAAATGCCGCCGCTGGCGCGCCCGCTGGTGGAGACCGAGCCGTTGAAGCCGAGCTGCTTCAGCACCTGGCGGCTGACTTCGGCGACCGTGACCTTCAGCGTCACCTGATCCTCGCCCTCGATGGTGAGAAGGTTGACGATCTGCGACACTTGGCGGTCCTCGGCAAAGATCGCCACATCGCCGTTTTCGGCCGAACTGCTGGCCGTCTGGTTGCGTGTCGTCGCCTCGCCGCCCTGCAGGAAGGCACGGGCGAGCTTTTCCGCCTGCGCCGCATCCTGCGGTGTGCGCACCGTGCCGGTCAGCACGATGTTATCGGAGATGATTTCGACCTTGATATCGGATTCCGGCAGGAACCGGCGCAGGTTCTGCTGGAGACCGGTGATATCGCGCTCGATCTCCAGATCGAGACTGACGATCTCCTCACCGCCCGGTCCGAAGATAAAAATGTTCGTCTGTCCCACAGACTTGCCAAACAGGTAGATGCGCCGCGACGTACGGGTGACGGCATCAGCCATGGTGGGATCGGCGACGAGAATATCATGCGCGTCGCTCGGCAGGTCCACCACCAGCGCCTTGTTGAGCCCAAGATTGAGGCGCTTGCGCACGCCCCGTCCCGCTTCGGTGATGCGGATGACGCTCTGTTCGGCAGCAGCAGCCGATATGGGAGCGCCGGAGAGGACTGCGACCGGAAGATCGGCGACAGCAAGGCTTGCGGCAAGCACGGAAACGGCAAGGCAACGGACGCGTCTGGTTTCAGGCTTCATGGCAATGCTCCTTGCCCCCGTCATCGCTGCACCGAAGCCGTTGCACCGGCCCTGACGATGGTGCCGGACTTGATCACCTGCACCTCGGCCTTGCCATCGCTTCCGGCGAGAAGGTAATCGGCGACTTTCGTATCGGTCTCCTGCGCATCGGCGACAGATCGCAGAGCCAGCGTCAGCCGCTCAGCCATCTGCTGGGCAACGGTGATGACGCGGGCCTGGTCCGGCGTCAGTTCCAGTGTCGCGGTCGTTCCGATCACAGAGCGGGTGCCATCATCCTTTTCCTCGACCTGCTGGTCGATGGCGAGGATGCGAATATTGTTGAGCACGGTCTCCGTCAGGTAGCGGCCCTCGTCATTGCGACGCACCATGATCACGTCGACGCGGTCGTTCGGCAGCACGAAACCACCGGCACCGGTAGCAACGGATATTTCGGTGGCAACGGCCCGTTTGCCCGAGGGCAGCAGCGACGACATGATGCGGTTGGAGGAATCGGCAACCTTTTCGGCGCGCACGGGTTCACTGGCAAACATCGGCAGGCGCACCACAAGCCCCACCAGCTCCTGGATGGCCTGCGGGCGCGCCGCATCCGTGATGAAGCCTTCCGCAATGCCGCCCTGGGGCCAGGCCATCCAGCGAATCGAATTTTCCGTGAGCCTGCTGCCGACCGCGAGGTTTTCGGCCGAGACCAGCACATTGATCGTCGGCTCCCGGCGGATGACATCCGCCACCTGCTGCGAAACGCCCTTATCGCCCGCCAGCCGCATGGCGAGCACACCGGCAAGGCCGGCCGCAACGATAGCGACAATGAGGATGACGAGACGGGCGGGTTTCATGACATGACCTTGTACGGGCAGAATTAACCCCCGCAGGATGGTCGTCATTGGTGGAAATATAGTTAATGCAGCCCTTAGGGAAATGGTTAATAACCGCTAACCATCGACCGACGCTCTTAACCTTTCGTTAGGATATCCGGCATTTCGCCCTCACAGCACGGCCCTCATGAGGGTTGCGATCGGTGTGCTGCCGAAGGTGAGAAAGCCGCCGATGGCAATGGCGATGCCATAGGGGATCTTGCGCGCCGTCACCAGCGAGGCGGGCAGCCGAAGGCCGAGCGACTGGAGAAGATGCGCCTGCGAACGGATGAGCAGGATGACCAGCGTCAGCGCACCGCCGACAAAGGCGACGGTCACAAGGTATTCGAAAAGCGATATGGTAAAACCGTACCAGAGCGCGACTGCCGTCAACAGCTTGGCATCGCCGCCGCCCATGGCATTGAGCGCAAAGAGCGCAAAGCAGACGCAAAAGACAGCCATGGCGGCAAGGCACGACCAGCCGATGGCAGAAAGCCCGAGCCCGGCGAGGCCGGCAACGGGGAAGAACAGCAGGACCAGCATCAGCGGGATTGCGTTCGGGATCTTCATGGTCAGGAGATCGCTCACCGCCGCAAGAGCGAGGCCGAAAGGCAGGATGCCAAGGACAAGGCTTGCGATCATAGACCTATCCCATTGTTCAGGCTTGTGCATTGGCTGTCACGGCGGGCGGAAAAACACAAAAAAGCCGCCACGCGGCGGCTCCCCATCCTGCGGAAACGCGGGGGCCTTCAGTGGGCGGCGTTTGCGGTGGACATCTTGGTGGAGATACCGTTGAACGTGTTGCTGAGGTTGTTGCCGAGCGTGCTGGCGCCAGCAATCAGGGCCACGGAAATCAGCGCTGCGATCAGGCCGTATTCAATCGCTGTCGCACCCGATTCATCCTTCAGGAAACGTGCGAAAATCTTGGACATCATTCTCTCCTAGTCAGGGTCTTATGCAGCAAGCAAGGCCGACAACTGTTGTCCGCTGTTCGGTGACCGACAAATTACGAGGAGTGCATTTCCATGAGCTTAAGATTTCTGGTTAGCAAAACTCTAACGGTGAAAGTGGGCGTGCATGGTGAAGGAGGACTGAAGCATTTTTTGACGGCAGCCCGGCTGCATCGGCGCCAATGAGGCATTCCTGATACACCTTGCCGGACAACGCATCCCGCCATCTGCTTGTCGGCAAAGCGCGACTGGTAAACGAAAGCTTGCGCCAAGCCCCTGTCCCAGAATGAAAAAGCCGAGCGATAACCACGCCTTCACGCTTCATTCACCATTAACGCCCATGCTTTTGATGGACGTTATCCCCCACTGAAGGCTGCTTTTTCATGTCGCGCATGCCCCGCTTCCTCCTGGCTTGCCTGTCGTTGCTCTCCACGACCGGCTTTGCCCCTGCCGCGCATGCGCAGGGCGCAGATGGGCTCTTGCGCGTCTACATGAATCAGGCGCGGGTGCTGAAGCTCGACCGGCCGGTTGCCAAAGTGATCATCGGCAATGCCGAGGTGGCAGATGCGACGGTTGCGGACCCGACCACGATCGTGCTGACCGGGCGTTCCTTCGGCACGACCAATCTCGTTTTGCTGGATGCGGCCGGCGATGCCATTGCCGACGAACGCATTCTGGTCTCGATCGACGAAGGCAATACGATGCGGGTCTATCGCCAGACGGAGCGCACCGTCCTGTCCTGCACGCCGGCCTGCGAGCAGAACGCCAGGACCGCCAGCAACTGATCCCCGAAGAAACTCGGGACACAACATCTGATCCTGTGTCGGATTGCTGCAAATCGCGGTTCCCGGGAAACGGAATCTCAAGACAATGTCCCTAGCCTTTGTGAGGCGGCATCGGTGCAAGGCAGCGTTCGCTTTGCCAAGCCGCACAACAGAGGCAGCACGCAGCATGGTACGTCACACGTGACGCTCCGCCTTCAGGATGACACGGGACCGGGAGAGGACGGATGGGCCAGACTGACGATCATCTCCCAGCCCGACCAGGCCCGTCCCGGCGGGTGCCGCGGCGTTTGAGCGATCGCAGGCCAGGCTTCTGGCGTGCTGAGGATGGGGCGGCGGCCATCGAGTTTGCCATTCTCGCCATTCCCTATTTCCTGATCGTCTTTGCCATCATCGAGACGTTTGTGGCCTTCACCGCCGAACAACTGGTGTCCAATGCGGTGGAAAATGTCTCGCGGGACTTGCGCACCGGGCGTATCACCTATGGCCTCAACCGCACGACGGACAAGGATGAG
This sequence comes from Rhizobiaceae bacterium, assembly GCA_027483885.1. Classification (GTDB taxonomy): domain Bacteria; phylum Pseudomonadota; class Alphaproteobacteria; order Rhizobiales; family Rhizobiaceae; genus Neorhizobium. Next base: position 18,616 of record JAIXTO010000166.1, read on the forward strand.
ACCGCCTTTCGCACGCGCTTCTGCGACGAGGTCTCCATTCTCATCCACTGCTCGCCGGCCGAGATTGCAACGCCGAGCCAGCTTTATCTCGATGTGCGCAGCTTTTCCTCCTTTGCCGCGATCCCGAAAACGATCCCGCGCGTCTCGAGCGCGGCCTATGCGGATCTCGACACCACATCCTTTGCCTATCGTCCCGGCGGGCCAAAATCGATCAACATGGTGCGCGCCTACTATCGCTGGCAGGTGATCACCGACCTGGTGCGGCCCTATATCACCACCATCCGCCCCAGCGACGGCTCGCTGCCGCGCGATTTTCTCATCATCGCAACGTCCGCTTTCCAGAACGAGGATTACCCGTGATGGAAGGCAGGCAGCGTCGCGGCATCCTCCTTGCGCTCAACCGGCTGATCAAATGCCGGCGCGGCGTCGGCAGCGTGGAATTTGCCATTCTGGCGCCGATCCTGATCTCGCTCTACATCTGCTGTTTCGAACTGACGATGGGGCTTTCCACCGCCAAGCGCGTGACCCGCTCGGCTGCAACCGTTGCCGATCTCGTGACCCAGCAGACGTCTGTCAGCAAGACCTTCCTTGCCACCATGCTGGATGTGACGCAGGCGATTTTCGTGCCTTATGACGCACGCGGCATCAGCCTGAAAATTACCGGCATCACCATGGACCAGTCGGCGGCACCGAAGGTTTTATGGTCGTGGCAACAGGATGGCAGCCGGCCCTATGCGGCCGGCACCGTGGTGAACGATGTGCCTGATGACCTGAAGAGCGCCAACAGCTTTCTGGTTCGCGCCGAGCTTTCCGTGCCGCACACGCTGCTGATGTTCCTGCCCGGGCTGCTTTCAGCAGAGACACGCAGCATCACCATCAGCCGGACCTATTTCTACCGGCAGCGTGTCGGCGACAACATTGCATGCTCTGATTGCTGACGGCAGGCTTTGCCAACCGCACCGGTCCTCTGTATGAGAAGGTTTTGACACTGGCCCGGCTGATACCGCGTGCCGGACGCCCTTTGAGACCAGGTGAACGATGGCCCGTGCCTTTCTTTTCGTCCTCGATTCCTTCGGCATCGGTGGCGCGCCCGACGCAGAACACTACAACGACCTTGGCGCCAACACGCTGGGGCATATCGCCGAATTCTGCGCAGCCGGTGCTGCCGACCGGGCTGGCCTGCGCAAGGGGCCGCTGCGACTGCCCAACATGTCGGCGCTTGGCCTTGTGCATGTGGCAAAGCTTGCCAGCGGCGAGTTGCCGGCGGGAATGGCCGTACCGGAGCGGGTGTTTGGCTTGCATGGCGCTGCCAGTGAAGTCTCCCGCGGCAAGGATACGCCGTCCGGCCACTGGGAAATCGCTGGAACGCCGGTGATGTTCGACTGGGGGTATTTTCCCACAGAAGGTGATGCGTTTTCGCCTGATCTCGTGGAGGCGATCTGTCGCGAGGCCGACCTTCCCGGCATTCTGGGCAATTGCCACGCCTCGGGAACCGACATCATCGCGGCCCACGGCGAGGAGCATATCCGCAGCGGCAAACCGATCTTCTACACCTCGACCGATTCCGTTTTCCAGATTGCCGCGCACGAAACCCATTTCGGCCTGGATCGGCTGATTGCGCTTTGCCAGATCGTGCGCCGGCTGATCGACCCGTTGAACATCGGCCGCGTCATTGCCCGGCCCTTCCTCGGCGAAACCCCTGACACATTCGAGCGTACAGGCAATCGGCGTGATTTTTCCGTGTTGCCACCGGAGCCGACGCTGCTCGACCGGCTGGTGGAGGCCGGCCGCGCGGTGCATGCGGTGGGCAAGATCGGCGATATCTTCGCCCATCAGGGTGTGTCGCGGGTGATCAAGGCGAACGGCAACAAGGCGCTGATGGATGCCACACTTGCCGCCATCGAGGAAGCGCAGGATGGCGATCTCGTCTTCACCAATTTCGTCGATTTCGACATGCTCTACGGCCACCGCCGCGATGTGCCCGGTTATGCGGCAGCGCTCGAAGCGTTTGATCGGCGGCTGGTCGACGTGCATCGGCGCATGAAACCGGGCGACCTGATGCTGCTGACGGCCGACCACGGCTGCGACCCGACCTGGCGCGGCACCGACCACACCCGCGAACGCGTGCCGATCCTGACCTACGGCCCCGGCATCGGCGCCGGCGCCATCGGCATCCGCGACACGTTCGCCGATATCGGCGAGACGGTGGCGGCCCATCTCGGCATCGCGCCCGGCCCCCATGGACGGAGTTTCCTGTGACAAATCATCTGCTGAAAGCTGAAATCCACTGCCACATCGAGGGGGCGGCCCCGCCGCATCTGGCGTTGCTTCAGGCGGAAAAATACGGCGTCGACCCCCAGGGCTTCATGCACGGCGACACCTATGCCTGGACGGATTTTGCCGAATTCATCCGGGCCTATGACAAGGTGGCGGCGCTGTTTCGCACGGAGGAGGACTATGCCCTCCTCACCGAAAGTTATCTGACCGAGCTTGCCGCCATCAACACGATCTACAGCGAGATCATCGTGTCGCCCGACCATGGCGATCGCATCGGCCTCGGTGCCGACGCCTATCTCGCCGGCATTACCGACGGAATTCTGGCGGCGAAGCAAAAGACCGGCATCGAGGCCCGCATCATCGTGACCGGCGAGCGGCATTTTGGCCCTGATCGGGTGATTGCCGCGGCCGACTATGCCGCACGCAGCAAAAACCCGCTGGTGACAGGCTTCAACATGGCCGGCGAAGAGCGCATGGGGCGGGTGGCCGATTATGCCTGCGCGTTTGACATTGCCCGCGATGTAGGCCTTGGCCTCACCATCCACGCCGGCGAAGTCTGCGGCGCCTTTTCCGTGGCAGATGCGCTCGATCTCGTCAAACCCTCGCGCATCGGCCATGGCGTGCGCGCCAGCGAGGACGAGGCGCTGATTGCGCGGCTGGTGGAAACAGGCGTGGTTCTGGAGGTTTGCCCCGGCTCGAATGTTGCGCTCTCCGTCTACCCCGATTTCGAAAGCCATCCGCTGCGAAAGCTGTTTGATGCGGGCGTTCGCGTCTGCATCAATTCCGACGACCCGCCGTTTTTCCGCACCTCGCTGAAACGCGAATACGAGATCGCCAGCGGCATGATGGGCTTCAGCGAGGCCGAGATCAACAAAATGACGCGCACGGCGCTGGAATGTGCCTTCGTGGATGAGGAAACAAGGGCGAAACTTCTCATGCGTTTCGATGCCGCTGGGGATGATGCACCAAACCGGCCTTGAGTGCTTGCGGTCTTTCCGGTTTCCGTGGAAGAAAGAGTGAAACGATCAAGAAGAAGAGCGAAGGCAGGTTCTCATGGACGGCGTTACAGTCATCAATCATCCGCTGGTGCAGCACAAGCTCACCATCATGCGTCGCAAGGAAACCTCGACCTCGAGTTTTCGCCGCCTGCTGCGCGAAATCTCGACGCTGCTGTGTTATGAGGTGACGCGCGATCTCGAGCTGACGATGGAAACCATCGAGACGCCGCTGACGGAAATGCAGTCGCCGATCCTCGAAGGCAAGAAGCTGGTTTTCGCCTCCATCCTGCGCGCCGGCAACGGCCTTCTGGAAGGCATGCTGGAACTGGTGCCAGCCGCCCGCGTCGCCCATGTCGGCGTCTACCGCGACCACGAGACGCTGCAGGCCGTCGAATATTATTTCAAGGCACCGGATGCGCTGTCGGAACGCCTCGTCATCGTCGTCGATCCGATGCTGGCAACCGGCAATTCCTCGATTGCCGCCATTGAAAAGCTGAAGGAACGTGGCGCAAAGAACCTGCGCTTCCTCTGCCTGCTGGCCGCCCCCGAGGGCATCAAGAATTTCCAGGCCGCTCATCCCGACGTGCCGATCTTCACCGCCTCCATCGACAGCCATCTCAACGAGAAGGGTTATATCATGCCCGGCCTCGGCGATGCCGGCGACCGCATGTACGGCACCAAGTAAGCTTTTTTCGATTTTTGCGAACTTTTGGAAGCCCGGGGCCACAGCCTCGGGCTTTTTCGTTCTGAAGCCTCAGCCGATCTTCTTCAGCACCACCGGCCGCGCGGGCGGGCGTTCATCGCCGATCGTGTAAAGGGCTGAGACAGCGGCAACGGCGCGGGCGGCAGAGGTTTCATCCGCGGCATGGACGAAGCCAATCGAATCGCCCTCCTCCACCGCGGTGCCGAGCGGCAGCAGGCCGGAAAAGCCGACGCGGTGATCAAGCACGTCCGATGGCGTCTTGCGGCCGCCGCCAAGTTCCACAACGGCAAGGCCGAGACCGCGCGTATCGCAGGTTTCCAGATAGCCGGAGCGGCCCGCTGGAACCGGAACGATGACGGGTGCCTTGACCAGATAATTCTGCGAGCGTTCGACGAAATCGGCGGGTCCGCCGAGCCCATGTACCATGCGGCCAAACACCTCCAGCGCACGGCCGGAGGACAGCGCCTGTCGTGCGGACGACAGCCCCTCATCCTCACTGGAGACGACGCCGGCCTGCAGCAGCATCTCGGCGGCAAAGGCAAGCGTGACCGCCTCCAGCCGCGTGCCGGTCTTTTGCCCTTTTAGAAAATCGAGGCAATTGACGATCTCGACGGCGTTACCGGCGGCATCCGCCAGCGGCTCGTTCATGTCGGTCAGCAGCGCCGAGGTTTTGACGCCGGCGCCATTTGCCACCTCGACCATGGCGCGCGCCAGAATTTCTGCATCCTCCACCTTCTGCATGAAGGCGCCATTGCCGAATTTCACATCCAACACCAGCGTCTGAAGGCCGGCGGCGAGCTTCTTCGACAGGATGGAAGCGGTGATCAGCGGAATGGAATCCACCGTGGCCGTCACGTCGCGCACGGCATAAAGCCGCTTGTCGGCGGGTGCGAGATCACCGGTCTGGCCAACGATGGCGCAGCCGACAGTTTCGATGACGCGGCGAAGAAGGCCTTCATCCGCCATCACCCGATAGCCGGGAATGGCTTCCAGCTTATCCAGCGTGCCGCCGGTATGGCCAAGGCCGCGGCCGGAAATCATCGGCACCGCAAGGCCGCAGGCGGTAACGATGGGGGCGAGCATCAGCGAGACATTATCGCCGACGCCACCGGTTGAATGCTTGTCGGCAACAGGCTTTTCGATGCCGGTCCAAGAGAGCACATCGCCGCTGTCGCGCATGGCAAGCGTCAGCGCCACGGTTTCATCCCGCGTCATGCCGCGAAAGAAGGTGGCCATGGCAAAGGCAGCCACCTGCCCCTCGGATATGGTCTCCGCGGTCAAAGCCTCGATGAAGGCGCGGATCTCGCTTTCGCTCAGCACCTCGCCGTCGCGCTTTCGCCGGATGACTTCCTGCGGGATCACGGCGATCAGTATCCGGTCGCCACGCGCGCCGAGGGGGCGCCGGCGATGACGCCCAAAATATCGTCCAGCAGGCTCGATGCGCCGAAGCGGAAGGTGGAGGGCATCAGCCAGTTGGCGCCCATGATGGTTTCGGCCAGCCGCAGGTAAAGGTCGGCATCCGAGACGGTGGAAATGCCGCCGGCGGGCTTGAAGCCCACCTTCTTGCGGCTGTCGCGGATGGCCTGCAGCATGATGTCGGCCGCTTCCAGCGTCGCGTTGATGGCAACCTTGCCGGTGGAGGTCTTGATGAAATCGGCGCCGGCGGCAATCGCCAACTCGGAGGCAAGGCGGATCTTGCCGCTGTCGCGGATCTCGCCGGTTTCGAGGATCACCTTCAGGCAGGCCTGCGGGCAGGCCGCGCGCACCGCCGTAACCATGTCTGTCACGCAGGCTTCGTTTCCGGCGAGATACGCCCTGTAGGGAATGACGAGATCGATTTCGTCGGCACCGTCGGCAATCGCCTGTTCGGTCTCGGCAACGACCTCTGCAACCGGCAGGTCGCCCGAGGGGAAGTTGACGACCGTTGCGATGCGCACGGAATGGCCGGCACCCAGAATGCCACGCGCTTGCTCCACAAAACGCGGCCAGATGCAAATGGCGGCGGCATGGCCGTTCGGCGTCTGCGCGCGCTGGCACAGATGCTCGATGGCAGCGGAATCGCAGTCGTCGCGCAGGTTGGTCAAGTCGAGCAAAGACAGGGCGAAGGTCGCGATTTCGCGCGGGCTCAACAGTTCCATGGCTTTCCCTCCCGGCTGTGTCGGAATGTGCATAGTTAACCTTCAATCGATTAGACGCAAGCCGAGACAGCAGCATGACATCATGCTGCCTCCTAAGCTTTTCATTTCATTGGATGTTCAGCCGATGCTTTCCTGGGCAAACAGGTCGCGCAGGATGGCCGCAAGCCTCAGCCCGCCCTTCGGCGCCATTTCCTTGGTTTCGGCGTGGCTCAGCTCCGAGCCTGTCATGCCCGCCCCGTAATTGGTGATGACGGAGCAGGCGGCAACCTTCAAGCCCGCATAACGGGCAAGGATCACCTCGGGAACGGTGGACATGCCAACGGCATCGGCACCCAGCATGCGCGCCATGCGCACTTCCGCCGGCGTCTCGAAGCTCGGGCCGGAAAACCACATGTAGACACCGTCATAGAGCGGGGTCGTGGTGCGGATCGCGGCATTGCGGATGGCAAGAGACAACTCGGCGTCATAGGCGGTGGTCATGCCGACAAAACGGCGATCGCCGCTTTCGCCGATCAACGGGTTCATGCCGGAATAATTGATGTGATCGGTAATCTGCATCACCGAGCCCGGCGGCATGTCTTCCCGCAACGAGCCGGCAGAATTGGTGAGGATCAGCGATTGCACGCCGATGCCCTGCAGCACCTCGATGGGAAAACGCATGGCGGCGGCATCGCCGTGTTCGTAATAATGGGCGCGGCCCGACAGCATGATAACCGGGTGACGGCCAAGCTTGCCGGCAACCAGTTCGCCCGCATGGCCGGTGACACCGCTTGCCGGGAAACCCGGCAGGTCCGCGTAGGAAATGCGGACCGGATCCGTAACCTCGGCCACCAGCGAGCCGAGACCGGAGCCGAGAACGATGGCATGGCGCGGCATCAGTCCGTCCAGGCGATCGATCAGATGATCAATGACGGACTTCATCCGAGCATATCCGTCTTGAACGAGAAGGGCAGAAGCTCCTCCATCGTCATGGTCTTCTGAACGCCCATGTCGTCGCAGAGATAGATGCGGGTGTCAGGCCCGGCAAATTCGGCAATCTTCTGCCGGCAGCCGCCGCAGGGCGGGCAGCAGGCTAGCTTTTCGGCGATGACGGCCATTTCGACGATCTTTTTGGCCCCGCCCATCACCATGGCGCCGATGGCCGTGGGTTCGGCGCACCAGCCTTGCGGAAAGGACAGGTTCTCGATGTTGGCACCGAGATAGATTTTTCCGTCATCGGCGCGGATGGCCGCACCGACGGGGAACTTGGAATAAGGCGCATAGGCGCGTGCCATGGCATCGCGGGCTGCTTCAAACAGGTCGTGCGACATGGGTTTAACGCTCCTTGGTATAGGGCACGCCACCAGCCTTCGGCGGGTGGGCGATGCCGATAAAGCCGGCCAGCAGGATGCAGGTCAGCACATAGGGCATGGCCTGGAAGATCTGCACCGGCACTTCACCAATGCCCGGCACGGCCTTGCCCTGCATGAAATTGGCAAAAGCATCGAGGAAACCGAACAGAAGGCAGGCGAACATGACGGGCACCGGCTTCCACTTGGCAAAGATGAGGGCGGCGAGCGCGATATAGCCCTTGCCGGCCGACATATCCTTGATGAAGGCGGCCGACTGGGCAATCGACAGATAGGCGCCGGCAAAACCGCAGAGGAAACCGGCAACGATCACCGCACGGTAACGCAGCCAGGTGACGGAAATGCCGGCCGTATCGACAGCGCCGGGGTTTTCACCGACGGCGCGCAGGCGAAGGCCGAAGCGCGTGCGAAACAGCACCCACCAGGACAGCGGCACGGCGGCAAAGGCGAGATAGGTGAGGATATTGTTGCCGGAGATCACATTGACATAAAGCGGACCAAGCACCGGCACGTCGCGCATCAGATCGACACCCGGCAGCGTGATCGGTGAGAAGCGTGCTTCGCCGGCAAGCTGCGGCGTGCGGCCACCCTGGCTGAACCAGGCCTGCCCCAGCACGATGGTGAGGCCCGCGGCGACGAAATTCAGCGCCACGCCCGAGACGATCTGGTTGCCGCGATTGGTGATCGAGGCAAAACCGTGGATCAGCGAAAAGACGATGGAGACCGCGATGCCGCCGAGCAGCCCGAGCCACGGATTGCCGGTGAGATAGGCAACGCAGGCCGAGGCAAAGGCGGCCGCCAGCATCTTGCCTTCCAGCCCGATGTCAAAAATCCCGGCGCGCTCGGAAAACAGGCCGGCAAGGGCGGTAAACAGCAGCGGGATCGACAGGCGGATGGTCGAGCCCAGAATGCTGACGAGGATATCGAAATAATCCATGATCGTCTCCTCAAGCCCGCTTCAGGCGCTGGTACAGGTGAACCATGGCTGGCCGGAACATATATTCCAGCGCGCCGGCAAACAGGATCACCAGGCCCTGGATCACCACGATCATCTCGCGCGTGATGTTGGGCATCTCGAAGGAGAGATCGGCGCCGCCCTGATAGAGAATGCCGAACAAAAGGGCTGCGAGAATGATGCCAACCGGATGGCTGCGTCCCATCAGCGACACCGCGATGCCGACGAAGCCCGCGCCGCCGACAAATTCCACCTGCAGGCGGGCCGAGGAGCCCATGACCGGGTTCAGCGCCATCATGCCGGCAAGCCCGCCTGATATCAGCATGGCGATGATGACCGTGCGCGAATAGGGAATGCCGGCATAAACGGCAGCAGACGGGCTGATGCCGAGCGTGCGCATTTCATAACCCAGCTTGGAGCGCCAGATCAGCAGCCAGACGAGAAAACACATCACCAGCGCGATGAGGAAGGAGACGTTGAACGGTGCCGGCCCAAGCTTCAACCCGAACCAGGCCATCAGCCAATCAAGCTTCGGCAACTGCCCGCCGGGCAGGAAGGTGCGCGTTTCCGGCGCCATCTTGCCGGGCACGATGAACACGTTCACCAGCAGGTAGACCATCAGCGCTGCGCCGATGAAATTGAACATGATGGTGGTGATGACGATATGGCTGCCGCGTCTGGCCTGCAGCCAGGCCGGAATGAAGGCCCAGGCCGCACCAAAAATGGCAGCGCCGATCACCGCAAACGGCATCGTGACATACCACGGCACGTAATGGTCGAGCGACAGGGCAACGAGGGCTGCACCCAGGCCACCGATATAGGCCTGGCCTTCCGCGCCGATGTTGAAGAGGCCGGCATGGAAGGCAACCGCCACCGACAAGCCGGTGAAGATGAAGCTTGTCGTATAAAACAGTGTGAAGCCGATCGCATCGCCGCGACCAAGCGCGCCTTCGATCAGAAGTTTAAGCGCCTCCACGGGATCTTCCCCGATCGACCAGACCACGAGGCCCGAAATCAGGAAAGCCATCAGAAGGTTCAAAAGCGGCATCAGCCCGTAGGTGATCCAGTTGGGCAGGGGTACGGAAGCGGTACTCATGAACGGTGCGTCCTCATGCGGCGATGCCTGCCATCATCAGGCCGAGCGTCTGTTCGCCAGCCTCTGCGGTCTTTTCGCCGACAACCTTGCCGGCAAACATCACGAGGATACGGTCGGACAGCGAGCGGATCTCGTCGAGTTCGACGGAGACGAGCAGGATCGCCTTGCCGGCGTCGCGCATTTCGACGATCCGGCGGTGAATGAATTCAATGGCGCCGATATCAACGCCGCGTGTCGGCTGGCCGATGATGAGCGCTTTCGGATCGCGCTCGATCTCGCGGGCCACCACGATCTTCTGCTGGTTGCCGCCGGAGAAGTTGGCGGTCTTCAGCCGTGGGTTCGGCGGGCGGATATCGTATTTCTCGATCTTTTCGGCAGCTTCCGCACGGATCGCCTTCAGGTCCAGCAGCGCGCCACGGCCATAACGCGGATCGCGGTGATAACCGAGGACAGCGTTTTCATATTCCTCGAACTTCAGCACGAGGCCCATGTGGTGACGGTCTTCGGGGATATGGGCAAGGCCCAGCGCGCGAAGCCGGGCCGGATCGGCCCCGGCAATCGGCTTGCCATCAAGCAGGATTTCGCCCGACGCCGGCTTGCGAATGCCGGCGAGCGCTTCCAGAAGCTCCGACTGGCCATTGCCGGCAACGCCTGCAATGCCAACGATCTCGCCCTCGCGGACCTCGAAGGAGACGTCATCGACCATGGTGACGCCGCGGCTGTCCTTGACCGTCAGGTTCTTCACCGACATCAGCACCTTGCCGGGTTTTGCCTCGCCCTTTTCGACGCGCAGGAGAACACGGCGGCCAACCATCAGCTCGGCCAGTTCCTCCACGGTCGTCTCCGCCGTCTTGCGGGTCGCCACCATCTCGCCGCGCCGCATGACGGAGACCTCATCGGTGATCGCCATGATCTCGCGCAGCTTGTGGGTGATGAGGATCACCGTTTTGCCCTGGTCACGCAGGACCTTCAGCACCTTGAACAGGTGATCGGCTTCGGCCGGCGTCAACACGCCCGTGGGCTCATCGAGAATGAGAATATCGGCGCTGCGATAGAGCGCTTTCAGGATTTCCACCCGCTGCTGCTTGCCCACCGGCAGGTCTTCGATAATGGCATCGGGATCGACATCCAGGCCGTAATCGGTTTCCAGGCGCTTCAATTCCTTGCGCGCACCGGAAACGCCCTTGGCAAGCAACTGCCCGCCTTCGGCGCCGAGCATGATGTTTTCAAGCACGGTGAAGTTTTCCACCAGCATGAAATGCTGATGCACCATGCCGATGCCGGCGGAAATCGCCGCCTGGCTGTCACGGATGGTGAGCGGCTTGCCATCGATGCGGATCTCGCCGCCATCCGCCTGGTAAAAGCCGTAGAGAATGGACATGAGGGTTGATTTTCCGGCACCGTTTTCCCCGATGATGCCGTGGATCGTTCCCTTTTCCACCTTCAGATTGATATTTTTGTTGGCATGAACGGTACCGAAACTCTTGTCGATACCCACCAGTTCGATGGCAGGATGCTGGCTCACACGCCTTCGCCTTTCCTTATTCCGGAAGCCGGACATGAAGAGGGCGTATGACGGATGCCGCCATACGCCCTTCAGTCGATCAATTACATTGGGCAGGTGTTGTCCGACATGTAATCGTGAACCTTGACGGTGCCGGAAATGATGTCGGCCTTGGCCTTTTCGACGGCAGCCTTCATTTCAGGGGTCACCAGCTTGGCATTGTTGTCGTCGAGAGCATACGCCACGCCGTCTTCCTTGACGCCATTCGACTGGATGCCGGCGGTGAACTTGTCAGCGGCCGTGTCCTTGTAGGCGTTGTAGACGGCCAGATCGACGCGCTTGACCATCGAGGTCAGCACCGAGCCCGGATGCAGGTGGTTCTGGTTGCTGTCGACGCCGATCGACAGCTTCTTATTGTCGGCTGCCGTCTGCAGCACGCCGAGGCCCGTGGCACCGGCTGCCGCATACACAACGTCGGCACCCTGATCGATCTGGTTCTTCGTCAGTTCACCGCCGCGAACCGGGTCATTCCAGGCAGCGCCGGTGGTGCCGGTCATGTTCTGGAGAACGCTGATCTTGGCATTGGCAGCCTTGGCGCCCTGGGCATAACCACAGGCGAACTTGCGGATCAGCGGGATATCCATGCCGCCGATGAAGCCGACCTTGCCGGACTTGGACGCCATGCCGGCGAGAACGCCGACGAGATAAGAGCCCTCTTCTTCCTTGAAGACGACCGAGCGCACGTTTGGCAGCTTGACGACGGAATCGACGATGACAAACTTGGTGTCAGGGAATTCAGCTGCAACCTTTTCCATGGCCGAGGTCCAGGCGAAGGACACGGCAACCACCGGATTGAAACCCTTGGAGGCGAAGTTGCGGATCGCCTGCTCGCCCTGCGTATCGCTGGTCGGCTCGAAATCGCGGAAGTCCGTACCGGTTTCCTTCTTGTACTGTTCGGCGCCGTGGAAAGCCGCTTCATTGAAGGATTTGTCGAACTTGCCGCCGGTGCCGTAAACCAGGGCCGGCTTGATATCCGCGGCCAGCGCCGTGGTGGAAAGCGCCGCCATGGCGATCAGAGTCAAAAGGGTTTTCTTCATCGTGCAGCCCTGTTTTTGATATTCATGATGGGTCCCCCCGCACGCCCCTTGAAGGGCATGTCTGCGGTTGCCAGTGTCGTTTCATTATGCCTGGCTGGCCCTTATCCTTGCATGGCTTGCAGCGAAATTCACCAGAAATTTTTCATTTGGTCAAAAACGAAAAAACTGCCGAAGACTTATACAACAACGCCGCGGATCTGCTTAGATCCGCGGCGCTTTGCCGTCTAAATGGTCATTTCAGCGTTCGATGGGGCAACTGACGCCCGTGCCGCGCAGGCCGCAATAGCCGCCGGGGTTCTTGGCCAGATACTGCTGATGATAATCCTCGGCGTAGAAAAACTCCTCCGCGGGGGCAATTTCGGTGGTGATCGCCGCCTTGTGCCCTGCCGCCGTCAGTGCCGCC
>JAIXTO010000212.1 GCA_027483885.1 Rhizobiaceae bacterium
CCTCGGCGACGAAGATCACCTCGGCGACATGGACTTCAAGGTTGCCGGCACCGCTGACGGCATCACCTCGCTGCAGATGGACATCAAGATTGCCGGTATCACCGAAGAGATCATGAAGGTCGCACTCGGCCAGGCTCAGGGTGGCCGCAAGCACATCCTCGGCGAAATGGCGAACGCCATCACCGAAGGCCGCAGCCAGCTCGGCGAATTTGCACCGCGCATCGAAGTGATGAACATCCCGGTCGACAAGATCCGTGAAGTCATCGGTTCGGGCGGCAAGGTCATTCGCGAAATCGTCGAAAAGACCGGCGCTAAGATCAACATCGAAGACGATGGCACGATCAAGATCGCATCGTCCTCCGGCAAGGAGATCGAAGCGGCCCGCAAGTGGATCCATTCGATCGTCGCAGAACCGGAAATCGGCGCCATCTATGAAGGCACGGTTGTGAAGACCGCCGATTTCGGCGCCTTCGTCAACTTCTTCGGCGCCCGCGATGGTCTGGTCCATATCAGCCAGCTCGCGTCCGATCGTGTTGCCAAGACCCAGGACGTGGTCAAGGAAGGCCAGAAGGTCTGGGTCAAGCTGATGGGCTTTGATGAGCGCGGCAAGGTTCGCCTGTCCATGAAGGTTGTCGACCAGACGACCGGCCAGGAAATCGCCGCCGACAAGAAGAAGGAAGGCGAAGCCGCCGAATAAGGCGCTCGCATCCGGATGACTTCTGGGGCGCGGAAAATGTTTCCGCGCCCTTTTCCTATTCGGGCCTTCTGGCCCACTTCGGGCAGTCGCGGCACTCTCATCGGTGAGCGGCATCAGCCCCAACCTCAAAGATCGAGCGTTTGTCGGCCAGGCTCATGGCGCACGCTCCACAGATCGGAAACTCTTCATGATCCGCGACGCCGTGAAAACGCTGTTCCATCCCTTCGCCACCGGCACGCTGCCGATGCCCGGCGAGGGCTCCCGCATCCTGTTTCTTGCCGCCGAGAGCGGCCCGCGCCTGCCGGAAGGTTTTGGCGCCACAATCACCAATGTCCAGCCGCTGCGGCCTCTCTATCGCCCGCTGTCGGTCGCTGGCGCGCATATCGTGCCGGAGCCTGAAGGTGAGGACTATGACGGCGCGCTCGTGCTGTGCGGCAAACACCGCGGCGAGAACGACAATAACATGGCCGAAGCGCTTGCCCGCGTGAAGCCGGGCGGCATGATCACCGTTGCCGGCTCCAAGGAAGACGGCATCCAGCCGCTGCGCAAGCAGCTGCTCAACCTCGGCTTTGCCATCGATTACATGCCGAAATATCACGGCGTTGTCGTCTGGTTCCAGCGCCCTGATGATGTCGATGCGGCACTTGCATCCTTCCGTCGTCCCGTCTCGATCATCGACGCGCGCTTTGAAGCCGTGCCCGGCACGTTTTCGCATGAACATGCCGATGCGGGCTCGGAACTTCTGGCAAGCCGCCTGCCGCGCGATTTCGATGGCAATGCCGCCGATCTCGGTGCCGGCTGGGGTTATCTCTCGGTGATGCTGGCGGATGCTTCGCCGCGGGTCAACCGCATCGACCTGTTCGAGGCCGATCACCGCGCGCTGGAATGCGCCAAGAAGAATCTTGCCCGCAATTGCCCGGAGCTTTCGGCACGGTTCTTCTGGCAGGACCTGACGGCCGAGCCGGTCAAGGAAAAATACGATCTCGTCATCATGAACCCGCCCTTCCACGAAGGCCATGCCGCCGATCCGGAAATCGGCCAGTCCTTCATCAAGGCGGCAGCGGCAGCGCTTCGCATCGGCGGTCGTCTGTTGATGGTTGCCAATCGCGGCCTGCCCTATGAGCCTGTGCTGGCGGCCGAATTCAAGGAAAGCGGCGAAGTGTGCCGCAATGCCCGTTTCAAGGTGCTTCAGGCGAAGAAGTAACAGCTTCACGCTGACGCAAAACCCATAGAAAAGGCCCCGGGATCGATGATCCCGGGGCCTTTTTCATGAACTATGTCGAAGCGGTTATTCCGAATCGGCGTTGCGTAGCCGGTCGAGCGAGGGCAGCGAGGTGATGTTGTAGCCGGCATCCACATAGTGGATCTCGCCGGTCACGCCGCGCGACAGGTCCGACAGAAGATAAAGTGCTGAGCCGCCGATATCCTCGATGGTCGCCGTGCGGCGCAGCGGGGAGTTCTTCTGGTTCCACGAGTAGATGGCGCGCGCATCCGAAATGCCGGCGCCGGCCAGCGTGCGTACGGGACCGGCGGAGATCGCGTTGACGCGAATACCCTTCGGGCCGTAATCGGCGGCGAGGTAACGCACGGAGGATTCCAGTGCCGCCTTGGCAATGCCCATGACGTTGTAGTTCGGGATGACCCGCATGGAGCCGCCATAGGTCAGTGTCAGCATGGAACCGTCTTCGCCCATCAGCTCGGCTGCCCGCTTGGCAATCTCGGTGAACGAGAAGCAGGAAATCACCATGGTGCGGCTGAAATTTTCGCGCGTCGTGTCGGCGTAGAGGCCCTTCAGCTCGTTCTTGTCGGAAAAGCCGATCGCATGCACGACGAAGTCGAGTTTGCCCCAGCGCTCCCTAATGGCGTCAAACGTGGCATCCACGGAGGCGAGATCCTCCACGTCGCAGGGAAGCACGACATCGGAGCCGACTTCGGCGGCCAGCGGCTTGACCCGACGTCCCAGCGCATCGCCCTGATAGGTGAAGGCAAGCTCGGCACCCTGGGCGGCCAGCGCCTTCGAAATACCCCAGGCAATCGAATGATTGTTCGCGACCCCCATGATGAGGCCGCGCTTACCCTGCATTAGTCCGCTCATGGTCTTATCCGTTATAACGCTGGAAGACGAGCGTGGCGTTGGTGCCGCCGAACCCGAAGGAATTGGAAAGGGCAATGTCGATCTTGGCGTCGTCGATGCGCGAGCGCACCACCGGCATGCCTTCAAATTCCGGATCGAGATCCTTGATATGGGCGCTTTCACCGATGAACCCGGCCTGCATCATCAGCAGGGAATAGATCGATTCCTGCACGCCGGCCGCACCCAGCGAATGGCCGGTCAGCGACTTGGTGGACTGGATGTGCGGCATCGCATCGCCGAACACTTCGCGGATGGCGCCCATTTCCTTGGCGTCACCCACCGGCGTCGAGGTGCCGTGCGTGTTGATGTAATCGACCTTGCCGTCAACCGTTGCCAGCGCCTGGCGCATGCAGCGGATGGCGCCTTCGCCTGATGGGGCCACCATGTCATAACCGTCGGAGGTGGCGCCGTAGCCGACCACTTCAGCATAGATCTTGGCGCCGCGGGCCTTGGCATGCTCCAGCTCTTCCAGAACCAGAACGCCAGCGCCACCGGCGATGACAAAACCGTCGCGGCTGACGTCATAGGCGCGCGAGGCGGTGGAGGGCGTGTCGTTGTATTTCGAAGACATGGCACCCATGGCGTCGAACAGGTTCGACATGGTCCAGTCGAGATCCTCGTGGCCGCCGGCAAACATCATGTCCTGCTTGCCCCACTGGATCATTTCCACGGCATTGCCGATGCAATGCGCAGAAGTCGAGCAGGCAGACGAGATGGAATAGTTGACGCCGTGGATCTTGAACCAGGTGGCAAGCGTGGCAGACGCAGTCGAAGACATCGCCTTCGGCACGGCAAACGGGCCGATGCGCTTCGGGCTGTTGTTCTTGATCGTGATATCGGCTGCTTCGATCAGCGTGCGGGTGGAGGGACCACCGGAACCCATGATGATGCCGACGCGCTCGTTCTGGGCGTAATCGGTTTCTTCGAGCCCTGAATCGGCAATCGCCTGCTTCATGGCCACATGGTTCCAGGCGCCGCCTTGGCTGAGGAACCGCATGGCGCGACGATCGACCAGATCGGTCGGATCGAGCTGCGGCTTGCCCCAGACCTGGCACTTGAAGCCATGTTCGGCAAAATCGCTGGAGAAGGAGATGCCGGATTTCGCATCGCGCAGAGAAGCGGTGACCTCGGCGGCATCATTGCCGATGGAGGAAACGACACCCAAACCTGTGACAACTACCCGTCGCATGAGATTGACCTTTTCAGTTCGTTTTAAGCAGGCGGCCGGCCGTCAGGCGGCCTTTTCCTGGAAGAGACCGACGCGCAGATCGGTGGCGCGGTAAATGACTTCGCCATCGGCCTTCATCCAGCCGTCAGCGATGCCGAGGACGAGTCGACCACGCATGACGCGCTTGAAGTCGATGCCGTATTCGACAAGCTTGGTCTTCGGCGTCACCATGCCGGTGAACTTGACCTCGCCGGTGGAGAGCGCGCGGCCCTTGCCGGGCTCGCCGAGCCAGCCGAGGTAAAAGCCGGTGAGCTGCCACATGGCATCAAGGCCAAGGCAGCCCGGCATCACCGGATCGCCTTCGAAATGGCACGGGAAGAACCAGAGATCCGGCGTGATGTCGAATTCCGCCCGGATGAAGCCCTTGTCGTTCGGGCCACCGGTTTCCGAAATCTCGGTAATACGGTGGAACATCAGCATGGGCGGCAGGGGCAGCTGTGCATTGCCTGGCCCGAACATCTTGCCATGCGCACAGGTCAGTATTTCTTCGTAAGAAAAGCTCGATTGTCTGCTGTCCATGAGGCCTGTCCGTTCCCCCTCTTCGCCGGTCCTTGCGCCTGTTTAAAGCAAGAGCGGCGGAAATTGAAGCGCATGAATCCGCTCCCCGGTCTTTACCAAGGGGGCCGATCCAGATTGATTCAGGTCGGCATATAGGAACGAGACCCGGCAAACCAGAGGCTTCTGGTGCAAAATTTCGCATTTTCATTGCAAGCCGCTTCATGACTGGAGCTTGCGTGCTATTGAAAGCACCGCGTTTAAAAGTTATATGCAAAAATCGAGAATACCGGCTTTACAGGAGCTTGCCTCACCCATGGCTGATGCCATCACCGATGTGGAAACCAGATTGCGCGACTGCGGGCTTCGGCCGACGCGGCAACGCGTGGCGCTGGCCGACCTTCTGTTTGCCAAGGGTGATCGCCACCTGACGGTTGAGGAACTGCACGAGGAGGCGAGCACCGCCGGCGTGCCCGTCTCGCTTGCGACCGTTTACAATACGCTCCACCAGTTCACCGAGGCGGGCTTGATCCGCGTTCTCGCGGTGGAGAGCGCGCGCACCTATTTCGACACCAACGTGTCGGATCACCACCATTTCTTCGTCGAGGGCCGCAACGAGGTTCTCGACATTCCCGTCAGCAACCTCGAAATCGGCAATCTGCCGGAGGCGCCTGACGGCATGGAAATCGCCCATGTCGATGTGATCATCCGGCTGCGCGAGAAGAAGGCTTAAGGCGTTTCGCCTCTGCAAAACCTTCTATTTCTTCCGTTTTTTCAACGCCTCGTCCGGTGGGCGTCCGGGCCGTGCGCGGTAGCGCGGCAAGGTCCAGCCGTAATAGAGCGCCCCGCCGCGCAGGGCAAAAGCGACAGCAAATCCCGCCGCGGAACTGACCGGCAGCGGCAGGCCGATGAGGTTTGCGCCGGTAAACACCGTTGCCCCCGCAAGCGCTGCCGTCACATAGATCTCCGGACGCAAGAGGATCGACGGTTCGTTGGCAATGAGATCGCGCAGAATGCCGCCAAAAGTTGCCGTCATCGTGCCGGTAACGATGGCGATGGTGAGCGAGCCCGTGGTGGCGAAACCCTTGGCCGCGCCCATCACGCTATAGGCGGACAGCCCGACCGCATCGAGCCAGATCAGCAGCTTGTAGCGCCATTCCACCCGGTGGGCCGTCAGGAATACGAAGATGCCGACGCCGGCGCAGATCACCAGATAGGTCGGATCCATCACCCAGAACACCGGCGTGCGCCCAAGCACGAGATCGCGCAGCGTTCCGCCGCCGATGCCTGTGGCGGCTGCAAAAAACAGGAAACCGATGAGATCGAGCTGCTTGCGCGAGGCGGCAAGTGCGCCGGTTGCGGCAAACAGGCCAACGCCCGCATAATCCAGTATCATCAGCAGCGACATGTGATTTTCGCCTCCCACGGCACGCCAGCGTCGCGCAAGCGGCATGCTGCATCATATCCGCGCATCAGGCCTGCCGCTATCGCGGCCAGGCCCTTGTCTACAGACAAACAAGCGGGAAAGACCAAGGCGTGGCGAAAATACTGATCATCCTTCTGCAGGCCATCCTGCTGGCGTTTCTGCCAGCGGCAGCGGTTGCCCAGCAATCCCTGCTCAGCGATCCCGAGATCTACGAGAAGGATCATTTCAAGGCGCAATGCGACAGCGTTGCCTACGATGACGATTTCATCACGCGCATGGACATCAACAATGATGGCATCATCGATGCCATCGTCAATCATGGTGCCATCACCTGCAATGGAGAAAAGGGCGTCGGCTGCGACGCCGATGGTTGCCCGCATAATTTCTACCTTCAGGTCAAGGAAGGCGGGTATTTCATGATGGCGACCGCGCAGATCTTTGGCTACGATTTCGTCAAACGCTTCGGCAACATGGTCTTCGTCTTCAAGATGAACCCGAAATTCTGCGACCGCAGCGATGACGTGCCCTGCGAGATGACCGTGCGTGTTCGCGGCGCAAAGATGACGACGATTTCGCGCAAGTAAGTGTCAGAACGGCCAGTCGATACGGCCCGCCGCGTAATAGCCGAGCAGGCCCAGCCACTCCCGCACGGCCGTCGACATGTTCTGTGCGTTGAGCGATGGCTGGGTGAAATCGAAACCGGCTGTCACCGTACCGCTCGTACGGTAATCGACCGGAAACGGCGTCACCGTCAGGCGCGCCTTGTCAAACAGCGCCATTGATCGCGGCATATGGAAGGCCGAAGTGATCAAAAGGCAGGGGCCAAGTCCTTCGCGGGCAAGAAGGTCGCGCGTGTTCAGCATGTTTTCAAACGTGTTGCGCGAGGTATTGTCCTTGATCAGCCGCGCCGGCGAAATGCCATAGGCGGAAAAGAAACGCTCGGCGGCACCGGCCTCGCCCTCATAGGCGCCGCTGAAGGAGCCATCGCCGCCGGAAATCAGGATTTTTGCCGCGGGGTTTATCAGTGCCAGCCGCAGCGCCTGCGTATAACGATCGGCTGCCGCGTTCAGCTCGATGCCGCCACGGCCGCTCATCACCTCGTTTTCAATCGCGCCGCCCAGCACGATCATGCAGGATATGTCCACCGGATCCGTCTGCGGCCGCACCACCCTGTTCTCCAGCGATTGCAGGAGAAGATTGCCGGTCGTGGTGTAGAGCGTGACAAACAGGACAAGGGCCGCAGCAGCGGTGATCGTGCCACCTGTTCGCCGCAACCCGGAAAATGCAGCGAGAGCCCCGAGCGCGGTCAGGAAGAAGGCGAGCGACAGCGGCTGCACCAGCAGCCAGAAGATTTTCGACAGATAAAACATTCACTCACTTGGCGCTGGGGCTGCGGGAAATACGCTGGTTGTAGCGGTGATGCAGCGTGCGACGTATCAGAAGCGTCGATAGAGCGACCAACAGTGTCAGCACTGCGGCGACGAACAAGGCATCATCCGGCAGAGCGATCCCGAGTGCGGCACCGCACAGCGCGCCGCTGATCATGCCGAGCCATGGCACCGCCTGAATGGTCCAGTCCATCTTGCGCTCACCCATGATATAACGCCCGATGCCGCGTCCGAAGCGCGACAGGGCGCCTGTCACGTAGGTCAGTCCGATCGGCAGGCCCTCGATATGCTCGACGGTGGCGTTCACCATGCCCATGGCAAGCACGACCACATAAAACCGCAGGAGATGCAGGGCCGGATCCTGCAGCATGGAGGCCAGCGACAGCAGCATGGCAACGCCTGAGAGAACGCCGAACATGCGCCGTCTGACCAGATGCGCGACGATGATGCCGGCGGCATTGCCCAGCACAAACACAAAGACGGCGCCCAGAAGCACCAGCCCGTGATGCACATCGCCATCGGCAATCGCAATGGCGGCGCGCGTGGTATTGCCCGTCATGAAGGAGACGAAATCGCCGGACAGGCGCAGGCCGATCGCATCGGTCATGCCGGCGATGAAGGAAATCGCCGCCACCAGCGCAAGCCCCATGCCCGTTCGTTGAACACGAATGATCCTGCGCCGTCTTTCCCGTGTCATGTTGCCCTCTGCAGCCCGAATCATCGGGCCGGTGATATTTCGCGAGAGCCTAGCCGGTCCAACTGCCCAAAGGAAATGTCCTGGCGATATCGCCGGCTCACATATTGCGTCGCATCATGACAGCAGCGTGAGCGTCAGCGGATGGTGGCCGTCGGCAAGACCGTCAATCACATTGAAATGGTGCCGGTCGGGTTCGATATAGGCCCCCGTTTCTGCCCCGAGCCCCAGCCACATGCTGGCCATCAGGGCATTCTGGCGGATGAATTCCGCCCGCTCGTTGCCGCCCACCCAGCAGAATAGCCGCCCGCCGGTGCCGGGTTCCATCAGAACCGGGCTTTCGGCCGCAGCCTCGTGCGGAGAAAGCTGAAGCTTCGTGTTGAGGCCGGTGTGGACGAGGGGCCGCAGATCATGCACGCCGGAGATGGACACAACATTTTTCACCCGAGCGCGGATGTCGGCCGGCAGCGGCGAGGTCCGGGCCATCATCCGTGTCACCAGGTGGCCGCCGGCGGAGTGGCCGGTGAGGTGGATCGGACCGTCGATCTCCGTTGCGGCATCACAGATTGCCGCGCCGATTTCCGTGACGATATCGCCGACCCGCGCCTCGGGGCACAGCGTATAGGAGGGCATGGCGACGGCAAAACCGCTGTCGACGCTGCCCTTGGCCAGATGCGACCAGTAGGATTTGTCGAGCGCCTGCCAGTAGCCGCCATGGACGA
This sequence comes from Rhizobiaceae bacterium, assembly GCA_027483885.1. GTDB lineage: Bacteria > Pseudomonadota > Alphaproteobacteria > Rhizobiales > Rhizobiaceae > Neorhizobium. The sequence continues at coordinate 8,785 of JAIXTO010000212.1, forward strand.
AGACGACCAGGCCCTTTGGCGTGGCTTCCGGCAGAAACAGATCGAACCGGTTGCGCGGCCTGTCGCCATAGGACAGGTCGAGCTTCGCGCGGCCCTCTGCGGCCAGTTCTTCACGATAGGCGAGGGCCGGCGCCACCCAGCGGTTCGGCCATTCCTCGCCACGCGGAATATTGGCGCCATTGGTATAGGCGTCGTCCCAGTCGTTGATCCGGTGAAAGAGCATGAAAGATGGCCTCGCCCATAGGTTGATCGGTCAGAGAACGGTGCGCACCCGCCAAAGCTCCGGAAACAGTTCCACTTCCAGCATCTTCTTCAGGTAATGCGTGCCGGATGTGCCACCGGTGCCGCGCTTGAAACCGATGACGCGCTCCACTGTCGTGACATGGTTGAAGCGCCAGCGGCGGAAATAATCCTCGAAATCCACCAGCTTTTCGGCAAGTTCGTAGAGATCCCAGTAGCGCGACGGCGCCGCATAAACCTGTCGCCAGGCTTCCAGGACCTTTTCGCTTTCCGTGCGCTTTTCGCGAAAACTCGTCCGCTCGCCATCAGCGCCGATGTCAAAGCCGTTGCGGCCAAGAAGCAGGATCGCCTCGTCATAAAGGCTCGGTCGGGCCAGAATATCTTCCAGAGAGCTGAGCAGATCCGGCCGGTGGCTGTGTGGCCCGAGCATGGCAAGGTTGCGGTTGCCGGCCAGGAACTCGATGGCGCGGTACTGTGCCGACTGGAAACCGGAGGACTGGCCGAGTGCGTCGCGAAAATCGGTATATTCGCTCGGCGTCATGGTGCGCAGAACGTCCCAGGCATTGTTCAGCTGTTCAAAAATGCGCGCCACCCGCGACAGCATCTTGAAGGCCGGCTGCGGCTCGTCCCGGCGGATCGCGGCAATGGCCGAGCGGATCTCGTGGATGGCCAGCTTCATCCAAAGCTCCGAGGTCTGGTGCTGGATGATGAACAGCATCTCGTCATGCGCCGACGACAGCGGCTTCTGCGCCGACAGGATCGGGTCGAGCTGCAGGTAGTCGGTGTAGGACATCTTTTCGCGGAAGGACATTTCGGCGCCGTCCTCAGCCGGATTGTAGGGCTTTGTCGTCACGTCACAAGACCCCTCTGCTTGAACTCGGGCGCGTCCCAGAGCCGGTTGTCCATGATGTCTGCGAGAACATCGACAGCAGAGACGACCTCGCGCTCGCCGATGTATAGCGGCGTGAAGCCGAAGCGGATGGCGTTCGGTGCGCGAAAATCACCGATTACGCCGCGCGCGATCAGCGCCTGCATGATGGCATAACCTTCTTCATGCAGGAAGGAGACTTGGCTGCCGCGGCTCTTGCCGTCACGCGGCGAGGCAAGCGTCAGCGAGGGGCAGCGTGCCTCCACCTCAGCGATGAACAGGTCGCAGAGCGCGATGGATTTTTCGCGCACGTCAGCCATGTCGACGCCGTCCCAGGCGTCCAGCGCCGCATCCAGTGCGGCAAGGGCAAGGACGGGCGGCGTGCCGACGCGCATGCGGTCGATGCCATCGCCGGGGCGATAGGAGAGATCGAAGGCGAAGGGTTTTTCATGGCCAAGCCAGCCGGAAAGGGCAGGGCGGGCCAGATCTGCAAAACGCGGCGCCACATAGATGAAGGCCGGCGCGCCCGGCCCGCCATTCAGATATTTATACGTGCAGCCGACGGCAAAATCGGCGTCGGCACCAAAGAGATCGACGGGAATGGCGCCGGCGGAATGGGCGAGATCCCAGACGGTCAGCGCGCCGGCGTCATGCGCCTTTTTCGTCAGCGCCTTCATGTCGTGCAGGCGTCCGGTGCGGTAATCCACTTCGGTCAGCATGGTCACGGCCACCGTCTCGTCGATGGCCTCTTCCACGGCCAGCGGATCGACCACTTTCAGCACATAACCGCGATCGAGCGATTTGATCAGCCCCTCGGCCATGTAAAGATCGGAGGGGAAATTGCCGCTGTCGGAGAGGATGACGCGCCGGGTGGGGTCGCGCTCTGCAGCCAGTTGCAGGGCAGACGCCAGCGCCTGGTACACCTTGATGGACAGCGTATCGCCCATGACGACGGTTCCGGCAGGCGCGCCGATGAGGCGGCCCACCCGGTCGCCAATCCGGCGCGGCGTCGCCATCCAGCCACCCTGGTTCCAGCCGCGAATCAGCATCTCGCCCCACTGGTCCACCATCAGGGCGCGCACGCGTTCGGTTGCGGCCACGGGCAGCGGCCCAAGCGAGTTGCCATCGAGATAAATCACGCCGTCCGGCATGTGAAACAGCGCGCGCGTCTTTTCGAAATCCGTCATTCTCTCGTCGCCCCACAGGAGGATTTTGCCGCCCCCGACCGGTCCATGCTTTCTGCCGCCACATCGGGCGTTTCCGGCATGATACTCAAAACATTTTAAGTTTAAACTAGATATTCTGTCTCACCGTCCGATTTATGCACCCGCTGGCAGCGCCCGACACTCCGGCGGGAAGCGGCGGCTGAGATGCGCCGACCCCTTGAGGCCAAAACGCCACGGAAGGTCGATTGCCTTGGTAATGCCAATTCGCGGCCCGCTGACGACAAGGGGAGGTGTGGTGGCCACTTCGAGCGCAAACGGCGGTTCATCCAGCGGCGCGCCATCCAGCGCCTTGTCGATACCGAGCGCCTGCGCCAGCCGTCCGGGGCCAGCACACAGCGTTAACGGGTCGCTACGCCCGCGCCGCTTTGCCATCTCCTCCAGCCCGGTCACGGGGGCAAGAGCCCGAATGAGGACGGCGCTGCCCGGCCGACAGACGAAATTCAGGCACCAGTGCATGCCATAGGACCGGTAGACATAGGCATGGCCCGCCGGACCGAACATGGTGCGGTTGCGCGGCGTTGGCCCGCGAAAACTGTGGGAAGCCGGCTCATCCGGCTCATAAGCCTCGGTTTCGACAATCATGCCGCCTGCACCGTCTACGGTCAGCGTTGCACCAATCAGGTCTTGCGCAACGGTGACGGCGCTGCGGTCAAAAAAAGCGTGATGCTGCATGATGATATGCTCCGGTCGCTGACCGGCGTTTTCGCCCGACACGCTCCAGGATGCAAGGCTTCCCGGGCCAAGTGCCGGGGCAAGAGGTGCGGCGATACGTAAGGCGTCCCGCATCGGACGGGAGCCGCTTCTGGCCGATCTCTCCGGCGTCTGGTCTTGTCAGGCAATGGGCAAGCGTCTAATGACCCCGGCATGGCTGCACGCGACCGATATTCCCGAAAACTCGAATGCCCGCAATGCGGACACTCCGGCTTTGCCGAGGTGTCGGAAGACGACGACCCGCGCCGCAAGGACCCGGGCTTTGCCATCGACGAGATGCCCAAGGGCTTCGCCACCGAATTTGCCGCCCGCGACCCCAAAAAATACATGCTGCGCTGCCAATGCGGCCACAAGTTCCTGTTCGCGCGTAAAAGCGTGTACGCGCCGGGCGGCGAACCGCGGCGCTGAGGCGCGGGTTATTCAGAGGCATAAGTTTGATTTTGACCAAAAATGCGTCTTAACTCAATTTGCTGCCATTCGGGCACAGGCTGGCGACCCTCTGCTGCCCCAATCTCTACCAAGAACGACCACCACTGGTTCCGCAGTTCGGTGAACCGTGACAGCGCCATGGTTGAAGAGTAACCACCGTTCTCAGTGTGATATAATCGCCACCCGCCCGGGTCGTCTTCATCCGGCTCGTACCACTGTAGATGGACAGACCCTCCCGGCCACTTTGATGGGTCTGTCCCAGCATGTTTTGAAGTATTTGCAATCGCTAAGCACGGCGCTTGATGGGGCACTTGAGCACTGAGCAATTTGTGAAACTGCCGATCCTCTCCGAGACGGTTCTTCTTGAAATATGTGAGTGTCCAGCCCTGTAGTGACGAGGCCGCTATACAGACATTTATAGCTGAGTACGCGAGGCGTTGCCTATCCGGCTGCATCCTTTGAAGTTCATCAAACGTCCATATGTCCCAAGCCAGCTTTTCCCACATTGTGCGAGGGTCAAAAATGACGACGGTATGGGTTTGCGGAGGGCCAGCTTTTCTACTCATGATGAAGAAGATAGCAGAAGCGCCGAAAGAGATGAATATCACAGCGATGAGCCAAAGGTACGGCCCATAGTTTATATAAAACCGTCTGGAAAAAGATTTGGTGGAGCTAAGCGGGATCGAACCGCTGACCTCTTGCATGCCATGCAAGCGCTCTCCCAGCTGAGCTATAGCCCCATCAGGGTACCGGGCATTAACCGGTTCCGGGAACCCCTTGAAAGCGCTGCTTTCGTCGGGGTGGCGGCTTATTACTTCCGGTGGTTTCGGAGTGCAAGCCTAAAAATGAAAAGCCCGGACGTTTTTTTCGTCCGGGCCCAAAAATCAAGGTCTTAGACCTCGTCGTCGTCGCCGCCGACACCGATAATACCGGAGACGTCGTCGTCATCGTCATCTTCATCGGCTTCCAGGAAGGTGTCATCGTCGTCGCCGTCGATTTCCACGTCGTCATCGCCGATATCGGGAATGTCGTCACCGGCTGCCGCTTCGTCACCCTCTTCGAGCGAGACGAGTTCGACATCGGTGTTTTCCGTATCGACTTCGGCGACTTCTTCTTCTTCAGCCTGTTCCATCTTCATCTGGGCCGTCGTCTCTTCAAAGAAGGAGAGCGGCCAGGACTTGCCGGAATAAGGCGACACAACCGGGTCGCGGTTGAGGTCGTAGAATTTTTTGCCCGTATCCGGGTCGGTGCGCTTGGTACCAAGTTCCGCTTTTGCCACTGTCGATGCCCCGTGAGAATGGCCGATCAATTCGGCGTTGCCGCAAAGGCGGCGCTAAAATGCTAGCCGGTCCCCTTAATGCTTGTCCCAGAGCATGTCAAAGGCAAACTTTGCCTGCCAAACGCCCGGATTTCCGGGAAAACCATTGATGCCCGCCATTCTTCTTGATGCCGGAGGCGCCTCACAGGCAGGCTTTGCGTCATCCCTTAAGCGGGATCGCCGACGGTATAGAAGGCGTGCACGCTTCCGTGTTTTCCGCTAAGCGAGGCGCAGCAGGAAAAAGATCCGCCCCGGAGTTTTTGATGACCTTTACCATTGCCATCGACGGACCGGCAGCCGCCGGCAAGGGAACGCTGTCTCGCCGTATTGCGCAGACCTATGGTTTCCACCACCTCGATACGGGCCTCACCTATCGCGCCACCGCCAAGGCGCTTCTCGACGCCGGTCTTCCGCTCGATGACGAGGCGGTGGCGGAAGGGATGGCACGGAAGGTGGATCTGGCCGGTCTCGATCGCTCGGTTCTGTCTGCCCATGCCATCGGCGAGGCGGCGTCGAAGATTGCCGTCATGCCGGCGGTGCGACGTGCGCTGGTCGAAGCGCAACGCGCCTTTGCGCAGCGTGAACCGGGAACGGTGATCGACGGGCGCGATATCGGCACGGTGGTCTGCCCGCAGGCGCCGGTAAAGCTTTATGTGACGGCAGCGCCCGAAGTGCGTGCGCGCCGCCGTTACGATGAGATCGTCGCCTCCGGCAAGGAGGCGGATTTCGACACCATCTTTGCCGATGTGAAGCTGCGGGACGAACGCGACATGGGGCGCGCCGACAGCCCCTTGAAACCGGCAGCCGATGCGCACTTGCTTGATACCTCGGAAATGAGTATAGAGGCCGCGTTTGAGGCAGCTTCGGTCATCATCGACGCCGCGTTGAAAAAAGATTGACGACCTGCCGGGTTTCCGGCGCGCGCAATTGCAGTGCCTGACCCAAAGCTCGGATCCCCGCGCCGGATTGCCCTCTCATCGAAGACGGGCGGATTTGTTCTTTGGGTATGTTTAACACAAACCCCCCGGCGCCATCCGTGTCCGAACAAGGGACACGACCAGGAGATTTCATGTCAGTAGCAAACCCCACGCGGGAGGATTTCGCAGCCCTCCTCGAAGAATCCTTCGTCACGAACGACCTTGCTGAAGGCTATGTAGCCAAGGGTATCGTCACCGGGATCGAAAAGGACGTCGCCGTCATCGACGTCGGCCTCAAGGTTGAAGGCCGCGTTCCTCTGAAGGAATTCGGCGCCAAGGGCAAAGACGGCACGCTGAAGGTCGGCGACGAAGTCGAAGTTTATGTCGAGCGCATCGAAAACGCGCTGGGCGAAGCTGTTCTGTCGCGCGAAAAGGCTCGCCGCGAAGAAAGCTGGATCAAGCTCGAAGCCAAGTTCGAAGCCGGCGAACGCGTCGAAGGCGTCATCTTCAACCAGGTCAAGGGTGGTTTCACCGTCGATCTGGATGGTGCCGTTGCCTTCCTGCCGCGCAGCCAGGTGGACATCCGCCCGATCCGCGACGTCACCCCTCTGATGCACAACCCGCAGCCCTTCGAAATCTTGAAGATGGACAAGCGTCGCGGCAACATCGTGGTTTCGCGTCGTACGGTTCTGGAAGAATCGCGTGCCGAACAGCGTTCGGAAATCGTGCAGAACCTCGAAGAAGGCCAGGTTGTTGACGGCGTCGTCAAGAACATCACCGATTACGGTGCGTTCGTTGACCTCGGCGGCATCGACGGCCTGCTGCACGTCACCGACATGGCATGGCGCCGTGTGAACCATCCGTCGGAAATCCTGAACATCGGCCAGTCGGTCAAGGTTCAGATCATCCGCATCAACCAGGAAACTCACCGCATCTCGCTCGGCATGAAGCAGCTCGAGAGCGATCCGTGGGATGGCATCGGCGCCAAGTACCCGACCGGCAAGAAGATCTCC
>JAIXTO010000086.1 GCA_027483885.1 Rhizobiaceae bacterium
ATATAGGAATCGATCTGGTCGGCTGGCAGATACGGCCGGAACAGCCAGCCGATGAACAGCCAGCCAAGAAGCGCCATCGAAAAAGGCTTCACCGCCCAGTTGATGAACAGGGTGACGCCGATACCGCGCCAGTAGCTGCCGACCTGAGCCATCGAGCGGAAGTCGATCTTGATGAGCATCGGTATGATCATCAACCAGATGAGGACGGCAACGGGGATGTTGACCTTGGCGATCTCTGCCGCACCGATGACATGAAAAGCGCCGGGAATGAAATGACCGAGCGCAATGCCGACCACGATGCACAGTGCAACCCAGACGGTGAGATATCGTTCGAACGTGGACATCAGGCGGACTTTCCTTGGGCGTTGGTGGTTCCCTCCATCGTCCCGATCTGCCGCAGCCGTGTTTCAAGCGCCAGGCGATCGATCGATGCGAGCGGGAGACTGAGGAATGCCGTGATCCGGTTTTTGAGGAACCGCGCCGCCTGCGCAAACGCGCGCTGGATTTCGGCTTGCGACCCGGTGACGGCCGCCGGATCCTCGACACCCCAATGGGCTGTCATCGGGTGCCCGATCCAGACGGGGCAGGCTTCGCCGGCTGCGCTGTCACACACGGTGAAGATGAAATCCATCTCTGGCGCATCCGGCTCGGCAAACACGTCCCAGCTCTTGGACGAGAAACCTGTTGAAGGGTAACCAAGGGCCGCGAGTTCCTTCAGCGCGTGCGGATTGACTTCGCCCTTCGGATGACTCCCGGCGGAATAAGCCGCAAAACGACCGCCACCTTCCTTATTGAGGATCGCCTCGGCGAGAATGGAACGTGCGGAATTGCCCGTGCACAGGAAGAGCACGTTATAGGTCTTTTCGGTCATGTCCGTGATCCGTGGTTAGGTTGGCGGTCGGATAAGTTTCATCATGGTTGCCGATGGTGGGCAGAGAGCGGACATTTGCGGGCGCGCGAGCACCGCTCTCAGAAGCTTGTTGCGCATGCATGGCTCAGACCTGCAAAGCCGGCCGTCAGCTTGTCGTCGAACATCATCCCCCGAGACCGCTCCCGTCCACGCGGTCTATTCCACACCCGCTCATGCCGGACGTTCCGGCGGGCTCGGGATACAGCAAGGCGCAAGTTCGGCGATGAGCGGAGCACACAGTTCCGCCGAGCCACCGCAGCAGTCTTTCAAAAGAAACAGCATCATGGCACGAAGCTGTTCAATCTCGGCGCGATACATGATGACCCTGCTGTACCGTTGCGAGGACACAAGCCCTGCCCGCGACAGAATGTTCAGATGCGCCGACATGGTATTTTGCGGCACCAGCAGTGCGCGTGCGATATCCCCTGCCGGCAGCCCTTCCGGCGCGTGTTTCACGAGCAGCCGAAACGTCTCAAGGCGGGTTGGTTGCGCGAGTGCTGCAAGAGCGAGAATTGCCTGTTCTTTTTCCATATATCCAGATTACTGGAAATATGGAACAAGTCAAGATGCTTGTTTAACCGCAGCCGGCTTCAGAGCGGGATCCGCATCACCGGATCCGGCACCGGTCGCGCAAGCCGATCCGTCGAGGTTTCGGGCCGATCCCGTCCAGTGTCGGACCGCTAACGGCGAAAACCTGCACCGAAGCCGCTGCGATCGACAACGCGGCGCACATCGCTTTCCGCGCCGTCCAGCAGGACTAGTGTCGCGGTGCGGGCGCCAGTCTCGTCGTGATTGGAAATGGCATCCAGCAGCGTGCGATGCAACGGCAGCGCATGGCGCTGGTCGCCGGTGATTTCGTCCGACAGCCTAAAGCTGATCAGCAGTGCCATCTCGATCATGCCCGACAGACTGACAATCAGGTCGTTGCCGGTGAAACGCATGATTGCCAGATGAAACTGGAGATCCGGCAAGGCAAAGGCCGCGTTGTCGCCGGCCACCTCTTCCATTCTTTGCATGATCTGCCCAAGCAGGGCGATCTGTTCCGGTGTCGCCCGGCGCGCGCACAGCGCAGCCGCCTCCGGTTCGATGGCCCGCCGCAGTTCAAACAGGGCGACCACGTCATCGAGCTTGGGAGACGCAAAGCGCCACAGCAGAAGATCCGGGTCCAGATGGTTCCAGTCTGCCCGGGGCCTCACCCTCGTGCCCGTTTTCTGCCGCGCCTCGATCATTCCCTTGCCGGACAGGACCTTCAGTCCCTCGCGCAAAACGCTTCTGGTCACCGAAAAGCGCTCGCAAAGCTCTTCGGCAGGCGGCAACGCCTCACCAGCACCAAAGGCACCTGAAACGATCATATGGCCCAACCGCCGGACCAGGATCTCGTGAAGATTGCCCGCCCTGCCCCCGTCGCCGCTCCAAGCCATGGAAAACTGGGCAGGGTCTATGTTGGTCTTTACCATGTGCATCCTTCTGAACTTGGCCAGTCACGATTGGCGCGCATCGTTTGCGGGCATCCATGCCGGATCCGTCTCGCAGGGTTCTTTCACGCGCAACGATGATTCCCCTATTGCCTGTACCGCGATACACAAAAATTATGAATAATCAAAATATACAACTTTATGCTAGGAACCTCCCGCCTGACCATGTCCCCGGAGCCAGATCCCTCATGTTGCCGCAGTCCAATTTCGCCACGTATCCCAGCCTGAAGAACCGCAGCGTTTTCATCACGGGGGGCGGCAGTGGTATCGGGGCCAGTCTCGTGCGGCATTTTTGCGATCAGGCTTGCCGGGTCGCTTTCGTCGACATTGCGGAAGCAGCCTCGAGGGCGCTGGTCGAGGAGATCGCCGGCTGCGGTCACAGTGCGCCGCTTTTCCTGCCGTGCGATCTGAAGGATATCGATGCGCTTCGCCAGGCGATCGACCGGGCGGCAGAAGAACACGGGCCCGTCACAGTCCTGCTCAACAATGCAGGCAATGATGATCGGCACCGGAGCGAAGACGTGACCCCCGCCTATTGGGACGACCGGATGGGTGTCAACCTCAAGCACCAGTTCTTTGCCGCGCAGGCCGTGCGCCCGATGATGCGCGCGGCAGGCGGTGGCTCCATCATCAATTTCAGTTCGATCACCGTGATGGTCGGGGATGCCGATTGCCCCGCCTATGTCACGGCAAAGGCTGGCGTCTGGGGCATGACACGCGCCCTCGCGCGCGAGTTCGGGCCAGAGCGGATCCGGGTCAACGCGCTTGTGCCGGGCTGGGTGATGACAGAGCGGCAAAAACAACTCTGGCTCGACGACGCAGGCGAACGCCAGATCCGCGATCGCCAGTGCCTGCGGGAAAAGGTGCAGCCGCAGGACATCGCCCGCATGGCGCTCTTTCTTGCAGCCGATGACAGCAGCATGTGCACGAGCCAACAGTTCATCGTGGACGCCGGTTGGATCTGATCTTCGCCACGTCGGGTGAAATTCCGGCACCGCGAGGACTTGTTTCGCCATGCTCGCCCACGCGGCTTGCCACCCAGACTGCCCGGATGGGCTATCGACGATAGACCTGCATGACGCGCGCCGATGCGTTTTCCCGCACTTATCTTGAGGTGCGGTTTGACCTGACCTTCAGCGTATCCTGCCGCAGGCGGGATCACGTGAAAACGATATTTCTTATTTTTATGAATATTCATAATTTTCATCCAGCTGTCACCTGAAGGCCTTAGTGCAGATCGGGAAGGGCGGGGGCAACTCGGCGGCAGTTTTCGGCGAACCACCAAAGGCGGTGGCACACCCGATCTGCGACTGCCTGCTGCGTGGCAGCTCCTGCGTCTCTCACTCATCGTCTGCGTCAGGCACGGTCCGGACGTCGATGAACAGCCATCCCTCTTCGATCTTGCGAGCAGAAGGTCTTCATTCATGTTGTCCCACGTTTCAGGGTTCAGCCGGCGCATCGCGCCCGGCGGCCGCATCCACGACTGCCGTGCATTTTTCCTGCGCACCTGCGCCATCATTCCCGCGTTGACTGCCTCTGCGCTGGTCGTCTCAGCGGCAGGACCTGCCATGGCGCAAGAGCCGTGGACGATGGTCGAACGAACCTTTTTCGGCGGCACCGATGCCGATGCCGCGCGCGGCCAGGGCGTGACAACCGACGGGACGAACTGGTATTTTTCCGGCACCCATTCGCTCGAAATTGCCACTCCGGCCTATTCCACGGTGCGCATAGACAGCGACGCAATCGCCGCAAACCTCAAGATCCCCTCGCAGTATTCCGATATCGGCCTCAACCACATCGGCGATATCGACTACGCCAAGGGGCTTCTTTACATCTCGCTGGATTCCAGCCAACGCGATCCGGTGACCGGCAACAAATACTCGAACCCGGTCATTGCCGTTTACAACGCCGCCGACCTCAGCTTCACCGGCAATGCCTATGTTCTCGATCCGTCGCACGGCATCCACGACATCGCCAGCTGGGTCGCCGTGGACGCCAAGGCCGGTCTTGCCTATGGCATGGCCTATGACAATGCCACCGAGATGGCAGTCTATAACCTCGCCGATTTCAGCTTCGTCAAATACATCACGCTGTCCCAGACCATTGACCAGGCCCAGGGCGGCAAGCTTCTCGACGGATGGATGTATTTCGCCACCGATGGCGATGGCAAAACCCTCTACCGCGCCAATCTGGAAACCGGAAAGGTCGAGATCATCGGCAATCTCAAGATCAATGGCGAGCAGGAAGTCGAAGGCCTGTCCATGCGCTGGACGGACCAGGGCTGGTCGATGAACGTCCTCAACCGGGAGGAAAGCGTCCCGGGCAGCGGTGCAGAAGGCGTCGGTTTCTACAAGTACCTGCGGCCGTGGGGAAATGCGCTCTCCGGTGAAATCCATGCCGACATCACCGCCGGATTGATGGATGACACCCGTTTCCTGCGCGATGCCACCAACAATCGCCTGCTGGCTGCCCTCTCGCAGGACAAGGGCACGGCGCTGACGGCATCTGGCCCAGCCGAGCAGCGCGCCTCCATGGATCCGGACGCCGCCAGCTTCTGGACGGACGGCATCCACGCCAGGAGCAATGTCGACGGCAGCGGTTATGTGGCCGACGCCGACCACAATTCGACGGGGCTGATTGCCGGTGTCGATATCCCCGTGAGCGCCTGGCGGCTGGGCCTTGTGGGCAGCTACAGCCAGACCGATTTTTCCGTCGCAGATCGCTTCTCGACAGCGGATTCGGACAACTACCAGTTCGGCGTCTTTGCCGGCACACAGGTTGACGATATCGGCCTGCGTTTTGGTGCCTCCTATGGCCACCACGACATTTCCACCCGGCGGGATGTGATCTTTCCGGCCTTCGCCGAGACGCTCACGGCCGATTATGATGCAGCCACCAGCCAGGCCTATGGTGAAATCGACTACCGGTTTTTGGAGCGGCAGATCGAGTTCAGGCCTTTCGCGGGCATGCGCTACGTTCATGTGAAGACGGATGGCTTTTCCGAAAAGGGTGGCACCATCGCGGCCCTCAGGAGCGAGGACAGCACAGACAGCAACCTGTTTTCGACCATCGGCCTGCGCGTGAACTCGCAAATCGAAGCGGCAAGCAGCCCGACCTTCCTCCACGCCATGGTCGGCTGGCAACATGCCATGCGCGACGTCACACCTGAGACGACACTCGCCATGACCAGTGGCGCGTCGTTCAGCAGCCCTGGCGTTGCGATTGCCAAGGACGCACTGGCTCTCGATGTTGGCGTCGATGTTGCATTGACGGACAAGTCGGCGTTCAGGGCCAGCTACTCCGGCCAGTTTGCCGACAACAGCCGCGATCACGCCTTCAAGGTCGGGCTCGACGTCCGGTTTTGACCCTTATCGGGACCGTCTCTCGGGACGGTCCCGGACCGGGGGGCTCCTCCTCCCCCAGGAATGCAGGAATGAGGGGCAAGGGCGCCACCATCAGGGCCAGATGGGCCCTTGGCCTGCGTCCTCGGCGGTGAGCGTTGCGGCGTCCCATGGCGCAGCCACGACACACGCACTCTTCATCAACGAGACCTATCGGCGCTGCGGTGTGACGTGTAACACCGCAGTTTATGTTCATGTCGTCGAGGCCGCTCTTGCCTTCGTGATTGCCAAGCGCATGGGCTCAAGGCGATCCCGATCGAAAACAGCGCTACATCCTGGCCTATTGTCCATGGCTGGCATCTTCGACAGCGACAAAAGAGTATCGACAGTCTCATCGGCGCGCTTTGCGACAATGCAGGCGCCCGTATCGAAACCGGAAGGACCGACAATGGAGAGACGCGCGAACGATCTGTTTCCAGGCTTTGAGGACAGGCGCGTCGAAACGGCGGATGCCGATCTGGCTGTCCTTTCGGCAGGCTCCGGTCCCGCCGTCCTGCTGCTGCACGGCTATCCGCAAACCCGTTCGGCCTGGCATCGGATCGCTCCGGTGCTTGCAGCCTCCCATACGGTGGTCGTGCCCGACATGCCCGGCTACGGCGACAGCCGCATGCGTGCAGACGTGCAAGACCCCGGCTCCAAGCGCTGCATGGCGAAGAACCTGCACCAGATGATGCTGTCCCTCGGCCACGAACGCTTCGCCGTGGTGGGCCATGATCGGGGTGGCCGCGTTGCCTACCGGATGGCTTTCGATCATCCGCAATCGGTGACGGCACTCGTCTCGGTCACCGTCGTTCCAACGCCGAACATGTGGGAGGGCGCCAGCAAGGCCTTCGGCATGGGCGCATGGCACTGGTTCATGATGGCCCAGCCGGCGCCGCTGCCCGAGACGTTGATGGCCGCCGATCCGCGCCTACTGATCGACCTTACCCTTGGCAAGATGACGACCGACCTTACGCTGCTCGACCCGCTTGCGCTTGAGGACTATCGGCTTGCGTTTGGCCGGCCGGACGTTCGCCACGCCATGTGCGAAGACTACAGAGCCGCCGCCACGATCGATGACACCGACGATCGGGCCGATCGGGCGGCCGGACGCACAATAAAGGTGCCCGTCCTGCTGCTGTGGGAACTGGGACGGCTCTACGGCGGTGGCCGCGAGCCGATGGATATCTGGGCCGACTGGGCAGACACGGTGGAAGGCAAGGGAATTGGCGGTGGCCACCTGCTTGCGGAAACAGCACCGGAAGACGTTCTCGAGGCCCTGGTTCCATTTCTGGGGAAGATTGCCGATGTCGGATAAAACGGCCAAGGAGCGACGGGCACCCAGTCTGGACGACGGACTGCTCAGTCTGCGCCAGATGGAGGTTTTCCACGCGGTGATGCAGGCCCGCTCGATCACCGGCGCCTCAAAAGTTCTCAATGTGTCGCAGCCGGCCTTGAGCCGCACCATCCGACGCATCGAGGACCTGCTGGGCATCGCGCTTTTTACGCGGGATCGCAATGGCCTGGTGCCCACCTCGGAGGCGCTCGAGATCTGTTCGGAAATCGATCCGCTGATCCGCCAGCTCGTCGGTGTCGGCACGCAGATCGGGCGCATCGCCCGCGGTGAAACCGCCGTGTTCCGGGCAGGCTCGACGGCGAGCGTGGCGCGTGCGCTGGTTCCCCAGGCATTGCGCACACTGTCCGTCGAAGTGCCCGGCATCGAACTGTTTTTCGATGTCTTGCCGGTCGATCAAATCGAGGAATACCTGATCACCGGCCGGGGTGAGGCAGTCGTCACCATCGTCTCGCCGGAACATCCGCTGATCGCCGTGGAGCATGTCGGGCGCGTTGATATGGTCGCCGTCATTCCCAAGGACCATCCCCTTGCCAGCCATCGGATCATTCGCGCTGCCGATCTTGCCAATGCCGATTTCATCGCCTTTGCGCAAGGCGGCGCACACCAGACCGTGGTCGACCGTTTTCTCAGCCGGGAAAACCTGACGATGAACACCCGCGCCGTGGCCAGGTTTTCGGATACGGCGCTGGCGCTGGCAAACGAAGCAATGGGCATCGTGCTGGTGGACTATGTCACGACGCTTGGCCCCGTTGGCAGCAATCTCGTGGTTCGCCCCATCGAGAACGCCCCGCAGTTTTCGATTGCGGTGCTCTGGAACCGGCGCAGGCCGCATTCCGCCAACCTGCGAAAACTGATCGAAATCCTGACCCGCAGGCTGCAGGATCTGCCGCATCTGTCCCCGTGAAAGGGATATCCATCGTCCACAGCCATGCCGCAAAGGCATGGGAGACATACTCATTATTCGTTGTCTTCGGTACCCGTCGATGGCAATGAGGCCATGTGGCGTCCAGGGCGCCCCGCTTTGGGAGGAGAATTGACATGACCGTTTTCTTGAGCCGCCGTCAGGCACTTGTTGGCATGGGTGTGGCGAGTGGCGCTGCGGCTTTCGGCCTGCCGGCACGCGCTGCAACCCGTAATCTTGCCGTGCTTCATCTTGCCAGCCATGCGCCAAGTTTCATCGCGTATGAGCGTGGCTACTACAGCCAAGCAGGTCTTGATATCGACCTGAAATTCTTCGAGGCCGCCCAGCCCATGGCCGTGGCCATCGCATCCGGCGATGCCGATTTTGGCGTCACCGCCATGAGCGGCGGTCTCATCAGCCTTGCGCAGAAGGATGCGATCAAGGTGATCGGCGGCGCTCTGACCGAGCAGAAGGGCGTGACCGGCGCCATCATCCTGGCATCGAACAAGGCCTATGATGCAGGCCTGACCGACCCGTCAAAGCTTTCGGGGAAAAGTTTCGGCATCACCACTGCCGGCTCTTCGTTCCATTTCATGGCGCACAAGATCGCGCTTGCCAACAATATCAAGCTGTCCGACATCCAGCTTCGCCCCCTGCAGAAGCTCGGCGCCATCGTCGGTGCCCTGACGACAGGACAAATCGACGCCTGGGCCATTCAGCCGAATGTTGCCAAGAAGATGATCCGCGAAGGTGCAGCCAAGCAGATCGGCCTCGTATCCGATTATGCGCCCGACTATCAGGTGACGACCGCGTTTACGTCCAGCAAAAATGCCGCCAACGAACGCGACATGACGGCGGCCTTCGTCAAAGCCTATTCGAAGGCGATCGCCGACTACAACGCGGCCTTCATTGACAACACGGCGAGCGATGCCGAGCGCGATGATCTCGCCAAGATTGTCCACAAATATGTCGAGAGCGACAGCCCGTTCGAACTGGCCAAGCAAAACCTGGTCGAGGGTGCCATGCGCATCAACGAAGGGCTCGCCTTGTCGCTCGGCAGCTGCGTCGAGCAGCTCGAATGGTTCAAGTCCGAAGGCATGGTGAAGGATGCCGTCACGCAGGAACAGCTCTTCGACACATCCTACGTCAAGACCATCTGATCGGCCTGCTATACCGCGAAGGCCTTCATGGCCTTCGCCTGGAGGACCCATGCATCTGAAGCTCAACAACATCAGCCATTCCTATGGCGCAGTCGAGGTCCTGAAGGACATCTCGCTCGATATCCCGCAGGGCCAGATCGTCTGTCTGATCGGCCCCTCCGGCTGCGGCAAGTCGACCCTGCTGCGCTTCCTCGGCGGGCTGGAACGGCCAAGGTCGGGCGAGGTGCTGCAGGTCGGCAATCCGCCGCAAGGCTCGCTCAACCCGCTGACCTATGTCTTCCAGCACTTTGCCCTCCTTCCCTGGCGCACTGTCGAGGGCAATATCAAGCTAGTGCTCGAAGACCACGGCCTCAGCCGCCGCGAGATGGACGACATTGTCACCGATGTGCTTGACAGAACCCGCCTGTCAGAATTTCGAACGGCACTGCCCAAGCAATTGTCCGGCGGCATGCGCCAGCGCGTGGCGATCAGCCGGGCGCTGGCTGTGCGCCCCGCCGTGATGCTGATGGACGAGCCGCTCTCCGCCCTCGACAGCCAGACCCGCGAACTGCTGATGGACGACCTGATTGCGCTCTGGACACGCCAGCCGTTCACGTCGGTCTACGTGACCCATAATCTCAACGAAGCCGTCAGGCTTGGCCATCGGGTTGTGGTGCTGTCGCGCCGGCCCGGCCGCATCCGGGAAATCGTCGATATCGACATCCCCTTGTGCGACCGCCATCTCGGCGACCCGGTGCTGGAAGAAAAGCAGAAGCATCTCTGGGATCTGATGCGCGAAGAGGCGATGGCCGCCGACAAGGAGCTGGTCGATGTCTGATGCCCCTACACTTGCGGTCGCAGCCGCGGCCCCCACAAGCGGTGCGGACACCATTCCCGTTCGCGCCGTGGCCTTCCGCGGAGGCGGATTTGCCCCGAGCCCGGTCAAGGGCATGGGCATCGCCGTCTTCGTTATCCTGATCGCGCTTGCCGAAATCGGCACCCGCAGCGGGTTCATATCCAACCTGACGCTGCCACGGCCTTCCGCAGTGTTTGAGACCTTCGTGCAGCTCTGGCAGACCGGCCTTCTGTGGAAACACCTTCTGCCTTCGCTGCAGCGTCTGTTCGTCGGCGCCTTCATGGGGATCACAGTCGGGATCGCCGCGGGCGTCATGATCGGCCTCTTCAGTTATGTCCGCGCCGGCCTCGTCCCCCTGGTGGCGGCGCTGTTTCCCATTCCCAAGATTGCCCTTCTGCCGCTCTTCGTCATCTGGTTCGGCATCGATGAAACCTCCAAATATGCCTTGATCGCGTTCGGAACGTTTACGCCGACCGTTGTTGCCACCTATGGCGCCGTCGACAATGTCGATCGCACGCTGATCCGGATGGGGCAGAGTTTTGGGCTGAACTGGCGGTCTATCGTCCGCAAGATCGTGCTTCCGGGTGCGTTTCCGGCCATCCTTTCCGGCCTGCGGGTCTCGATCGCCATTGCCATCATCCTGCTGGTTGCGGCCGAAATGCTCGGCGCCCAATACGGTATCGGATCCTATATTCTCGAAGCAGGCTCGCTCTACGATCTCGAGAAGCTGTTTGCCGGCGTCACCATCCTGTCCACCATGGGCCTCATCGTGAACTTCATCATCGGCCGGATCGAGCGCCATTTTCTAAGCTGGCGCTGATAAAGCCGCATTCACAGGAGACATTCCGACATGCTTGCCTTGCAAAAGGTACGCCCCGGCAGCGGCGTGCAATTAAACACGATCGCCGAACCGGATGCGCCGGCCGAAGGAGAGGTGATGATCCGCGTGCACTGCGCCGGCATCTGCGGAACGGACCTGCATATCGCCGAGTGGACGCCGGGTTACGAGGCAATGGAACAGGCAATGCCGGTTACTCTGGGACACGAGTTTTCCGGCACGATCGAGCGTGTGGGCTCCAATGTGCCGCTCGAAGCCATCGGTGCCCGCGTCACCGCACGCCCGTCCACGACCTGCGGCACCTGCGATGCCTGCCGGAGAAACGACGAGGACAATTGCACGGCACGCAAAGGTGTCGGCATCGGTCGCAACGGCGCGTTCACCTCGCTCGTCTGTGTGCCCTACAGCAATTGCCACAGGTTGCCGGACAGTCTTGCCATGGACATTGCGGCCCTGACCGAACCGATGACCGTTTGCGCCGAAGCCGTGGCAACAGCGGAAATTGCGGCCGGCCAGACCGTACTCGTCATCGGGCCAGGCTTCATCGGCCAGGGAATTGCGGTGCTTGCGAGAGCCAGAGGCGCGCACGTGGTTGTCCTCGGACGCAATGATGCGCCCAGACTTGACGCGCTGCGCACCATCGGCTTCGAGCAGCTCATCGATACACTGCACCGGCCGATGGAAGAGGCACTTGCAGAATTTGGCCCCTTCGATGCGATTATCGAGGCTGCTGGCGTGCCAGCCCTTGTGGGAGCCACTTTGCCGTTTCTGAAAAAGCGCGGCATCTTCACCATTGTTGGCATCCATCCGCGCCCGGCCGAAATCGATCTGACCCGGATCGTGCGGATGCACCAGCAGATCCGTGGCTCCTACCGGGCGCCTGCCAAAGACTGGGACGGCGTGATTGCCTTTCTGGATGCCAACCAGAAACTGATGTCGAAGCTGGTTTCACACGCCCTTCCCCTTGCAGACGTTCTGTCGGGCCTTCAGGCAGCAAAAGACCGGACCGCGTCCAAAGTGATGCTTCATATGGAAGCGCATCGATGAGCGGCGCCTTCCTGTCCCTCTGGAACGACTATCCCGCCGCCATGGCTGAGGAATACGAGGCTTGGCACACATTCGAGCACGTGCCTGAACGGTTGACCACACCCGGCATGCTGTCTGCCCGCCGTTATGTGTCGTGCAACAGTCCTCAGTCCTATTTCACCTATTATGAAATGCAGGACATGCGCACGATAGAACATCCGGCCTATCTCGACCTCGTTCGCAACCCGACGCCCTGGTCGCTGAAGATGCGTCCGTACTTTTCGAATGTGCTGAGAATTCCCGGTGAAACCGCAGCCTGCTCCGGATATGGCATTGGCGGCGCGGCACTCGTGCAGGCCTATTCCGTTGCACGAGACACCGCCGAACAGGCACTGCCTGATGTGAAACGCGCCTTGCAGCAGATGATCACCGAAGCCCGGATCCTGGGCTTCAGGATCGCGGTAGCAGAGCCGAACCAGGCGTATGAAGTCTTCACCCAGGAGCAGACGACGGATCCGGATGCCGTCAATGTGGTCCTCCTGCTCGAGAGCGGATCGAGCAAGACCCTTTGCGCCTCGCATGACGCTTTAACCGCGCAGCTGACCGGGCAGCTCTCGCCGCGAGCCTGCCTGCGCAGCGATATCTTCGATCTCCTGATCAGTTATCGTGGCGACGAATTTCATTTCACGAGAAACAGACGAGATGCTGCGAGGTGATCAGTGATCGCCTTGCCCGTGAAGATCCGTCTCGTCGTCCGTCCGGTTGCCGATTTTGAACTTCATCTTTCCGGCACGATGACATCGGGACGGATCGTTCTTAAAAAGGCATCCTCGGCAATCCGTTTGAAGATGGCATTGCCTCTGCAAGCCTCATCAACAATGCCTGCACCAACGCGCGTTCGTCTCCAACCATACCCTCCAATAGGCCAATACCATAAAGGCAGGTCAGGCGGGCCGTTCTGCTTGAGGTCGAGCCCATACGCCGCACAAGATCCGCGCTCGGGCAGGCAGCCGAGAGATCGAAGCAGCGGTGCTGGCGACACAATCCTGGCGAGGACTCCACGCCCTCCGTGCGGTTTGGATCGAATATCGCGAAACAACCGCACGCCCTGTCTTCTTTCTGAAATGTCCGATAGAACGCCATCAAAGATTTTCCTCGCCGGCGAAGAAGATGCTCCTCACTATGAATGCTCGCTTAGCTCCGCCCTTCCAGCAAAATGTCCGGGCGGAAGGTCTGCGCAGGGCGAAAATCAACCAAGCATTTCTATGCGCGATGTCGCCCGCCCCCGTTATGCCGCAGATGTTCGCTCGTCATGGCATGGCCCACTCTTCATGTGCCGGGACTGCGGCGCATTGGCAAATTGCCAATCCAAGTCCGAACTGAGGCCCCTCCCCTCTTCCTGCAAAGACACCAGAGGTGGACCAAAGCGTCCTCACCGTATCGACAAAGCACTTCTGCAGAATTCGTTGAACGCCTATCGCGGCGCAACCGGGCCAACCGTCTGCAAAGAGACCCCGCAGGCATGAGCGCCACAGGCCCGTGTGGGGATAAACTTGTCCAAAGGCGCAGGCTCAACCGAGCGCTAAAGTCCTGATATCAAGACCCTCTGACGGGAAACATGTCCTCGCCGTAGTGATGCAGCCTTGTATGATGGCGACGGCACAGCCAGCGCACTTTCAATGGTTCGTCGTATTGATCGTGATGCGCATCAACCGCCTCGATGCCGCAAACCTCACAACTCTCTTTGTCGAGTTCGCCTGCCTTGACGGCACGCTGCACAGCGAGATGGGCTTCATATTTGCCGGGGTTGGCACGTCGCCAATTGGCCTGCCGGGTATCCGTCTTCAGCATGTTCGCATTCAATCCCGATTCAGCCCTCGGTACATGCGGCATTCTACCAGAGGTCCGGGCATCGATAAAGCGCATTGGTTGACACGACCGTTGACCCGATAGACGGGCCTGATCGAAAAAGCCCGACGGATCGCTCCATCGGGCCTCGCTTCAATCTGCCGGATTGACCGGGTTCAGATCCGTTCCAGCACCACGGCAATGCCCTGCCCGACGCCAATGCACATGGTCGAAAGCGAATAGCGTCCGCCCGTTTCCAGAAGTTCCAGCGCTGCCGTGCCGGTGATGCGGGCGCCCGACATGCCGAGCGGATGGCCAAGGGCGATGGCTCCGCCGTTGCGGTTGACGCGGGCGTCGTCATCGGCAATGCCAAGCTGACGAAGGGTTGCCAGACCCTGGCTGGCAAAGGCCTCGTTCAGCTCGATCACATCCAGCTGGTCCTGTGTGAGACCCAGCCGGTCGAGGAGCTTTTGGCTGGCCGGCGCCGGACCGATGCCCATGATGCGCGGCGGCACACCGGCCGTCGCCCCGCCAACGATGCGGGCAATCGGCGTCAGGCCGTGTTTTTTCGCAGCGGCTGCAGACGCGATGAGGAGGGCGGCCGCACCATCATTGACGCCGGATGCATTGCCGGCGGTGACCGTGCCACCCTCTTTCCGAAACGGCGTGCCGAGCTTGGCCAGCGTCTCGATGGTGGTGGCGCGCGGATGCTCGTCCTTGTCCACCACGATCGGATCGCCCTTGCGCTGCGGGATTGTTACGGAGACGATTTCCTTTGCGAGACGACCGTTTGCCTGTGCCGCCGACGCCTTGTTCTGGCTGCTGACCGCAAAGGCATCCTGGTCCTCACGGCTTACATTGAAATCGGCGGCAACATTCTCGCCGGTCTCGGGCATCGAATCCACGCCATACTGCTTCTTCATCAGCGGATTGACGAAGCGCCAGCCGATCGTGGTGTCATGGATTTCGGCGGCACGCGAAAAGGCGGTCTCCGCCTTCGGCATCACGAAGGGCGCCCGGCTCATGCTTTCCACGCCGCCGGCAATCATCAACTCCGCCTCCCCCGCCTTGATGGCGCGGGCGGCAGCAATGACGGCATCCATGCCCGAACCGCAAAGCCGGTTGATCGTGGTGCCTGTGACGGAGACCGGCAGGCCGGCGAGCAGCAGCGACATGCGCGCCACATTGCGATTGTCCTCGCCCGCCTGGTTGGCGCAGCCATAGATCACGTCATCGACGGCTTCCCAATCGACAGACGTGTTGCGCGCCATCAGCGCCTTCAAGGGCACCGCGCCCAGATCATCGGCGCGCACGGAAGAAAGCGCACCGCCGTAGCGGCCGAAAGGCGTGCGGATGGCATCGCAGATGTAGGCGTGGGTCATGGGTTC
>JAIXTO010000032.1 GCA_027483885.1 Rhizobiaceae bacterium
GATTCTGCTGTTTGTCATTCCCGAGGGTGATTTCCAGCAATGGCTGGGTGTCGAGCAGATCATGCGTGCCGAAGCGCGCGAGGAAGCCGAAGCCGTGATGGCAAAGGCTGCCCAGCGCGTGCGCGAAACCATCGGCATCGATCCGGAAGTGGTGATCCGCGAGGGAAGCGCTTCTGACGAGATCAACGCGGTGATCGAAGAAGACCGCGATATTGCCATTCTGGTGCTGGCCGCAGGCTCCTCCTCCAAGGAAGGGCCGGGGCCGCTGGTGACCTCACTTGCGGCACGCGGCGCGGCCTTTCCAATCCCGGTCACCGTTCTCCCGGATACGCTGACCAATGACGAGATCGATGCGCTCTGCTGACGGGGGCTTGATCGCAGCGTGCCAAATACGCACTTGAATAAAAACATGAACCCGATTATCTTCTTTTGAAGAGTTCTAAACTGGCGCTGCCACGGCTGCCAAGGAGATCCCCAGATGTTCATCCAGACAGAATCCACGCCGAACCCGGCAACCTTGAAGTTTCTGCCCGGCAAGGTGGTGATGGAAAAGGGCACGGCGGATTTTCGCAATGCCGATGAAGCCGAGGCCTCGCCGCTGGCCGCCCGGCTGTTTACCATCAATGGCGTCACGGCCGTCTATTTCGGCTATGATTTCGTGACGGTGACGAAGGAATCCCAGGAATGGCAGCACCTGAAGCCGGCCATTCTCGGCTCCATCATGGAACATTTCATGTCCGGCCAGCCGGTCATGGGCGGTTCGGCCAGCATGGCGGAAGCAACCGACGAGGAAGGTGAGTTCTTCGAGGATGGCGACGAAACCATCGTTGCCACCATCAAGGAACTGCTAGAGACCCGCGTGCGCCCCGCCGTTGCGCAGGATGGCGGCGATATCACCTTCAAGGGTTTCCGCGATGGCACTGTTTATCTCAACATGAAGGGCGCGTGCTCCGGCTGCCCGTCTTCGACGGCAACGCTGAAGCATGGCGTGCAGAACCTGCTCAAGCATTTCGTGCCGGAAGTGCAGTCGGTCGAGGCGCTCTGATCTTTCATGATGCTTCTCGCCATCGATACGGCCGGGGTGGATTGTTCCGCCGCGGTCTATGACGCTTCGCAGGAGAAGATCCTGTCCTCCGTGACGGAACGCATCGGCAAGGGCCATGCGGAACGGCTGATGGCGATTATTGATGACGTGCTGGAAACGGCAGGCGTTGCGCTGTCCGATATCACCCGCATTGCCGTCACCATCGGGCCGGGTTCGTTTACCGGCATTCGCGTTGGAGTGGCCGCCGCCCGTGGTTTTGCGCTTTCCCTGTCGGCCGATGCCGTGGGCGTGACAACGCTTTCCGTCATGGCACGGGCCTATCTGGCGCAGGATGCAACCCGTCCGGTCATCGCCGCGATGGATGCCAAGCGAAACGAGATTTATGCGCAGGTTTTTGGCACTGACGGTGTTGCCCTGACGGAGGCTGCTGCCATTTCGCTTGAGGACCTACGCCATCTCTCGCAAATCCATGGCGCAGCCGTTACCGGCACCGCATCGGCGCTTCTGGCGGGCGAGGTTGCTGCCAGTGAGCCGGATCGCTTCGACATTGCCATGGTCGCCCGCATCGGTGCGGAAGCTGAAGCGGATGCGGCACGGCCGAAACCGCTTTACCTTCGCGGGCCGGATGCTAAACCGCAGGACGGATTTGCTCTTTCCCGCGCCTGACGATTCCCAATGTTTGACGATTACCTGACCTGGAAGCCCTTTTTCGATATCGTGCCGATGCAGGACAGCGATTGCCGCCCTGCCTCCGAACTGCATGGCCAGCGTTTTTCGCGCCAGTGGAGCGAGGAGGAAATGTTGGCACTGCTCGCCCAGGACGGCGTGTTCGGTTTCTCCGCACTGCAATCCAACGCTTTTTTCAGCCGTCCGCTCGGTGGTTTCGTGCTGTCGCGCGAGGTGGCGGGCGAGGCAGAAATTCTCACGATTGCCGTCGGTGAAAAACTGGGCCGAACCGGCCTTGGCTGGCGCCTGATGCAGGCGGCACTGCGGGAAGCGGAGGTTCGCGGCGCCGAAACCATGTTTCTGGAGGTGGCGGAAAACAATGTCGCGGCCGTCGGGCTTTACCAGCGTCTGGGCTTTTTGCAGGTGGCGCGACGCCCGGCTTACTACACCGGCACGGATGGCACGCGGACCGCAGCGCTTGTCATGCGGCGCGATCTTCGCTAGTCCGGTAAAGTTCCAATTCTGCGACGCAAGGCCCTGACGACATGACAGACCTTTCCAAATCCCTGGAGGAGCTGTGCGCCGAGCGTGGCATGCGCATGACCGATCAGCGCCGCGTGATTGCGCGCATCCTGCAGGACAGCGACGACCATCCTGACGTGGAGGAACTCTACCGCCGCGCCACCAAGGTCGATTCGCGCATCTCCATTTCCACGGTCTATCGCACGGTGAAACTGTTCGAGGATGCCGGCATCATCGAGAAGCACGATTTTCGCGATGGGCGCTCGCGTTATGAAACCGTGCCGGAAGAACATCACGACCACATGATCGATGTGAAGACCGGCGAAGTGGTGGAATTCCGATCTGCCGAGATCGAGGCGCTGCAGGAGCGCATTGCCCGCGAGCACGGCTTCCGTCTCGTCGGCCACCGGCTGGAGCTTTACGGCATCCCGCTCGACAAGGACGATCCGTGATCAACTGGCTGCGGATCGGGCTGGTCTTCCTGCTCCTCTCGGTGCTGACGCTTGTGCTTTTGCCGGTGCAGCTTCTTGCCCTCAAATTCGACTGGACGCTGCGCCGCCGCCTGCCGCGTTTCTGGCATCGCGCGGCCTGTTATCTGCTCGGCATCCGCATTCGCCAGCATGGGCGGCTTGAAAACCGCCGGCCGTTGATGTTGGCCGCCAACCATGTCTCCTGGAAGGATATTCTGGTGCTCGGCGCGATTGCCGATGTCGTCTTTGTCGCCAAGGCCGAGGTGGCGGACTGGCCGGTATTCGGCTGGCTCGCGAAACTGCAGAAATCGGTTTTCGTCGTGCGCGAGCAGAAGCGCAAGGCCGGCGAGCAGGTGAACGAAATTGCCGCCCGCCTTGCTGCATCCGAAATCATCGTGCTGTTTCCCGAAGGCACGACATCGGATGGCAACCGGTTGATGGAGGTGAAATCATCGCTGTTCGGCGCAGCCTCTGCTGCCGTCGCCTCCGCGCCCAATGGTGTCGTTTATGTGCAGCCGGTGTCGATTGCCTATACCGGCATTTATGGCATGCCGATGGGCCGTTACCACCGGCCGATTGCCGCCTGGCCCGGCGATGTCGAGCTTGTGCCGCACCTGATGGGCGTCTTGAAGGCGGAAGCCATGGAAGTGGACGTGGATTTCGGCGAAGTGGTGGAGTTTCGCGCCGAGACCAATCGCAAGGTGGCGGGTGTTACCGTGGTGGCCCGGTTGCGCGCCATGCTGCGCGACAGGCTTTATCCACGCAGCCGTTAAGCACGAAGCCCTTCTAATTCAGGCCGTCTTGCAGTAAAGAGGCGGCCATGACCGACCTTACAGCCACCCTTCCAGCCGCCACGCCCTCCGGCGGCGACATCGCCATCCCGCAGGCAAGCCCTGTGGGCAATTCGCGAAAAGTGTTCATCAAGACCTACGGGTGTCAGATGAACGTTTACGATTCCATGCGCATGGGCGATGCGCTGGCGAGCGAAGGTTATGTGACCACAGAGACGGTGGAGGATGCCGATCTCGTTCTTTTGAACACCTGCCACATCCGCGAAAAGGCCGCCGACAAGGTCTATTCGGCGCTTGGCCGGCTGCGCGACATGAAAAAAGAGCGCAATGCCAACGGCCGCGAGATGATGATCGGCGTTGCCGGTTGCGTCGCGCAGGCCGAGGGCGAGGAAATCCTTCGCCGGGCGCCAGCCGTTGATGTGGTGATCGGCCCGCAGACCTATCACCGGCTGCCGCAGGCGCTGAAACGCGCCCGTGCCGGCGAGCGGGTGATCGAGACCGATTATGCGGTCGAAGACAAGTTCGAGCATCTGCCGGCCGCCGAACGCTCCGCCATCCGTTCGCGCGGCGTCACCGCCTTCCTGACGGTGCAGGAAGGCTGCGACAAGTTCTGTACCTTCTGTGTCGTGCCCTATACGCGCGGCTCGGAAGTGTCGCGGCCGCTCTCCCAGATCCTCGACGAGGCAAAACGTCTGGTGGATGCGGGCGTGCGCGAGGTGACGCTGCTTGGCCAGAACGTCAACGCCTGGCATGGCGCAGGTCCCTCCGGCGATGCCTGGAGCCTCGGCGATCTTCTCTATCGGCTTGCTGAAATCCCCGGCCTTGCCCGGCTTCGGTATACGACGAGCCATCCGCGCGACATGGATGACCGGCTGATCGAGGCGCATCGCAACCTGCGCACGCTGATGCCCTACCTGCATCTGCCGGTGCAGGCGGGCTCCGACCGCATCCTGAAGGCGATGAACCGGCGCCATACGGCAGCAGATTATCTGCGCCTCATCGAGCGCATCCGCACCGCCCGCCCCGATATCGCTCTGTCAGGTGATTTCATCGTCGGGTTCCCCGGCGAAACGGACGCGGATTTCGAAGATACGCTGCGCCTTGTGGAAACCGTCGAATACGCCCAGGCCTTTTCGTTCAAATATTCGACGCGGCCGGGAACTCCGGGCGCTGATCTCGGTTCTCAAGTGGATGATGCGGTCAAGGCTGAGCGGCTGGAACGGCTGCAGGCGCTTCTCCTGAAGCAGCAACATGCGTTCGCTGAAACCTGCGTCGGCAAGACCATCGATCTGCTTCTCGAAAAGCCGGGCCGGATGCCCGACCAGCTGATCGGTCGCTCGCCCTGGCTGCAGTCTGTGAATGTTGATGCAAAAACATCGCAAATCGGTGACATTATCCAGGTACGAATCACAGGCACGGGACCAAACAGCTTGTTTGCCGAGAGGATCGAGCGTTAAATGGTTCAAAGCCAGATATAGGAGCCTTGCTACTTGAACAGACAGGAATTGGTTTCTTCACCCTCGCGCAACACCCGCACCGCCGCGATCGATGCCAATCACTTCGTCTTGACGTTCGAGAACAACAGGCTGGCCAGCGAACTTTTCGGACAATTTGACCAGAACCTGAAGCTCCTCGAGGCGCGTCTGAACATCGACGCGCGGGCGCGCGGCAATTCGGTCAGCATTTCCGGTGAACTTTCCGCCACCAATCAGGCGCGGCGCGCTCTCGATTTCCTTTATGAACGCCTGCAGAAGGGCGCCTCTGTCGAAACCTCGGACGTGGAAGGTGCAATCCGCATGGCAGTTGCCGCAGACGACCAGTTGATCCTGCCGACGCTCGAGCGCAAGGCCAAGCTGTCGATGGCGCAGATCTCCACCCGCAAGAAGACGGTGGCGGCCCGCACCCCGACGCAGGATGCCTATATGCGAGCGCTGGAGCGCTCCGAACTGGTGTTTGGCGTCGGCCCTGCCGGCACCGGCAAGACCTATCTGGCCGTTGCCCATGCCGCCCAGCTGCTGGAACGTGGCGCCGTCGACAAGATCATCCTGTCGCGCCCGGCCGTTGAAGCTGGCGAACGCCTTGGCTTCCTGCCCGGCGACATGAAGGAAAAGGTCGATCCGTATCTGCGCCCGCTGTATGACGCGCTCTATGACATGATCCCCGGCGACAAGGTGGAGCGGGCAATCACTGCCGGTGTCATCGAAATCGCACCGCTTGCCTTCATGCGTGGGCGCACGCTTGCCAATGCCGCCGTCATCCTCGACGAGGCGCAGAACACCACATCGATGCAGATGAAGATGTTCCTGACGCGCCTTGGCGAAAACGCCCGTATGATCGTGACCGGCGACCCGAGCCAGGTGGATCTGCCGCGCGGGGTAAAATCCGGTCTGGTGGAAGCGCTTCAGCTGCTGAGCAGCGTCGAGGGTATTTCCGTCGTGCGCTTCAAGGATACCGACATCGTGCGCCATCCGCTGGTTGGGCGCATCGTTCAGGCCTATGACGCGCAATATGCGGTTCATGAGGAAAGCGAGCACGAGAGCCGCTAAGGCGGCCTTTAATCCCATGCCAGAGCTAGACATACAGATCAGCGTCGAAGACGAACGCTGGCCCGACGAAGACACGCTGGCCACGATGGCCGAACGGGTGATCCATGCGGCCGCCGAATATCTGGCGGTTCATGAAAAGCAGCCGTTCCAGTCGCATCCGGCGGAACTGTCGCTGGTGTTTACCGATGATGCGGCGATCCGCGAGATCAATGCCGAATGGCGCGACCAGGACAAGCCCACCAATGTCTTGTCCTTCCCTGCCTTTCCGGTGACGCCAGGAAAAATGCCCGGCCCTATGCTCGGCGATATCGTCATTGCGCGCGAGACTTTGGAGCGCGAGGCGGTTGATCTGGAAAAGTCTTTCGACGATCATCTGACGCATCTGATGGTCCACGGTTTCCTGCATCTTTTCGGCTATGACCACATGGAGGTGGACGAGGCGGAAAAAATGGAAGCGCTGGAGACTCGTATTTTGGCCACCCTTGGCCTATCTGATCCCTATGCGGGACAGGATCCGCTGGTATAACACTGGAACCATGAACGAGATTTCGACTCAGGCCGCGCGCGGCGGCACCGAATCCGAGCAGTCCTCCTCCGAAGAGGGTGGCAGTCCGTTACGACGCGAACACCACGGCCGCTCGCACAGCACTTTCTGGGCGCGGGCGATCCGGCTGCTCCGGCCTTCGCAAGGGGAGCGCCTTCGCGAAGATCTCGCCGACGCTCTGATGACCGACACCTCCGTCAGCAGCGCCTTTTCGCCGGAAGAGCGGGCGATGCTGCACAATATCCTGCGTTTCCGTGAGGTGCGCGTCGAGGATATCATGGTGCCGCGTGCCGATATCGAAGCCGTCGACATGACCATGACGCTCGGCGACCTGATGATCCATTTCGAGGAAACCGGTCGCTCGCGCATGCCCATCTATTGCGACACGCTGGATGATCCGCGCGGCTTCGTCCACATTCGCGACCTTCTGTCCTATCTTGCCAAGCAGGCGCGCAACAAGCGCCGCAGCGCGCCGCAAAAGGCGGTGCAGATGGATGCAGCCTCCGGTGCCGTGCTGAAGGAAAAGACCGTGCGCACGCCGCGCCCTGCCTTCGATCTCGGTCGCGTCGACCTGATGAAGACGGTGTCTGAAGCGGGCCTCATCCGCCAGATCCTCTTCGTTCCGCCCTCGATGCTCGCCTCCGACCTGTTGCAGAGCATGCAGGCGGCGCGCACGCAGATGGCGCTCGTCATTGATGAATATGGTGGCACGGACGGTCTCGTCAGCCATGAGGACATCGTGGAAATGGTCATCGGCGATGTCGAGGACGAACATGACGATGACGAGGCCATGTTCTCGCGCACCAGCGAGGACGTGTTCATTGCCGATGCCCGTGTCGAGCTGGAAGACATAGCCGAAGCCATCGGCCCGGATTTCGACGTGCGCGACCAGCTGGAAGATGTCGATACGCTGGGCGGCCTGATCTTTTCGGCGCTCGGCCGCATTCCGGTGCGCGGCGAACTGGTGCAGGCGGTGCCGGGTTTCGAGTTCCAGATTCTCGACGCCGACCCGCGCCGCATCAAGCGGGTGCGCATCATGCGCAAGCGCCATGTGGTCACGCGCCGGCGCCAGTTGAAGGGCGACGGTCCCGCACATGAGGCTGCGCCCGCAGCCACCGAAGTGGCGGTGGAGATGGCCCAGACATCGCAGGCGCCGGACCCGCAGCAGGATGAAGACGGACGGCGTGAGATCTGATTTGCGGCCGCGCCTGGGGTGCATCACGCCATACGGCCTGCGCCGGCGGCCGGGATTTTGAGGTTCGGCCGTACGGTTTTGGCACCAATCCCATGCCGAAGGTTCTCATTGACAATTGACGCTTGCGTCTTCCGGAAATCAATTCCGGTTTGTAGGCCGATGCTGTAGGCGTGTTCATGAGTAAAACGCATTTTACGCGGGATGAAATGTAGCGTCGGGCGCCGCATGCGGTTTCCCTTGCTGCCCGAGAGATCGGAAAGGATGTCCATGGAGCGTCTCGCCGGCAAGGTCATGCTTCTGTGGGGTTGGCGTCGCGCGGGGCTTGCCGTGGCCGCTGGCGCGATTGCAGCCCTTTCCATGCCCCCCGTTTCGTTTGTCGCCTCGCTGTTTGTGTCCTTCACGCTGCTTGTCTGGCTGATGGATGGAACGGCAACCGCCCCGGAGGCCGGGCGTCTCGGCCGTTTTCGTGCCGCGTTTTCCCTCGGCTGGCTGTTCGGGTTTGGCTATTTTGTCGCCGGCCTCTGGTGGCTCGGCAACGCGCTGCTGGTCGATGCGGATGAATTTGCCTGGGCACTGCCGCTTGCCATTTTCGGTCTGCCGGCCGTGCTCGCCGTGTTTTACGGGCTTGCAACACTGATCGCCAGCCTCCTCTGGTCGGACGGATTCGGGCGACTGGCAGCGCTTGCCGTCGGCTTTGCGCTGGCCGAATGGTTGCGCAGCTTTCTGTTCACCGGCTTTCCGTGGAACGCGATCGGCTATGGCGTGATGCCGGTGCCGATCATGATGCAGTCGGCACAGGCGATCGGGATTTTTGGCGTGACGCTGCTCGCTGTCTTCGTGGTGGGAGCGCCCGCCCTGTTTGGCACGCGCAAGGGAGCGGCAGGCGGGCTTGGCATTGCCGCGGTGCTGATCGCCGCCCATTTCGGCTACGGTGCCTACCGCATGAACTTCGTTGCCGCGACACCATCGAACGAGCCGCCCGTTTCGGTGCGCATCGTCCAGCCGGTGATCGATCAGGCGCGCAAGATGGACAATGCCGACCGTCGGGCCGTGTTCGAGGAGCATCTGGCACTCTCGGCACTGCCGCCGAAGGATGGCGCAAGGCGGCCCGATATCATCGTCTGGCCGGAAACCTCCGTGCCGTTCATCCTGACAGAGAACCCCGGTGCGCTCACCCGCATTGCCGAGACGCTGCAAGACGGACAGGTGCTGATATCAGGGGTGGTGCGGGCTGAAGAAGCCTCGCCTGGCGATATGCCTCGCTATTACAATTCCATCTACGCCATCGACAGCCAGGGGCAGATCATCGCTGCCTCAGACAAGGTGCACCTGACGCCATTCGGCGAGTACCTGCCGTTCCAGAGCTTTTGGGACCTGCTCGGCGTGGGCAATATTGTGGAAATGCCGGGGGGCTTCACCGCCGGTGCCAGCCGATCGTTGATCACACTGCCGAGTGGCCGATCCTTTTATCCGCTGATCTGCTATGAGGCGATCTTCCCCGCGGAAATCGGTGCTGACGTTACCCGCGCATCCGCCCTTTTGAACATCACCAACGATGCCTGGTTCGGCAATACGCCGGGCCCCTACCAGCACTTCCTGCAGGCGAGGCTACGGGCGGTCGAATCGGGTCTGCCACTGATTCGCGGAGCAAACACCGGCATTTCCGCAATCATAAATGCGAAAGGCGTCGTCGAAAATGCACTTGACTTCGATCAAAAGGGCGTGATCGACTCCACTTTGAGTAGCGCAATCGTCCCGACCTGGAACAACTATACGCGAGAAACGCACTTCTGGTTGTTGATCGCAGTTATGGCGCTGATTGCGGTAGTTTCGCGCATGGGTTTAAAAAATGGCCTCAATTGACCAGAAACCCCTAAAATTGCATAGTGCTGCGGCCTTTCGTTGAATCGTATGTTTCCGTGTATCGCCTGGGCAGCGATTGTATGAGCGAAAGCATATGTTTGCACGTAATGCGAGTTATGGGGACTGAAGAGCAACCTAGGACATTCACGATGATTGAAAACAAAAAGAAGCCGAACCCGATCGACATCCACGTCGGGAGCCGCATCCGGCTTCGCCGCACCATGTTGGGCATGAGCCAGGAAAAGCTCGGCGAAAGCCTCGGCATCACGTTCCAGCAGATCCAGAAGTACGAGAAGGGCACCAACCGCGTCGGCGCCAGCCGGCTGCAGAACATTTCCAGCATTCTGAATGTTCCGGTCTCGTTTTTCTTCGAAGATGCTCCCGGCGACCATGCGACCGGCCCATCCGGCATGGCCGAGGCATCCAGCTCCAATTACGTCGTTGACTTCCTGTCCTCCTCCGAAGGGCTGCAGCTCAACCGCGCTTTCGTGAAGATTTCCGACCCCAAGGTGCGCCGCAAGCTGGTTGATCTGGTGAAGGCGCTTGCCGCCGAAGCGGACGTCGAATAACGGTTGAAACCGCATATCCCCCGAAAAGCGGCCGCATTGGCCGCTTTTTTTTATGAAAATCGCGAGGAAGGCCGCCTGCATAAACCTTTCGTTGTCGTATAAAGATATATTTATGTGGTTCTGTCCTTGTTTTTGAATGGCGAACTGACTACGACATTCAGCGGTTTGTTCTTGAGGGGAATCCCAGCATGCGCGCCAATTATCTGTTCACCAGCGAATCCGTTGCCGAAGGTCATCCCGACAAGGTATGCGATCGCATTTCCGATGAAATCGTCGATCTCGTCTACCGGGAAGCCGCCAAGACCGGCGTCGATCCCTGGACGGTTCGCATTGCCTGCGAAACGCTTGCCACCACCAATCGCGTGGTGATTGCCGGCGAAGTTCGCCTGCCGCCGAGCCTGATGAAGACCGACAAGAACGGCAACGAGGTGATCAACCCCGCCAAGTTCAAGACGGCGGCACGCCGCGCCATCAAGGATATCGGCTACGAGCAGGACGGCTTCCACTGGAAGACGGCCAAGATCGACGTGCTCCTGCACTCGCAGTCGGCCCATATCGCGCAGGGCGTCGATAACGCCGCAGACCAGCAGGGCAATGAAGGGGCCGGCGACCAGGGCATCATGTTCGGTTACGCCTGCAACGAGACGCCCGACCTGATGCCGGCGCCGATCTATTATTCGCACCGCATTCTCCAGCTGCTGTCGGCCGCCCGCAAGACGGGCGAGGGCGATGTCGGCAAGCTCGGCCCCGACGCCAAGAGCCAGGTGACGGTGCGTTATGTCGACGGCAAGCCCTATGAGGCCGTCTCCATCGTGCTCTCCACCCAGCATCTCGACGAAAGCTGGGACAGCAAGAAGGTTCGTGAGGTTGTGGAGCCTTACATCCGCGAAGCGTTAGGCGACCTGAAGATTTCCGAGGATTGCGCCTGGTACATCAACCCGACCGGCAAGTTCGTCATTGGCGGCCCGGATGGCGATGCGGGCCTCACCGGCCGCAAGATCATCGTGGACACCTATGGTGGGGCAGCCCCCCATGGCGGCGGCGCGTTTTCCGGTAAGGACACGACCAAGGTCGACCGTTCGGCTGCCTATGCTGCACGTTATCTTGCCAAGAACGTCGTGGCGGCCGGTCTTGCGGAAAAATGCACGATCCAGATCTCCTATGCCATCGGCATCGCACAGCCGCTGTCGATCTATGTTGACCTGCATGGCACCGGCAAGGTAACCGAAGATCAGGTCGAGGCGGCAATCCGCAAGGTGATGGACCTGTCACCCTCCGGCATCCGCCGTCATCTCGATCTCAACAAGCCAATCTATGCCAAGACCTCTTCCTACGGTCACTTCGGCCGCAAGGCCGGTCGCGACGGGTCCTTCTCCTGGGAGAAGCTCGATCTCGTCAAGCCGCTGAAGGAAGCCTTGAAGAACTAAGGACGTCAGACTGATGGAATCCGAGCGCCGTTCGCGAGCCACCGAGGCCTTTTTCGGGCGGCGCAAGGGAAAGCCATTGCGGGAACGCCAGGCCGACATGATGGCCTCGCTCCTGCCGGAACTGAAAGTGGATCTGGCGCAGCCTGCGCCAGATCTCATCTCCGCGCTGTTTCCCCTGCCGGTCAAATCCATCCGTCTTGAAATCGGTTTTGGCGGCGGCGAGCACCTCGTCCATCGCGCCGTGGAAAACCCCGATGTCGGTTTCATCGGCGTCGAGCCCTTCGTCAATTCCATGGCAAAGCTTCTGGCACGCGTGGAAGAGCTGGGCCTGAAAAATATCCGGGTCTATGAGGATGATGCAACGGCGCTGCTGGACTGGCTGCCGGAAGCCTCGATCGACCATATCGACCTGCTTTATCCCGATCCATGGCCGAAGAAAAAACACTGGAAGCGTCGCTTCGTATCCGCCGTAAATCTCGCCCGCTTCCACCGCGTGCTGAAGCCCGGCGGCGTGTTCTGTTTTGCCTCCGACATCGACACCTATGTCAACTGGACGCTTGGCCATTGCGCCGCCCATGGCGGCTTTGAATGGACAGCCGAGGAACCTGCGGATTGGCTGACGCCTTATGCCAACTGGCCGAGCACGCGTTATGAGGCAAAGGCCCGCCGCGAAGGCCGGTCGTCGGCCTATCTGACATTCACCCGTATCTGATCGATTTTTTGTCTTTTTGCGTGCTGGTCGCCCTTTGTCAGGGCGCCGCCTGCGTTTGCACCCGCAATCGGCGCAAAAAAACAGTCAGTGCAGACTGACGGTCTTGAGGTCGTCTTCGGCGGCCTTGAAGAAGGTGCTGGAGCGGTTGTCGGTGAGCAGGATCGGCGTGCCATCGGCACCGAACAGGGCCCAGAGATCCAGTGTCGGATCGATCTGCGGCGCCTCGGGAAAACAACGGGAAACGTCTTCGGAGCGGATCTTGCGGATATAGCCGACTTCACCGGCGCCCAGATGGGCAAGCTCGGATTCCGTCAGGCGGGCGGTTGCGTGTTTGAGGAGCATTTGAGCCTCCGTCTCGAAATGTCTGGCATTTCTGCCACGACGCTACTTTGAGACGGAAATGTTAATTTTTCGCACCATGCGTTCCGGCTCGGGACGAATGAGATCGACACTGAGCAGGCCGTTGGTGAGACGCGCGCCCGAAACCTGCATGCCATCGGCAAGCACGAACATGCGCTGGAACTGGCGCGCCGCAATACCGCGATAGAGATAGTCGCGCTCGCCCGTTTCGCTTTGACGCCCGCGAATCAGCAACTGGTTTTCCTCGACGCTGACATCCAGATCGTCCTGGGAAAAGCCTGCGACGGCCAGCGTGATGCGCAGCCGCTCCGGTTCTCCGGCCCCGTCGGGCGCCATGCGCTCGATGTTATAGGGAGGATAACCGTCATTCGCCTTGGCAAGGCGTTCCAGGGTCTTTTCCATGGTATCAAAGCCCAGCAGAAGCGGGCTGGTGAACGGCGTCATTCGGCTCATTGTCCAGTCCTTGAGATCAAGCGACTTTTTCGCACCCGCAAAGGCATGCGTTTTTCAGAGCCCAATATGGGAGGTGCCGAGAGCAAGCGCAAGCCGCGCCGGCCCTTGAGGGCGGCGCGGCGATGTCTTCTTCAGACCTTGGCATCCACCTCGCCGAAAAGGGGAATAGCCGGCTGCGCGCCGGGTTTCAGGCAGGCGAGCGAACCGGCAACGGCGGCACGCCGAAGAGCCGCCTCAAAGGACAGTCCCTGGTCGAGGCTGGCCGCGAGATAGCCGCAGAACGTATCACCGGCGCCCACCGTATCGACCGGCTCGATGACGAGGCCTTTGGCGCGCAAGACCGCGCCTTCATGCAGGGCAACGACGCCATCGCCGCCCAGCGTCACCACCAGCGTCTGCGCCGTTTCGGCGTGCAGCGCGCGCATTTCGGCAAGCCGGCTTTCGTCATCAAGACCGTTCTTGCCGATCAGCAGTTCGAACTCGGTTTCGTTGGCAACGACGATGGAGGCAAGCCTCGCCAGCCGGATGGCATCTGGGGTGAGGGGCGCGGTGTTGAAGAGGGTGCGGATGGCGCGCTCCTTTGCGTCCATCATGGCTTTTTCCACCGCATCGGCTGGAATTTCCATCTGCAGCATCAGGATGTCACCTTCTCCCATGCCGGCAACGGCGGCCGCGCCATCGTCTGCATCGAGCGTGCCATTGGCGCCGGGCACAACGGCAATCATGTTTTCCCCATCGCCGCCGACGAGAATGAGCGCCGTGCCGGTCGGGCCGGGCACATGATTGACGCAGGACAGATCGGCGCCTGCCCCCTTCAGAAGGGCAAGGGCCGGTGCGGCAAATTCATCCTCTCCAACGGCTGCCACCATCCGCACGGCACTTCCGGCGCGCGCGGCGGCGAGCGCCTGATTGGCGCCCTTGCCGCCGGCGGCTGTTGCAAAGCTGGTGCCGGCAACCGTTTCCCCCGGCGCGGGAAGACGCGCCGTGGTGGCGATGAGATCCATGTTGACGGAGCCGAAGACGGTGATCATGAAAGGCGGCCTGCTGCTTTACGTGTTGCGGAAAAGATGTGCGCCGGACACTGCCCGACGAGATCAATCCTCGTCAACCACCCTCAGCTTCAACAGGCCGGTTCGGCTTTCGACGCCGCGCTCTTTTGCAGGTATTTCCGATGTCGGGGTAGTGGCACCGGGCGGCGGTTCCAGATCGAGCGAACTGATCCGCACCCCGCGTCGCGTCAGTTTTTCGGAGGAGGTGAGGATCTGCTCGACATCCTTTTGCGCGGCGAAAAAATGGCCCTGCAGTTTTCGCGTCCGTTCATCCAGCCGCAACAGGTCTTCCATCAGAAGCGCCACCTCGCCCTGGATGAGATGCGCCTGTTCGCGCATGCGCTGGTCCTTCAGCACCGCCTGGATGACCTGGATGGAGAGCATCAGCAGCGACGGGGAAACAATAACGAGGCGGGCACGCTGCGCCTTCTGCACCACGGCCTCGAAATGCTCGTGGATCTCGGCAAAGATCGATTCGGAGGGCACGAAGAGGAAGGCTGTATCCTGCGTTTCCCCCGCAATCAGGTATTTTTCCGAGATATCCCGGATATGGGTTTCGAGATCGCGGCGAAACTGGGCGCCAGCCTGCTTGCGTGCCTCCGGCTGGGCGGCATCGCGAAAGGCATGCCAGGCTTCCAGCGGAAATTTTGCATCGATGACAAGCGGCGCTGCGCCGTTCGGCATGGCAATGGTGCAATCCGGGCGCATGCCGTTGGAGAGCGTTGGCTGGAAGGCATAGGCGCCGGGCGGCAGGGCGTCCGCTACGATCGCCTCCATACGGCCCTGCCCGAAGGCGCCGCGCGTCTGCTTGTTGGACAAGATTGCCTGCAGGCCAACGACGTCCTTGGCCAGCGTCTGGATATTGTTCTGCGCCGCATCGATCACCGCCAGCCGTTCCTGCAGCTTGCGCAGGTTGTCATGGGTGGATTTCGTCTGTTCGGCAATCGTCGAGCCCAGCCGGTGCGTCATGCCGTCCAGCCGCTGGTTGATGCCGCGGTTCAACTCCGCCTGCCGGCTGGCCAGTGCCTCGGCCATGGCGGAAACGCGGCCCTGCATTTCGATCTGTGCCCGCATCAGGTCGGCGAACCGCTCCTCGGCCTGTTCTTCGCCGCGCCGGGATGTGCGGCGCAGGACTAGCACGAGCAGCACCGCGATGACGAGGCCGGCACCGACAACAAGGCCGCCGGTTCCCTGAAGAGAGAGGAGGATCTGGTCGAAAAACGCGACATTCTGGTTCTGCATGGCGGGAGCCTAGCGGAGATCGAGGCTTTCCGGAAGATCAAAACATGAACATTGGCCATTTCCCTGCGGATTCCGGTGGTTTGGCCTGTTTCATCGTCCCAAAAGATGGGCTATGGGGAATTTATGACGATCAAGCCCCTCATCATTCTTCCCGACCCTCTCCTGCGTCAGGTTTCGCAGCCCATCGAGCGCGTGGACGCCGACGTGCTGAAACTGGCCGACGACATGCTGGAGACGATGTACGAAGCCCCCGGCATTGGCCTTGCCGGCATCCAGATCGGCGTGGCCCGCCGCATTCTGGTGATCGATCTTTCGCGCGAGGGCGAGGAAAAGACCCCGCTCGTTATCATCAACCCTGAGATCGTCAAATCCTCGAATGATGTGTCGGTCTACGAGGAAGGTTGCCTGTCGATTCCGGACTATTATGCGGAAGTGGAGCGCCCGGCCTCTGTCGCCGTCAGCCATGTCGGACGTGACGGCAAGGAACATCTGCTGGAGGCCGACGGCCTGCTTGCCACCTGCCTGCAGCATGAGATCGACCACCTGAACGGCGTGCTGTTCATCGACCACATCTCCCGGCTGAAGCGTGAGATGGTCATCAAGAAATTCACCAAGGCCGCCAAGGGCAAGGCTGTTTGACGGGCGCTTGAATCGTTCGCCTTGAAAAGCGTGATTTGAAAAGCGTTGCACGTTCGTCCATGATATCGCTGATATCATGGAGGTGCCGGCATGGGCGATCTGCTGATCCGCAATCTGGACGACATGTTGAAGCAGGAACTGCAGAGGCAGGCCCGGCGCAGCGGACGAAGCCTTTCGGAAGAGGCAGCGCTTCACCTGCGCCGCTCGTTGCGGACGCTTGAGGAGGGATCTCCTTCGTCTGCCGGGCAGCGCATCCGCACGCTGCTGGGAAATGACGCCCACTGGACGCAGGATGAACTGGCGTCTCTAGACGCTTCGCGTCATGCGCCGGCGCGTGAACCGCCGCGGTTTGACGAATGATCGTTCTCG
The DNA here is from genome assembly GCA_027483885.1 of Rhizobiaceae bacterium. Taxonomy (GTDB): domain Bacteria; phylum Pseudomonadota; class Alphaproteobacteria; order Rhizobiales; family Rhizobiaceae; genus Neorhizobium. Next base: position 16,463 of record JAIXTO010000032.1, read on the forward strand.
ATACAAACGTCTTTTCCGAGTTGAAGGGCCGCAAGCACAGCGAGTTGCTGATCAACTGGCTGGACGGTTTCGTGATATCGGAGGTTTTCCTCACGACCATTACCCTTGCCGAAACCCGGTATGGCCTCGGCCTGTTGCCGGATGGGGCCCGAAAGCTGCAGCTGGAGCAAACCTATCGGCTGCTGGAAGAGGAGTTCGAACCGAGAACGCTGCCTTTTTCAGCCGCCGCCGCACACTGCTACGGCGATATCAGCGCCCGGCGCCATCGAAGCGGTCGGCCGATCGAAACGAAGGACGCCATGATCGCCGCCATCTGCCTCACGCATGGGGCAACCCTTGCCACGCGCAACACAAAAGACTTCGAAGGGCTTGATCTTCGCCTCGTGAACCCGTTTGAAGACGCCTGACGAACAGGACCGGTGACATGGCACTCCGCATCATCTTCATGGGTACGCCCGAATTTTCCGTGACAACGCTGCAGGCGCTGGCAAAGGCCGGGCACGAGATCGTCGCGGTCTACACGCAACCGCCGCGGCCGGGCGGCCGGCGCGGGCTCGACCTCCAGAAATCGCCGGTGCATCAGGCAGCCGAAGGGCTGGGGGTGCCGGTGCTGACGCCGCTCAATTTCAAGGAGCCGGAAGAGCGTGATCGTTTTGCGGGCTTTGGCGCCGATGTGGCCGTGGTTGTGGCCTATGGGTTGCTGTTGCCGGTGGCTGTGCTTCAGGGCACGCGGCTTGGCTGCTACAACGGCCATGCGTCGCTTCTGCCGCGCTGGCGCGGTGCCGCCCCCATCCAGCGGGCGATCATGGCCGGTGACGAAAAAACCGGCATGATGGTGATGCAGATGGAAAAGGGGCTGGATACCGGCCCCGTTGCCCTGACGCGCGAGGTGGAGATCGGCGAAAACACCACGGCAGGCGAGCTGCACGATCAGTTGATGCAGGTGGGCGCCGAGGCGATGGTGGAGGCCATGGCGCGGCTTGAGGCCGGTGACCTGCCGCTGGTGCAGCAGCCGGAGGACGGCGTGCTCTACGCCGCAAAGATCGACAAGGGCGAGACGCGGATCGATTTCTCAAGGAGCGCCCGGGAGGTCCACAACCATATTCGCGGCCTGTCGCCCTTTCCCGGCGCGTGGTTCGAGGTGGAGATCCATGGCCGGTTGGAGCGGGTGAAGGTGCTGGCAAGCGAGATGGCAGAAGGGGCGGGCATTGCTGGAACGCTGCTGGATGACGCGCTGACGGTCGCCTGCGCGAACGGTGCCGTGCGCCTGACACGGCTGCAGAAGGCGGGCGGCAAGCCGCTTGCCGCCGTCGATTTCCTGCGCGGCACGCCCTTGGCCGCTTGTTCAAGGATCGGCTGATGCCTCGCTTCAAGATGACCGTCGAATATGACGGCACGCCCTATGTCGGCTGGCAGCGGCAGGAGAACGGCCATTCGGTGCAGGCGGCGCTGGAAAAGGCGGTGCTGTCGCTAACGCGGGAGACGGTCGTCGTGCGTGGCGCTGGCCGCACCGATTCCGGCGTGCATGCGCTGGGGCAGGTGGTCCACACGGATCTCACGCGCGACTGGGAGCCCCACAAGCTGCGCAACGCGCTCAACGCCCATCTGATGACGGCAGGCGAAAAGGTGGCGGTCATCGACGCCGAGCGCGTGGAAGACGGCTTTGATGCGCGCTTTTCGGCGTCGCGCCGGCATTATCTCTACCGCATCATCTGTCGCCGCGCGCCGCTGGCCGTTGAGGCGAAACGCGCCTGGTGGGTGTCGAAGGATCTCGATCACGAGGTGATGCACGAAGCCGCGCAGACGCTGGTCGGCCGTCATGACTTTACCACCTTTCGCTCCGTCCATTGCCAGGCGTTTAGCCCGGTGCGCACGCTCGACCGGCTGGACGTGACACGGTCCGGCGATCTCATCGAAATCCGCGCGTCGGCGCAGAGTTTCCTGCACAACCAGATCCGCTCCTTTGCCGGCACGCTGAAAATGGCGGGCCAGGGCAAGATGACGCCAGCCGATGTGCGCGCCGCCCTTGAGGCCCGCAGCCGCTCCGCCTGCGGGCCGGTTGCGCCGCCCGACGGGCTTTATTTCATGCAGGTGGATTATCCAGATGGTGCCGGTTCAGCCCGGGTAGACGTCGAGAAACCGCTCCAGCACATCGGAGATGAGGAGTGACGGCACGATCAGCACCATGGTCAGTGTCGCAATCATCAGCCGCTGTTCGCCCAGCAGCATGCGAAAGATGCGGCTGAGCGAGATAATGAGCGCCATTATGGCGCCGAGCCAGACCAGTGCGATCAGGCCCGTGAGGCCGGGAACGGCGATCAGCAGCAGGCTGAGCAGCCCGTAGAGATAGGAAAACGGCACCGACAGCCAGTTCGTGACGAAAACGATCGCCGGAAAATACCTGCCGATACCGAGCAGAAGCGCCAGCACGCCGGCAAGAACCAGCGGCACCAGCCAGTTGGCCATCTCCAGCATGGCCATGCGCACAAAAAAGATGCCGCCGATGGACTGGCTGGGCGGCAGGCCCTGCTGATAGGCGAGCCGCCACCAGAACCAGGAGAGGCCGATGGCCGGCAGGCACCAGACGATGGCCCAGAACGAGCGCATCATGCCCCGGTCCGTCAGGTCGAGATACTGAAAACCCGCGCGGTTGCCTTTGACCAGAAGCCAGAGACCGAGAAGGTAAAGCTTGATTTCGGAAAAGGGAGGCAAGGGGATCTCGTATCGGTTGAGACGGGGAGGCGATGGGTGTCATGATGACAGATGGGTGCGAAGCGGCAGCATGGCCAGAGGCGACAGCAAAAGGATCAGCAGGATCAGCAACCGGATTTGGCTATTGCCGCCAACCACGATTGCCAGGATGCGCCATTGCAGCACAAAGAGCGCCACGCCAGCGCCGATCAGGGCAAAGGTGACAAAGGTCAGGCCGCCGAGGCTCCAGCTTTGCAGGTTTAAGAGAAAGAAGGGTGCGGCGACGAGGTGGACGAGCGGCAGATAAACGAGCGCCGACCAGTTCCACGTCACGATCAGCGTGCGCAGCAGAACCCGGTAGCCGAGAAGCGGTGAGGCCAGCACCAGAAGCAAGATAGGCAACACAATGCCGGCTGCTTCGTTGAGTGCGAATTTGAAGGTGAAGGACAAGGTGCCGGAAAGGCCCGGTGCCATCCCCAGTTCCACCAGCCGGCGGGCAATGCCATAAAGTGCGATCGCCGGAAGCGTCCAGAGATAGGCGCTGAAGGAGCGCGCGAGCCCGTCGTCGGAAATATCAAACAGCGACAGGCCACGCGCATCGCCCCGCACCAGCAGGAGAAGGCCCGCGAGATGGCGTTGTGGCTGGTTAAGCAGCAGCATGCGCGAACCAGCGCTCGATGAAGACGCCGTAGATCTCAGTCAGCGTTTCGAGATCCGCCACTGCCACGCGCTCATCCACCATATGCATGGTCTGGCCGACGAGGCCAAATTCCACCACCGGGCAATAGTCCTTGATGAAACGGGCATCCGAGGTGCCGCCTGTCGTCGACAGTTTTGGCGTGCTGCCGGTGACGCTTTCAACAGCGCCTGAGAGCGAAGAGACGAGCGCATCATTGCGTGTCAGGAAGACGTGGCTCGGGCGCTCCGACCACGTGATGTCGTAGCGCATCGGCGCGCGGCCGGGCCGAAGGTTTTCGTCTGCGGCGGCCGTATCCAGCCGGCGGATCAGCTCCGCCTGCAGGCTTTCGGCGCTCCAGAGATCGTTGAAACGCACGTTGAAGGCAAATTTTGCTTTTGCCGGAATGACGTTGGTGGCCGTATTGCCGGTATCGATGCCGGTGACTTCGAGGTTCGACGGCGGGAAGTTTTCGGTGCCTTCGTCGAGACGTGGGCTCATCAGCGCCTGCATCATGGCCGTTGCGGTTCGCAGCGGATTGTCGGCGAGATGCGGATAGGCGACATGGCCCTGCACGCCATGCACGGTGACGAAACCGGAGACAGAGCCGCGACGGCCGATCTTGATCATGTCGCCGAGCTTGTCGGGATTGGTCGGTTCGCCCACCAGGCAGGCATCCCAGCGCTCGCCTTTTTCGGCGGCCCATTCCAGCAGCTTTACCGTGCCGTTAATGGCCGGGCCTTCCTCGTCACCGGTGATGAGGAAGGAGATCGAGCCTTGAGGGGCGCTATGCTTTTCCACATGGCGGGCAACGGCTGCGATGAAGCAGGCAATGCCGCCCTTCATATCCACCGCACCGCGGCCGAACAGTTCGCCGCCCTCGATTTCGGCAGCAAAGGGCGGATGGCTCCAGGCGGCCGCGTCGCCGACAGGCACCACGTCGGTATGGCCGGCAAACATCAGGTGCGGGCCTGATGTTCCAAGGCGCGCGTAAAGGTTTTCGATGTCGGGCGTTCCCGCCTCCGTTGCCGTCACCCGCTCGACGGCAAAGCCGAGCGGCGTCAGCATGGCGTCCAGCGCTGACAGCGCGCCGCCTTCCGAAGGTGTCACAGAAGGGCAGCGGATGAGGGTGGCAAGATTTTCGACAGGATCGGTCGCAGACATCGATTAAAGCCTTCCGCTCAGTCGCGCAGCAGTTCGTTGATGCCGGTCTTGGAGCGGGTCTTTTCATCGACACGCTTGACGATGACGGCGCAATAAAGATGCGGCGCGGGAAGGCCATTGCCCATGGTGGCATTGCCAGACGGCATGGAGCCGGCAACAACGACCGAATAGGGCGGCACTTCGCCATACATGACTTCGCCGGTGGCGCGGTCGACGATCTTGGTGGACTTGCCGATATAAACGCCCATGCCGAGCACCGAGCCCTCGCGGATGATGCAGCCTTCGACGACTTCCGAGCGGGCGCCGATGAAGCAATTGTCCTCGATGATGGTCGGGCCGGCCTGCAGCGGCTCCAGAACGCCGCCGATGCCGACGCCACCGGAAAGATGCACATTGGCGCCGATCTGGGCGCAGGAACCAACGGTCGCCCAGGTGTCGACCATGGTGTTTTCGCCGACATAGGCGCCGAGATTAACGAAGGAGGGCATCAGCACGACGCCCTTGGAGACGTAAGCCGAACGACGCACGACCGCATTCGGCACGGCGCGGAAACCGGCGGCGCGGAACTGGTTTTCGCCCCAGCCTTCGAACTTCGAGGGCACCTTGTCCCACCAGGTGGAGGTGCCGGGACCGCCCTTGACGACTTCCATGTCGTTGAGGCGGAAGGAGAGGAGAACCGCCTTCTTCAGCCACTGGTGAACGGTCCACTGGCCGTCCTCACCGCGTGCGGCAACCCGCAAGGTTCCGGCGTCGAGCAGGTTCAGCGCCTCCTCGACAGCATCGCGGATCTCGCCTTTGGTGCCAAGGTTGACGCTGTCGCGGTTGTCGAACGCCTGTTCGATGGTCGCTTCGAGGGAAGAGAAGTCCTTGGCTTCGGGGCTGGTCATAGGGGGGTCCTTGGATGTCACACGGATCGTGATGAGGGCAGGCGTGCTGCCGGCTGGCAAATTCCTGCCTTTTGCTCTAAGCGACCGCCACCCGAGCGTCAATGTGGTTTGGTGTGCCGGTGGGCAGGCCCGCACAGCGATGCGAGGCAATGCACCGCATGTGAATGGGGAACCGCACACTTCCTCAATCCATTGCGGATTACAAAAGAGCAGAGACACGACAATTGTGAAGGACACGACAGATGGCCGCAGGAAAGAATGACACGACGAGACGCAAGGGCGGTGTCTTCGATCCGCTGAAGGACAGTTCCGTCGACAAGCTGCGTGCCCGCGCCATCCCAAAAACCCCCCAGTCGGTATCGCCATCCTACAGGCTTGCCTATGTGGACGAGGATTTTCTCTGCCGCGACGAGTTGCGTCCGGTGCGCCTGCAACTGGAACTGCTGAAGCCGGAAATGGCGCTGACCGAAATGGGCATCAAGTCCACCGTCGTGCTGTTTGGCGGCGCACGCATTCCCGCCCCCGGCACCGAGCCCTGGGCTGCCCGCAACGAGGTGCAGCGCAAGAACCTCACGGAGGCTTCCGTCTATTACGAGGAGGCGCGCAAGTTTGCGGGCCTCTGTGCCGCAGAATCGGCACGCCATGACCACCAGGAATATGTCGTTGTGACCGGCGGCGGGCCGGGTGTGATGGAGGCGGGCAATCGCGGCGCTGCGGAAGCCGGCGCACCCACCATCGGCCTCAACATCCTTCTGCCGCATGAGCAGGCGCCGAACCCCTATGTGACGCCGGCCCTCAGTTTCAACTTCCACTATTTCGCCATCCGCAAGATGCATTTTCTCATGCGGGCGCGGGCAATCGCGGTGTTTCCGGGTGGTTTCGGCACGCTGGACGAGCTGTTTGAGGCCGTCACGCTGATCCAGACGCGGCGCATGGCGCGCATTCCGCTGATCCTGTTCGGGGAAAAGTTCTGGCACAAGATCATCGATTTCCAGGCGCTTGCCGATTTCGGCACCATTGCGCCTGAAGACATGGAGCTTCTGAACTTCGTGGAAACCGCCGACGAAGCGTTTCAGGTGATGGCCGATTTCTACGACATGGAAAAGCCCGCCCCTCAGGCGTGAGGAGCGGGCTTGCCATTTCATTCAGAGCGTATGCGCGGTGATCAGAACGGGCGATCCGGCAGGTCGTCGATGGTGATCACGCCATCCTTGTTGCGGTCCATGCGGGTAAACATCTTGTCCATGGCAGCCGTGGCTTCCGCCTTGCTGATCTGGCCGTTTTCGTCGGTGTCGGCCATGCGGATCAGAGCCATGCCCGGCATCATGCCGCGCGGGCCCATGCCTTCACGCATGCCGTGATGTTTTCCGTGCGGGCCACGGGGGCCGTCATCATTGGCGGCCATATCGCCGTGATGTTTCATGGCATCCGGACCGCGGGGGCCACCGGCTTCCGGCGGCGGCGGGCCACCTTCGTCATCGGCCATTTCGTCAGGCTCGGCGCCGGGGCCCTTGGGATTGGCGGCACGCTCGGCGCGGCGCTTTTCACGCCACTCTTCCATGCGCGCCTCGTGGAACTTGCGCATTTCGCCCGGCGTCAGCACGCCATCCTTGTTGGCGTCGGCTGCCGTAAACAGGCCATCACCCCAGGCGGTGACTTCTTCCTTGGTGATCTTGCCGTCCTTGTTGGTGTCGGCATCCTTCAGCAGGCGGATGAACATCATGTCCTGCATCATGGCGCGCTGCGGGCCGGGGCGGCCGGGGCCATGCTCGGGGCGACCGCCGGGAGCAGCAAAGCTTGCCGGCGCCAGCGCCCCGACGATGAATGTCGCGCCGAGGGCTGCGAGGGCGAATTTCTTGACCGTCATGGATGTGCTTCCTTTTCCCTGTTGTCGTGACACCAAGGTAGGGACGCGCGGTGGTCTTCACCACTTAAACATCGGTAATCTCTATGAAGCTTTGGTAATGTTACCGCATCAGCGGTTGAGGATCGCGCCCAGGAAAGAGACCAGATCGTCGGTCATGTAATCGACATTCGGGTCCTCGTCGGAGGCCTGTTCCCAGCGCTCGATGATGAAATCACCGACATTGCGCGGCACCATCAGCACGGTCTTCATGCCAAGCGCACGGGGCGCTTCCAGATTGCGCGGCAGGTCCTCGAACATCGCGGCATGGCGTGTATCGACCCGGTTGAGGCTGGCGAACTTGTCATAGGTGGCGCCGGCGGGCTTTGGCACATATTCGGCGGCCACGATGTCGAAGATATCGTCGAAATGGTCGAGGATGCCAAGCGCGCGCGCGGCCGCTTCAGCATGCGAAACGGTGCCGTTGGTGAAGATGAACTTGCGCCCCGGCAGGGCCTTGATCGCCTCGCCCAGTTCCGGATGCGGCAGCAGCGCCGAATAATCGATGGCGTGCGCCCGTTCCAGAAAGGCGTTGGGGTCGATGCCGTGGTGCGTCATCAGGCCCTTCAGCGTCGTTCCGTGCTCGTGATAATACTGTTTCTGGAGCCGCCGCGCCTCTTCCGGCTCCATCTGCAAGAGTTCCGCCACGAAGGCCGTCATGTTGCGGTCGATCTGCGCAAACAGATTGACGTGGTGCGGATAAAGCGTGTTGTCGAGGTCGAAGACCCAGTCACGGACATGGGCGAAATCGGCGGGATCGGGCGTGGCGTTGAGCTGTGGCATGGCGGCTTTATGCACCTGTCAGCGGCGAAAAGAAAGCCGGCAGTGCAGGGCGTACCGCCGCAGCCTTTGCCGGCCTTGGCGGCGGTGGAGCTGCGTGCTAGCGCCGGTATCATGGAACTCTGGATCCCCATCACCATTGCCGCCGCCTTCCTGCAGAACCTGCGGTCGGCCTTGCAGAAACACCTGCAGGGTTCGCTCGGCACGCGGGGCGCAAGTTTTGTGCGCTTCGGTTACGGCTTTCCAGTGGCGGTGCTCTATGTCGTCGGACTGCATCTGATCGGCGGCTTTCGCCTGCCGCAGCCAACGCTTGGTTTTGCCGTCTGGGCGATCATCGGCGGACTTGCGCAGATCTATGCGACGATCATGCTGGTCTACCTGTTTTCGCTGCGCAATTTCACCGTCGGCACGGCCTATTCGAAGACCGAACCGATGCAGGCGGCTCTCTTCGGCCTCGTTATTCTCGGCGAACGCCTGAGCCTTGGCACGGTTGTTGCGATCTTCATCGGCATTGTCGGCGTGATGACGATTTCGGTGGCGCGCTCGCCGCTCACCTTTGCCGGCCTGTTCCGCTCGCTTGCCACCCGCACCGCACTGATCGGTATTGCATCCGGCGGCGTGTTCGGCATATCGGCGGTTGCCTACCGCTCGGCGTCGCTGTCGCTTGATGGCCCGAATGCGGTCATGCAGGCGGGCTTCACACTGGCCTTCGTGACCGGCTTCCAGACGCTGTTCATGCTCATCTGGATGCTGGCGACGGACCGAAGCGAAATCGGCAAGGTCATCCGCTCGTGGAGAACGTCTGCGCTGGTGGGACTTGCGGGCGTGGTGGGCTCTGCCGGCTGGTTCACGGCGATGACCCTGCAGCAGGTGGCCTATGTGCGCGCCCTTGGCCAGATCGAGCTGGTCTTTACCTTCATGGCCTCGGTGTTTCTCTTCCACGAGAAGATCAACCGGCTGGAGGTGCTGGGATGCCTGCTGATCGTTGCAGGCATCCTTGGTCTTCTGTTTCTCTGACGTCTGAGATCAGGGAACGATCAGCGTTCCGGCACCACCTTCAGTGAAGATTTCGAGCAGCACCGAATGGGAGGTCTTGCCGTTCAAGATAACGACGCCCTGCACGCCGGCGCGGATCGCATCGATGCAGGTCTCGACCTTGGGGATCATGCCGCCGGAAATCGTGCCGTCCTTGATCAGCGCATGCGCCTGGGCAACAGAGAGTTCCTTGATCAGGTTCTTGTCCTTGTCGAGCACGCCCGGCACGTCCGTCAGGAACAGCAGGCGGTCGGCGCGCAGCGCACCGGCGATCGCGCCGGCAAAGGTATCGGCATTGATGTTATAGGTCGCGCCGTCGCGGCCGGGGGCGACGGGCGCAATGACCGGGATCATTTCCGATTTCGCCAGGAGGTCGAGCAGCGTGCGGTCGACTTCCACCACTTCGCCGACGAAACCGAGATCCAGCACACGCTCGATGTTGGAATCCGGATCGATGACGGTCTTGCGGGCCTTTTCGGCAAACACCATGTTGCCGTCCTTGCCGCAAAGGCCGATTGCCCATTCGCCGGTCTGGTTGATGAGGGCAACGATTTCCTTGTTGATGGAACCGGCCAGCACCATTTCGACGATCTCGACCGTCTTGGCGTCGGTGACGCGCAGGCCCCCCTCGAATTTCGATTCGATGCCCATCTTCGACAGCATCGCGCCAATCTGCGGACCGCCGCCATGGACCACGATCGGGTTGACGCCCGACTGCTTCAGGAGTGCGATATCCTCGGCAAAGGCCTTGCCAAGCGCCGCGTCGCCCATGGCGTGGCCGCCATATTTCACGACGATGGTCTTGTTCTCGTAACGCTGCATGAAGGGCAGCGCCTGCGCGAGCAGCTGCGCCTGCATTTCACTTTCGGAAGGGGACATCGAATTACCTCTGGGAAACTCAGTGCGGCCTTGTAACGCATGTTTTTGACAGAGGAAATAATCCGGCGCCAACAAATCCGCGTACTTGTCGCGATGAATTCAAAAAAGACAGGCTTCGGCACGGGGAGACCGACCACGTGAAGAGCAAGGACGAAGATCTTTCTCACCTGGTGGCGCGCATTGCGCTGCAGGATAGAACCGCTTTCCGGGCGGTTTATCATCAGACCTCGCCAAAACTTTTTGGCGTCTGCCTTCGTATTCTCAAGGATCGCGAAGATGCGCAGGATGCGCTTCAGGAGGTTTATGTGAAAATCTGGCGCAATGCCCCGCGATTTGCCGGCTCCAATGTCGGGCCGATGCCCTGGCTGGGTGCCATCGCGCGCAACCACGCCATCGATGTGCTGCGCGCCCGCCGCCCGCCCTCAGACAGCCTTGATAACGAGGAGCGGCAGTTTCCCGATGGGGCCCCGGACCCGGAAACCTCCGCGGTGCTGAAAGGTGAAGGAAGGCGCATTGACAGGTGCATGCAAGAGTTGGATCCTCATCGCGCCGAGGCCGTGAAAAGTGCCTATGTTGAAGGCCTGAGTTACCAGGAATTGGCCAAGCGCCATGAGGTTCCGCTGAACACCATGCGCACCTGGCTCAGGCGAAGCCTATTGTCGTTGAGAGAGTGCATGGAGCGATGAACAATCCCGACCAGAGCGAAGGCGACCGCGCCCGCGATGAGGTTCTTGCCGGAGAATATGTGCTGGGCGTGCTGTCTGCGGAAAACCGCGCACGCGTTGAGGCACGCATTCGCCGCGACCGTGCCTTTGCGGCCATCGTTGCCCGCTGGGAGGAGAACCTGTCGCCGCTCAACGAGGAATACGAATCAATCGCACCGCCCGATTTCATCCTGCCGATGGTGGAGCGCCGGGTTCTGTCGGCCCGCCGCAGGCAGGAGCAGGGTGGCATGCTTGCAGCACTCTGGGGATCGCTGGCGCTCTGGCGGTTTGTGGCGCTCGCCTCGCTTTTCCTGTTTGCCGGCACGATGTTCTTTAACGCGCGCCAGCCGGTGGCGGTGACGCCACAGCCGCTTCGTCCGCTTGCCGAGCTTTCCGGTGAGAACAATGCGGTCAGCCTTGCGGCCCGTTATGATGCCGCAAACGGGCACCTGCGGCTGACGCCGGTCGCCACTGCTGCCGAAGATCAGCATTCACTGGAGCTTTGGGTGATCGATGGTGCTGATCCGGCCGTGTCTCTCGGCATTCTGCCGCAATCGGGGGAGGGTGAACTGTCCGTCCCGGAAACGCTTCGGCCGAAGCTGAAGGACGGTGTCACACTTGCCGTCAGCCTTGAGCCTTATGGCGGTTCGCCAAGCGGCGCGCCGACCGGCCCGGTGCTGGCGAAGGGCAGGGCGCAAATGCACTGATGTCCTTGCCCGCCTGGCCGGACGGAAGTCTTGCCGGGCGGTTGCAAAATCCGGATGCATGGTCCGCCGCACCGGTCATCTTTTTCCGTCGCGCGTGAAACTCTTTCTTCTTGCCTCTCGTCCTTCGCTTTGTTCCCGATGACTGGGAGCGGCGGCCAAGGGTGAACACCCTGCCGTCTCAAGGTACAGGAAGAGGATCACCCCATGTTGAAGACCGCAATGCGCAGCGTCGCAATCCTAGCCCTTCTGTCCGCAAGTGCCGTCGCCACCCAGGCCGCCAATCCCAAGGTTGGTGGTGCCGCGATGTATGAAAACACGAATATCGTCGAAAATGCCGTCAACTCGAAGGACCACACGACGCTGGTGGCTGCCGTGAAGGCCGCAGGCCTTGTCGAGACGCTGGAAGGCAAGGGGCCGTTCACGGTGTTTGCGCCGACCAACGAAGCCTTTGCAAAGCTGCCGAAGGGCACGGTCGATACGCTGCTGAAGCCTGAAAACAAGGCGCAGCTCACCAAGATCCTCACCTGCCATGTGGTGGCCGCCGATGCCATGTCGAAGACCATCGAGAAGATGATCAAGGACGATGGCGGCGAACATGACGTGAAGACGGTTGGCGGCTGCGTGCTGAAGGCCAAGGAATCGAGGGGCAAGATCACGCTCACCGACGAGGCCGGCGGTGTCGCCCATGTGACGATTGCCGACGTCAAGCAGTCGAACGGCGTGATCCATGTGGTCGATCACGTGCTTCTGCCGAAGATGTAACGAAAAGATTGGCCTTCACCGCAGGGTGAGGGCCCTGGCAAACGGCGCCCGAAGTCCCCGTCATCATTGACGGTCGCGGCGCCGCTGCCGGTCTGGCGGTGTTCCTTGTCGTCCCCTGAAACCCGTCAGACCGGTTTTCCAACCGTCAGCCCGATGGCCTGACGCAGTTCATCCAGACCCTCGAATTTTTCAGACGACGTGGATAGCACTTCCGGAAAGGCTGCCGGGTGCTTGCGGATCTTTTCGCGTGTTTCGGCCAGCAGCTTAATGACACCCGGCGGCTTGATCTTGTCGGTCTTGGTCAGCACGATCTGGTAGGAAACGGCGGCCTTGTCGAGAAGGTCGAGCACTTCATCGTCATTCTTCTTGATGCCATGGCGGCTGTCGATCAGCACATAGACGCGCTTCAGCGTCGCGCGACCGCGCAGGTAATCGAAGACCAGCTTTGTCCAGGCATCGACGTTTTCCTTCGGCGCTTTGGCATAACCATAGCCGGGCATGTCCACCAGCGCCATCGGCGGCAGGTCATTGCCGGCGCCGGAATAACCGTCGGGCACGAAATAATTGAGTTCCTGTGTGCGCCCCGGCGTGTTGGACGTGCGCGCCAGACCCTTCTGGCCGACGAGCGCATTGATCAGGGAGGATTTGCCGACATTGGAACGGCCGGCAAAGGCCACTTCCAGCGGACCTTCCGGCGGCAGGAATTTCATCGCCGGAACGCCCCGGATGAAAACCCACGGGTGGCCGAAAAGCGGCCTTTCCTCGAATTTCTGATCTGTCGCCATGTCGTTTATCGCCATTTGTCTGTTTTGAGGGTCCGGCTTCGTGCTTTTGGCCGGTAATGTCAAGCATTGGCCCTGTTGTCAGGGCGTCCGCCCCGAAACGACAAGACCCCGGGAATGCCGGGGTCTTGAAAGGTTTCGGCTATTTTGTCTCGGCCGGTTTTCGCTTGAACAGGTCCCTGATGTTGTCGACGAGTTCGACCTTGGCGCCGTGACGCTTCATGATCAGCGCCTGCTGGGTGATCGAGAGCGTGTTGTTCCAGGCCCAGTAGATGACAAGGCCGGCCGGGAAGGACGACAGCATGAAGGTGAACACCAGCGGCATCCAGGTGAAGATCATCGCCTGGGTCGGGTCCGGCGGTGTCGGGTTCATGCGCATCTGCAGGAACATGGTGATGCCCATGATGATCGGCCAGACGCCGATCATCAGCGCGTGCGGCACGGCATAAGGCAACAGGCCGAAGAGGTTGAACAGCGACGTCGGGTCCGGGGCCGAAAGGTCCTGGATCCAGCCGAAGAACGGCGCGTGGCGCATTTCGATGGTGACGTAGATGACCTTGTAGAGCGAGAAGAAGATCGGGATCTGCAACACCACCGGCCAGCAGCCGGCAATCGGGTTGATCTTTTCTTCCTTGTAGAGCTGCATCATCGACTGCTGCAGCGCCATGCGGTCGTCGCCGTGCTTTTCCTTCAGCTCGGCCATCTTCGGCTGGACGCGCTTCATGGCGGCCATCGAGGCATATTGCTTGCTGGCGAGCGGGAAGAACAGTGCCTTCACGACGATCGTGGTGCAGAGAATTGCCACGCCGAAATTGCCAAAATAGCGGAAGAAGAAGTCCATCAGTTTGAACATCGGCTTGGTGATGAAGTAGAACCATCCCCAGTCGATCAGCAGGTCGAAGCGCGGGATCGAGTAGCTCTGCTCGTACCCATCGACCAGCGGCACTTCCTTGGCGCCGGCAAATATCAGGTTCTTCAGTTCCGTCGACTGGCCGGGCTGAATGGTGACCGCATCGGTCTTGTAGTCGGCCTGGTAACGTGGCTGGCCATCGGTAAAGTGCGTAAAGCGTGCTTCATACGGCACTTGCTGCGGCGGCACGATGGTCGAAGCCCAGTATTTGTCGGTAATACCCAGCCAGCCGCCGGCTGCCTTCGGATTGACCGAGGCTTCCTTTTCGATGCTGCTGTAGCTGTGTTCGGAAACGCCATTGCCGGCGCCGAGAACGCCGATGAAGCCTTCGTGAATGACGTAGACGGAGGGCGTTGCCGGCTTGTTGTAGCGCGTCACGCGGCCATAGCTTGCAAGGCTCACCGCAGCCCCGGTCTTGTTTTCGATCTTGTCGGTGATGGTGAGCATGTAATGGTCGTCAACGGAAATGGTGCGGTTGAACACCACGCCCTTGTCGTTGGTGAAGGAAAGCGTCACCGGGGTCGCAACCGTCAGCTTGTCGCCGGAGGTCAGCGTCCAGACTGTGTTCGGGCCGGGCACCGTGCCGGAGGCGTCGCCGGCGATATAGCCGATTTCGTTGAAGTAGCCGTCCTTGGTATCGGCCGGCGAGAGCAGCGTGATGGTCGGGCTCTCCGGATCAACTGTCTCGGTATATTCGCGCAGCTTCAGGTCATCGAAGCGGGCGCCGGCAAGGTTGATCGAGCCGGCAAGAGCGGGCGTATCGATGGCCACGCGCGGCGAACGGGCAAGCGCCTGTTCGCGGGTCGCGCCGACGGCGGCCTGGGTGGAGCCGGGAAGCGTGCCGGTGGCCGTGCCGCCAACGGTGGGGTTTGCCTGCGGATTGGCAGCCTGCTGCTGTTCAACCTGCGCGCGTCGCGCCTCTTCGGCGCGCTGCTGCGCTTGCATCATCGGGTTCATATAGAGGAACTGCCAGGCAAGAACGATCAGCACCGAGAGCGCGATCGCGATGAAGTAATTGCGGTTCTTTTCCATCATGCTTTCCTGGAACGGGTCTCCTCGGACCGCTTGTGTTTCGGTCTGCTTCCCAGGCGTTCGGAAAGCGCCGCCGTGATATCGGCGAAGGATGCATTCAACATCTCGCGTCGGGCGACAATGACATAGTCATGACCGTCTTTCATTGCAAAGCCGCCGGACAACCGGACCGCTTCGCGCAGCCGGCGTCGCATGCGATTGCGCTCGACGGCATTGCCCTGTTTCTTGGTCACCGTGAAACCGACACGGGCCTCGGCTTCCGGTTCCTTGCGGTCGAGCACTTCCATGAGGAAGAGGCGCCCGCGGCGTTTTTCGCCATCCCGGACAGCAAGAAACTGCGGCCGGCTTTTCAGCCGCCCGACAGTTTTCGTCTTCTGGTCTTCAATCGTCATTTCCGGCACAGTCGCCGGGCATGCCGGCCTTAAGCCGACAGGCTCTGACGGCCGCGTGCGCGACGGGCAGACAAGACCTTGCGGCCGCCCTTGGTTGCCATGCGGGCGCGAAAGCCGTGACGACGCTTGCGAACAAGCTTGGACGGTTGGTAGGTACGCTTCATTTTTTAATACCGCGGTGTGCGGCCCTTCTTGGGTTTGTCCTTTGGGGGACAAGAGCGTTGATGGATAACGTATCGGCACAGGAACACGCTCACGCGCGCCTGCGAAAGCCGGACGTGGGCGGCTTATAAGAGCAAGCCATCGCAAAAGTCAATTGGCGCCGGGCTTTTCCCGCGCATTGCCTGCGCGCCGGGCCCGTCATTTCACTGTCTCGAATTCAAGCATTCATTAATTTGCCTGTGCGATTATTGGAATACCAGGAGGGCGGGGAGCCTTGCAGATCTGGTGTGGGTACACGAGGGTTTGACATGAAAATCAGGGGCAAGATTAACTTGCTGGTCGGGTTGATGGCGCTGGTCGCCTTGGTCGTGGGCGGCATTTCGCTGTTTGCGATCTCCGAATACGGCCGGCGCATCGAGGCCTTCCATTCTGCCGCCGACCGCGCCTATCAGGGCGAGAACCTCAACCGGCTGGTGACGGCCGTGGTGATGGAGGCACGCGGGATCTATGCCGCCAAGACGGCGGAAGATACGGTCAAATTCGGCGAAGGCCTGACGAAGAACCTGACCCAGATCGATGCATTGCTTGAAAAATGGCGCCCGATGGTGTCGGCCGAGCAGCGGCCAGCCTTTGAAGCGATGGCAAAGAAGGCCGAAGAGTTCAAGGCATTCCGCTCGGAGACGGTGCGGCTTGGCAAGACGGAAGGGCCGGAAGCTGCCAACAAGCAGGGCAATAACGAAGCCAACCGCAACAACCGCAAGGCCTTTCAGCAGGAAATCGACGCCATCGTCGGCCAGGACCGCGCGGAACTGGACAAGGTAAGCGCCGGCATCGACCAGTTTGGCGGTACCTTGTTCATGCTGATCAGCATCGTGACGCTGACGGGCGTGGCAATCGGCACCGGGCTTGCCGCCTTCATCAGCCGCCGCGCGCTGATCACGCCCATCCTTGCGCTGACGGATGCGATGAAGCGTATTGCCTCCGGAGATTATGCCACGGCCGTTGCTGGTGCCGGGCAGAAGGACGAGATCGGCGAAATGGCATCGACCGTCGAAGTGTTCAAGCAGAACGGCGTCGAGGTGCAGCGCATGAACGCCGAGGATGGCGTGTCGCGCGCCCGTTCCGACGATCTGCAGGCGCGCATGGCAGCCGTGGTTGCTGCCGCTGCCGAGGGCGATTTCACGGTCCGCATCAACAAGCAGTTCGGCAATGCCGGACTGGACCGGTTTGCCAACAATGTCGACCAGCTGCTGGCGACCGTCGATGGCGGCCTGACCCAGACCGGCGACATCCTCAAGCGGCTTGCCGCTGGCGATCTCTCCGACACCATGCATGGCAGCTTCCATGGCGCATTTGCGGATCTGCAACGCAATGTCAACGAAGCCATCCTCAATCTGCGCAACACGATGGGCGAAATCCGCGGAGCCGCAAGCCTCATCAACGGCAATGCCGGCGAGTTGCGCACCGCAGCCGACGATCTGTCGAAGCGTACCGAACAGCAGGCCGCAGCGCTCGAGGAAACGTCCGCAGCACTCGACGAGATCACCGCGGTCGTCAAATCCTCCACGGAGCGGGCCCAGGAAGCCAGTAGCATGGTGGGCGAAGCCAAGGAAAGTGCTGCACAGTCCGCCATTGTGGTGCGGGATGCGGTGGCGGCCATGGGGCGCATCGAACAGGCCTCGCGCGAGATTTCGCAGATCATCAACGTCATCGACGAGATCGCCTTCCAGACCAACCTCCTGGCGCTCAACGCCGGTGTGGAAGCAGCCCGTGCCGGTGAAGCCGGCAAGGGTTTTGCCGTCGTTGCCCAGGAAGTGCGCGAGCTTGCCCAGCGCTCGGCCAATGCGGCGAAGGACATCAAGGCGCTCATCACCAAGTCCGGCGAGGAAGTGGCCGGGGGCGTCAAGCTTGTCCAGAAGACGGGCGAATCGCTGCATGAGATCGAAAGCCGGGTTCTCGGCATCAACGATCATATCCATTCGATCGCAACGGCGGCCCGCGAGCAGGCAACCGGCCTGCACGAGGTCAACACCGCCGTCAACCAGATGGACCAGGTGACCCAGAGAAACGCTGCCATGGTGGAGGAAACCTCTGCGGCAACGCACAGGCTGTCTCAGGAAGCCGATGGCCTGTTCTCGCTGCTGTCGCATTTCAACATCGGCGAAGGCGGGCAGGCGCCGCGCCGCGCCTCCGAAGCGGCTCCCGCGCGCACTGCACCAGCCCGTGCTGCGGCCATCCGTGCGGCCGACGATCGCGCCGCCCCCAAGGCATCGCCTGCGCGCCGGATGATGGGCAATCTTGCCCGCGCCATCGGTGCTGCACCGGCAACTGCTGCGGCTGCGCCACGCGGGGAAAACTGGGAGGAGTTCTGATGCGACAGCGGTTTTCGACACCCGGTGCGGCGGCCTAAGCCGGCTCCGATGCCCGAGGGCTGGAAAAAGCCCTCGGGCATCTTTATGATAAGGCACATGACAAGCGGCGCGGGAGCGCGTCGCAAAGCCGCTTGAACGAACGGAGATCCGCATGACGAACGAGGCGGAGGGCTCCGCCCCACTGGGATCGCCCCCGGCAGAGGGTGCGGACATACCCCTTCAGCGGATGCCCCGGCGCTTTCGCGGCCTGTCGGGACGTCTTCTCTGGCTGACCGTCATTTTCGTCATGTTCGCCGAAGTGCTGATTTTTGTTCCCTCGATTTCCGTGATGCGCACCACCTGGCTGCGAGACCGGCTGGATACGGCCGCTGCCGCCGGCATTGTCATCGACGGATTGCAGCCAGCCGAGCTGCCGCGCGAAGTGCAGGACGATACGCTGCTGGCGACCGGCACGAAAGTTCTGGCGCTGCGCAAGGATGGCACCTCGCGCCTGCTGGCGGCCATCGATGTGCCCCCGCAGGTGGATTTGCAGGTGGATCTGGCACACGAGACGCCATTCGATGCCATGGCCAGCGCGCTCGACACGCTGATCTTCGGCGGCGGGCGTGCCATGCGCGTCTACGGTCCGATCAACGATACCGACATGATCATCGAACTTGTCATGAACGACGACACGCTGCGCAAGGCGATGATCGGCTTCTCGCGGCTGATGTTCGTCATCTCGCTGCTGATTTCGCTGGTGACGGCGTTTCTGATCTATCTCGCGATCAACCGCATGATGATCGGCCCCATAAGGCGCCTCACGCATGGCATGCAGGTGTTTTCCGAGCACCCGGAAGATCCCGAGCGGGTGTTCGTGCCCGGGCGCGCCAAGGGAGAGCTGCAGGTGGCCGGCCACCATCTGGCGGCCATGCAGCGCCAATTGCAGCGCACGCTGAAGCAGCAGAAGAACCTCGCAGACCTTGGCCTTGCCGTCTCCAAGATCAACCACGACATGCGCAATATTCTGGCATCGGCACAGCTGATGTCGGACCGGCTGGTGGATGTGGAGGATCCGATGGTGCGAAGCTTTGCGCCAAAGCTGCTGCGCACCATCGACCGGGCGGTGGGGTATACCAACGAGGTGCTGGCCTATGGGCAGGCTTCGGAAGCCGCTCCACGGCGTCGGCTGCTGCGCCTTGCGGGGCTCTGCCAGGACGTGCGTGAGATCCTGGCGCTCGATCCGGAAGCCGGCATCGAGTTCATCGACCAGATCGATGAGACGCTGGAAGTGGATGCCGACAGCGAGCAGCTGTTTCGCGTCATCCACAATCTCTGCCGCAATGCCGTACAGGCGCTGATGCATGCACCACCCCCCGAGGACGGCCAGCCGCACCGGGTGTCGCTGACCGCCCAGCGCGTCGGCAGCGTCGTCAGCATCACCGTGGATGACAACGGCCCCGGCATGCCGCGCAAGGCCCGGGAAAACCTGTTTGCGGCCTTCCGCGGCTCTGCCCGTTCCGGCGGCACCGGCCTTGGCCTTGCCATTGCCCGCGAGCTGGTGCTCGCCCATGGCGGCACGATTGCACTCGTGGAAAAGCCCGGCCCCGGCACGCTTTTCCGAATCGAAATTCCGGATCGTCCGGTGGCTCTTGATGCCTATCGTGTTCGAGCATGAAATTTATCAATGTTTTTCAATGGCTTGAAAAGTTGTTTCAAGAAAATGACAGCAGCCTCGGCAAAATCGCTTGCAATCCCCCCAAGGACGCTTTAGAGGATCGCCAACGCCGACGGACAGTCGGTGAGGCAAGCACCCGTAGCTCAGCTGGATAGAGCACCAGACTACGAATCTGGGGGTCAGGAGTTCGAATCTCTTCGGGTGCGCCA
>JAIXTO010000062.1 GCA_027483885.1 Rhizobiaceae bacterium
ATCCACCTGCACCTGGAACATCTGGCCCCGGACGTCATCCATGCCCGCCTGCCCGGCATCGCCGAAAGCGCGCGTGTGTTCGCCGGTGTGGACGTAACGAAGGAGCCGATCCCGGTTCTGCCGACCGTTCACTACAACATGGGCGGCATTCCCACCAACTACTGGGGCGAGGTGCTGAACGCCGACGCCAACAACCCGGAACGCCTGCTGCCCGGCCTGATGGCCGTTGGCGAAGCCGGCTGCGCATCGGTTCATGGTGCAAACCGCCTCGGCTCCAACTCGCTGATCGACCTCGTGGTTTTCGGTCGTGCCGCCGCCATCCGCGCCGGTCAGGTCATCGACCGCGTCGGCCCGGTGCCAGCGCTCAACACGGCTGCCTGCGACAAGATCATGGATCGCTTCGACGGTCTGCGCCATGCGGCCGGTGGTACTCCGACGGCTGTGCTGCGCGACAAGATGCAGCGCGCCATGCAGGAAGATGCAGCGGTATTCCGCACGCAGGAATCGCTCGAAAGCGGTTGCCAGCGCCTCTCGGCGATCTGGGGCGAAATGAAGGATCTGAAGGTCACCGACCGTTCGATGATCTGGAACTCGGATCTGGTCGAAACGCTGGAGCTGCAGAACCTGATGGCCAATGCCATCACCACGGTCTACAGCGCCGAGGCCCGCAAGGAGAGCCGCGGCAGCCACGCGCGTGAGGATTACACCGACGGCGCATTTTCCGGCCGTGACGACGTCACCTGGCGCAAGCATTCGCTGGCCTGGGTTGGCGAGAACGGCGACGTGAAGCTGGATTACCGTCCGGTGCATACGGACCTCATCGCAGAGGGCATCGATCCCGCAAAGATCGAGCCCAAGGCACGCGTGTACTGATCGATGACCTTGGCGGCTTCCCTTCCCAGCACGGTGATAAGCGTCCCAGGGGGGAAGCCTCTTGGCATTTTTGCGATCAATCTTGATCGCTCGCCGGATCGCTGGCAGCAGATCGAGGCCGGCTTCGGGGCATTGGCCTGGCCGCTCCACCGCGTCGCCGGCGTCGATGCACGGCTTGATCCGCAGGCGGTGCTTGCGGTGCGCGGCACCGGGCTGAAGTTTCCGCCCGACGCTGTGGGCTGGAACGCCCATCGCAACCGCCTGTTCATGCTGACGGAAGAGGCCTGCCTTGCCGGTCACGTGATGGCCTGGCGG
Organism: Rhizobiaceae bacterium; assembly: GCA_027483885.1. Classification (GTDB taxonomy): domain Bacteria; phylum Pseudomonadota; class Alphaproteobacteria; order Rhizobiales; family Rhizobiaceae; genus Neorhizobium. Next base: position 1,189 of record JAIXTO010000062.1, read on the forward strand.
CAGTTTCTGGCAACCGACTTCGCTCATGCGCTGGTGCTGGAAGACGATGCGGCGCCGCAGCCGGGGTTTGAGGCCGTGGTGGCCGATCTTCTGGCATTGGGATTTGAGGCCGATATCGTCAAGCTCGAGGGCATTCCGCGGCCCGGCGGGCGCAAGGTTCTGCCAGTGGCAACGCTTGGGCAACATCGGCTGGTGCGCTCGTTGCGACCCTGCTCCGGCGCTGCCGCCTATATCGTGACGCGCCATGCGGCGGAACGGTTGCTGGCACGGATCGGAAGGGCGTGTATTCCCGCCGATGATTTTCTCTGGGCGCCATCCTGGCACGGCCTGAAGATTGTCGACCTTTCACCCTGGCCGGTGATGCAGTCGGGCGCCGAAAGCGTGATTGCGACTGCCCGGTCGGAAAAGCAGTCGAAACGGCCGGCGCCGTTTGGCCGCGGACTTGCGGTCTCCGTGCGCCGGGTCGGCGAGCGTCTCTCGCTTCTGTGGGCGGCGTCCGACGGCCGTCCTCACGCACTCTTGAATGCAACCGTGGCGCAATGGGCGCCGGATGTTTATAACCTAGGTAACAGAACGGCGGCTGACGCCGAGGATCGAAGGTCCAGCAATGGTTGAACTCGCTCTCCCGAAGAACTCCACGATGACCGAAGGCAAGGTCTGGCCGAAGCCGGCCGGTGCCGCGAACGTCCGGGAATTCCGCATCTACCGTTGGAATCCGGATGACGGTCAGAACCCGCGCATCGATACCTATTACATCGATATCGACAATTGCGGTCCGATGATTCTCGATGGCCTGCTCTACATCAAGAACAATATCGACCCGACGCTGACGCTGCGCCGCTCCTGTCGCGAGGGCATCTGCGGTTCCTGCGCCATGAACATCGATGGCTCCAACACGCTGGCCTGCACCAAGGGCATGGACGACGTGAAGGGCACCGTGAAGGTCTATCCGCTGCCGCACATGCCCGTCGTGAAGGACCTGGTGCCGGATCTCACCAATTTTTACGCCCAGCACCGCTCAATCGAGCCCTGGCTGAAGACGGTATCGCCACCGCCTGCCACCGAATGGAAGCAGAGCCATGAAGACCGCATGAAGCTCGACGGTCTCTACGAGTGCATTCTGTGCGCTTGCTGCTCCACCTCCTGTCCCAGCTACTGGTGGAACGGCGACCGTTATCTCGGTCCGGCGGTTCTGCTTCAGGCCTATCGCTGGCTGATCGACAGCCGCGACGAGTCCAAGGGCGAGCGCCTCGACAACCTGGAAGATCCCTTCCGGCTCTATCGCTGCCACACGATCATGAACTGCGCCCAGACCTGCCCCAAGGGCCTCAATCCCGCCAAGGCGATTGCCGAAATCAAGAAGATGATGGTCGAGCGCCGCGTCTGATACGGCTTTTTGCGGTCTTGACCTCGCGCAGATGTGTTCCATCTGCGTGGGCTCAAGGCTGAATAGGCATGGTTAACGGGCGGGGCGGCTTGATTTGACCTGTCCTTTGGCGATAATTCAGCCCTCCAGTCCAATAGCGGGATGGGCGTTGAGCGGTTTTAGGAGCTTTGTGATGCAGTTCAGATATGTGGTGACCGGTGTTGTGGTTGCTCTTGCCTTGGCCGGCTGCCAGCGTACTTCCTATAATCCCTATAGCTCTCTGCCTGCTCCCACCAATCCAGCGCCCTTGCAGGCCCAGCCGGTGCCTTCCGTGCAATCGGGCTCGCTCGATGCCCCCGGCGGCTCGCAGTTTCCGGCAGCCCCGCAGGACAACATGGCCTCGCTGCCGCCGGGTGGTGCAGCCGGTGGTGCTGCGCCGGCAACGGCGCTCGACGTCACCAAGGAATCGATGGTCGGCAACTGGCGCGTCAACGCATCCGGCGCCACCTGCGACATGTTCCTGACGCTCACCAACCTTGGCAGCGGCGCGCGCGGCGGCACACGTGGCTGCACCGGCGAACTGACGACGATGGGCTCCTGGGAAGTCAGCGGCAAGAACGTTCTCTTCAAGAACCGCAATGGCGACGTGATCGCTCGCGCCTACAAGAGTGCCGACAACCGTTTTGATGGCACGACCAATTCCGGCCAGCCGCTTAGCCTCAGCCGTTAAGCCGACACGCCGGGAGCGCCGTCTCCCGGCACACAGGGCGCTTCATGGAATCTCTTCCCGATTACAATCACAGCGTTGGCGAAACGCTGAAGTCCATGGCGGCCGCCGGCACCCTGCAGCTTGATCCGGCCCAGATGGCGGTCGCCGCCCGTTTGGACCGAATTCTCTCGGCGTTGCGTGACAAGGCGCCCGCTAAAAAATCGAGTGCGCTCGGCTGGCTGTTTGGCCGCAAAAGCAAGGGCACAGAGGCCGATATCCGCGGCCTCTACGTGCATGGCTCCGTCGGGCGCGGCAAGACCATGCTGATGGACATGTTTTTCGAAAAAGTGCCGGTTGCCGCCAAGCGCCGCTGCCATTTTCACGAATTCATGGCGGATGTTCATGCCCGCATCCATGCCCATCGCCAGAAGCTGAAGGCAGGCGAAACCCGCCAGGCCGACCCCGTGCCGCCGGTTGCCGCCGCCCTTTTTGCCGAAGCGGAACTGTTGTGCTTCGACGAATTTTCCGTCACCGACATCACCGATGCAATGATCCTCGGGCGATTGTTTACCGAACTGTTTTCTTTGGGCTGCGTGCTGATCGCGACCTCCAACGTCGCGCCGGATGATCTTTATCGCGAAGGCCTCAACCGCAGCCTGTTCCTGCCGTTCATCGACCTGCTGAAAACCAATGTCGACGTGGTGACACTCGATTCCCCGACCGATTACCGCATGGAAAAGCTCGCCAGCCTGCCCGTCTACCTGTCGCCGCTCGATGGGCGCAACAAGGCGGCGATGGAAGCGACGTGGCGCCAGGTGATCGATGGCGGCAAGGCGGAACCGGCGGAGGTCGCAAGACCGGGGCGCAGCATCCATATCCCTTGCGCCCATGGGCGCGCAGCGCGGTTCACGTTTGCCGATCTGTGCGACGCGCCGCTGGGGGCTGCCGATTATCTTGCCATTACCGAGCACTATGACATGATCTTTGTCGAGAACGTGCCGGTTCTCGGGCCAGAAAAGCGCAACCAGACGAAACGCTTCATCAATCTTGTTGATGCACTCTATGATCGCAGCATCCGCCTGTTCATCACGGCGGCCGCGATGCCTGACGCACTTCTGACAGAAAAGCGTGGTACCGAAGGTTTTGAGTTCGATCGGACGATTTCGCGTCTGTTTGAGATGCGCAGCCCTGATTATCTGGCGCTGCACCATGAAAAGCATGGCAAAGCTTAACACTTTTGCGACACATTGTATTACGTTTACGTAAGAATTTTGTCTTCTAACCGATTGAAATTATTCGGTCCAAAAGAATCGATTGCCATTTTTTTCCATAAGAGCTATGCGAAAGGCCGATATCGGTCGACAGCTTTCATGCCGGCCGTGCATCCGAATGGAGAGGAAGCTTTCGATGGCTCGCAAGAAGATCGCACTTATTGGTTCCGGCATGATCGGTGGCACGCTGGCGCACTTGGCCAGCCTGAAGGAGCTGGGCGACATCGTCCTCTTCGACATTGCCGACGGTGTGCCGCAGGGCAAGGGTCTGGATATTGCCCAGTCCGGCCCGGTCGAAGGTTTTAATGCCAAGCTGTCGGGTGCCAGCGATTATGCCGCCATTGAAGGCGCAGACGTCTGCATCGTCACCGCCGGTGTTGCCCGCAAGCCGGGCATGAGCCGCGACGATCTTCTCGGCATCAACCTCAAGGTCATGGAACAGGTCGGCGCCGGCATTGCAAAATATGCCCCGAACGCTTTCGTGATCTGCATCACCAACCCGCTCGACGCCATGGTCTGGGCGCTGCAGAAGTTCTCCGGCCTGCCGAAGAACATGGTCGTCGGCATGGCCGGCGTTCTCGATAGCGGCCGTTTCCGCCTGTTCCTGTCGGAAGAATTCAATGTATCGGTTCAGGACGTCACGGCTTTCGTTCTCGGCGGCCACGGCGACACTATGGTGCCGCTCGCCCGTTACTCCACCATCGGCGGCATTCCGCTGACAGACCTCGTCAAGATGGGCTGGATCACCGAGGAGCGCCTCGAGCAGATCATTCAGCGTACCCGTGATGGCGGCGCTGAAATCGTCGGTCTCCTGAAGACCGGCTCGGCCTATTACGCCCCGGCCGCTTCCGCTATCGAGATGGCTGAATCCTTCCTGAAGGACAAGAAGCGCGTTCTGCCCTGCGCGGCCTACCTGTCTGGCCAGTACGGCGTCAACGACATGTATGTCGGCGTTCCCACCATCATCGGTGCCGGCGGTATCGAGCGCATCATCGAAATCGATCTCAACAGCGAAGAGCAGGCGGCTTTCCAGAAGTCCGTTGGCGCCGTTGCCGGCCTCTGCGAAGCCTGCACTGCCATTGCACCCGCTCTCAAGTAATCGCCCAACGGCCTAGAGACCCAAGGACCAGACGATGAACATTCATGAATATCAGGCCAAGGCTCTTCTGAAGAGCTATGGCGCACCGGTTGCCGAAGGTGTGGCGATCTTTTCCGCAGAAGAAGCCGAAGCTGCCGCAAAGCAGCTTCCCGGCCCGCTTTATGTGGTGAAAAGCCAGATCCACGCTGGCGGCCGCGGCAAGGGCAAGTTCAAGGAACTCGGCCCCGACGCCAAGGGCGGCGTTCGCCTGGCTTTCTCGATCGATGAAGCCAAGAGCCACGCCAAGGAAATGTTCGGCAACACGCTGGTAACCGCCCAGACGGGCGATGCCGGCAAGCAGGTCAACCGCCTCTACATCGAAGATGGCGCCGACATTGCCCGCGAACTGTATTGCTCGCTGCTGGTCGACCGTTCGGTCGGCAAGGTTGCCTTCGTCGTTTCGACGGAAGGTGGCATGGACATTGAGGCTGTCGCCCACGACACGCCGGAAAAGATCCACACCATCGCCATCGACCCGGAAACCGGCGTTACGGCTGAAAACATCGCTGCCATCTCCACGGCGCTCGAACTGTCGGGTGCTGCTGCAGAAGATGCCAAGTCGCTGTTCCCGATCCTCTACAAGGCCTTCAGCGAGAAGGACATGGCTCTCCTCGAGATCAACCCACTGATCGTCATGAAGAATGACCATCTGCGCGTCCTCGACGCCAAGGTCTCCTTCGACGGCAACGCCATGTTCCGCCATGACGACGTCAAGGCGCTGCGCGACGAGTCGGAAGAAGACGCCAAGGAAATCGAAGCCTCCAAGTGGGACCTCGCTTACGTGGCGCTCGACGGCAACATCGGCTGCATGGTGAACGGCGCTGGCCTTGCCATGGCAACCATGGACATCATCAAGCTCTACGGCAAGGAGCCGGCAAACTTCTGCGACGTCGGCGGTGGCGCCGGCAAGGAGAAGGTCGCTGCTGCCTTCAAGATCATCACGGCTGACCCGAAGGTCGA
>JAIXTO010000249.1 GCA_027483885.1 Rhizobiaceae bacterium
ACCCCACGCCGCCCAAAGGGCGTCGTCACTCCATGCGTCTGCATTGTCCTTCACCTTCAAACAGGCAAAAGATCCCGGCCCGTCAAAACAGACGGCTGTAAAAGCTTGACAGCGATTCGGGGAAATGCGATTCTCAACTTGCTACAGATCGAGAAGGGCTTCCACGACGTCAGTCGCTTGGGGGCCTTTTTCTTTTGCGGTTCAAATCTCCTGTTCATTGTGGCCTATGATCAATCCGTTCGTGATGAGCGGGCTGAACCTGTGATCCGTCATTCCGGCTTGCCTCTTCTAGAAGGCTGCCATTGTCAGCTGACAATCAGGCTAGTCGCCCGATGTCTGCGCGTCCTGTTCCTCGAACTCCGCCACCAGCTGTGGCATACGTTCCGCCATGAAAACGGCAAAGGCCTGCGAGCGAATGGCAAGTTTTGCCCCCCTGCCCGAGCGGGACAGCGTCGCAAGAACGGCACCCTTGCGGGTCTTGACCGGCTCATCCGAAAGCCCGCTCTTCTGCTCAGGTGCTGCTTCGTTCAGCGCGGCCCAGAGGCTGGCAAACCGGTCATTGCTATCTGCCGCGCCAAATTCCTCAGCAGATGTCAGCGTCACGGCCTTGCGCGCCAGTGGCGCAGTCTTCAGTCGGTCCGCAAGCGCCAGCCAGCGCGGCCGGCCGATCTTGGGTGCCGGGCCGATGGCCAGGATAATATCGTCCGGAACCGCCTGTGCCACCTGCAACAGGCGTGACACTTCCGGTTTGTCGACGGACAGCGCCTGCGCGATCGTTTCGCGATCAAAGCCATGCTCGTCCATCCGCCGGGCAAAAAGCGACCGCTCGATGAAGCTCAAATCGACGCGCTGACCATTTTCCTGGCCCTGCGCAAGGATCAGCTCTTCATCCGTCAGCTGGCGGATGACCGCCTTCACCTTCAGCCCAAGCTCGCTTGCCGCGCGCAGACGCCGGTGACCATAGGCGGCCTGGTAGAGTTTTGGTTTTTCCGGATGCGGACGAACAAGGATCGGCACCTGCTGGCCGTTCTCGCGGATGGATGCCTTCAGCGCCTCCAGCGTCACGTCAAGACGTACGGGAATGCGGTCCTGGATAAACGCCGCTTCCACCTGCGCCGGATCAAGCTCCACCACCCGATCGCCCTGGGCAATGGTTTCGCGCAACACCTTGGCGGCCGCCGCTTCCTCGTTGAGACGTCCGAGAGACATGTTCATCGCGCGCACGGCACCTGCCGGGCGGTGAGCCTGTTGCGGGCTCTGATCAAGCTTCTTCGGATCGGTGGAGCCCACCATGCCCTTCAGGATGTCGCGTCCCTTCATGCTCGTCCCCATGCACTGCGAATCAACTGCTCGACCTCACCATTGACACCGTCCATCGCCTCGACCGCACGGTCGTAGGTCTGGCGGTGCATGGTTTCGCGACCAGCCTCATAGATCGTCTGCTTTGACAGCCCCGCATCCGAGACTGCGGTGGATTTGACCATCATCGAAGTCAGCACCCGCTCATTAAACAGGCTGCGCAGGAAGGCCACGATCTGCGCCTGCGGGCCATCATTGGCCTCGTACCGTGTCACAAGGTAACGCATCCAGTCGTATTGCAGATTGCCGCCAGCTTCCTTGACGACGGCGAGAAGATCGGACGTCATCGCGAGAAACTGGTTCATCGAGGCGACATCCAGCATCTGCGGATGCACGGTGATGAGAACCGAGGTAGCTGCACACAAAGCCGAAAGCGTCAGAAAACCGAGCGTCGGCGGGCAGTCGATCACCACCACATCATAACGCTCGTCAAGTGAGGCAAGCGCATTGCCGACCCGCATGAAGAACATGTCGGTATCGGTGCGGTCATTATCGGCGAGCGCGCGCGGTGTATCGTGCTCGAACTCGTGCAGTTCCAGATTGCCGGGGATCAGATCGAGGCCGGGGAAATAGGTTTCCCGCACCACCTCATCCACCGGGCGCCGGTGCTCGTCATAGCGGATTGCGCCATACAGCGTCTCGTTGTCGTTGACGTCGAATTCCGGCTGGAACCCCAGCATCGCCGACATGGAAGCCTGCGGATCGAGATCAACGGCAAGCACCCGGTAACCGCGGAGCGCCAGATACTGGGCGACATGAATGGCGGTGGTCGTCTTGCCGGACCCGCCCTTGAAGTTGGTAACGGCAATGACCTGCAGATGGTCACCCGGACGGCGGCCCGGCAGATAGGCGGGCTTGGTCTTGCCGAGATGCCGGCGGATGGCATTGATCTCTTCCAGAGAAAACGTACGCCGGCCGGACGCCGTCTTTTCGGAAGAGACGGTTTCTTCCTGTGCTGCCAGATGGCGCACATAACTGTCGGTGACGCCGAGAAGACGTGCGACTTCGGTACTGCTGAACCGGCGCAGCTCCTTGCGGGCGTTGGGCGAGAAAAGCTTTTCGAAAAGGATCTGCAACTGCCCGCTCAAAATCGCGGAATCATTACCGATCGTCTCATCGATCGAAAGCGTTTCGGGCTTTCTCATTTTGTCGGCAATTGCGTTCTTGTTCGGCATTCACGGAAAACCCGATAAATTGGTAAGGTTATCGCAAATAGGGGCCGAGTCTGTGTTGGCGTCAAGCAGTTTTTGGTCAACCGGCAGGATGCGGGAATTTTATACAGGGTTTTCAGGGATTTGATTCAATTGTCAGCTGACAATCGCGCCAAAAACAGGCCGGATCGCGGGGCCAAAGCTCTTCTAGCGAAGAATCGGAGGAGGGGAAAGGGCGCGATTCTCGGGTCGTCATGGCTTGTCCCGGCCCGATTCTCATCCAAGCATCGCCCCATCTGTCGGCGAGCATCGACATCACAGGGCACGCCCGACAACAGCATAAGGCCCGCAAGACCGATTTGACGCAAGATGCTTTGGAGCGAAAGGCAGCGCATCACGCGTCGGCATGGGAAAGGGACGCGCTGTCTGGCCGCCTGCGCGCCGCCCGAAAAAGGTCGTCAACTGGCGCATCGACCAAGGACATCACGTTGTGGACAGTGTTAAAACACAAGAGGCGAAAAGGGGAGGGGAGGCCGACGCGACCACCCCGTGTTGCTCACACCGTTGCCGTCGCGGCAAGGCCGAGGATTGCTGCGCCGATCAGCCCTGGCTCGATCTGGCATTCGGCCTTCACCACGAGAGGGCGGTCGAATTTGCGCAGGATGCGGTCTCGTACCGCACGGTCGATCTCGCCGAGCAGTTCCAGCGAATTGGACAGCCCCCCGCCAACCGGCATGATGGTAGCACCGGTGACATTGGCAACCAGCGCCAGCGGTGAGGCCAGCACATCGACATAGATATCGATGGTGCGGGAGGCATCCGCCTCCTGTCGCTGCCAGGCCGTGATGATCTCTTCGCTGGTCAACGTCGTCCCGTGCAGATGGGCGTGCAGCTTTTCCATACCACGCGCGCTGCACACCGCATCGATGCATCCGTCGAGGCCGCAGCCGCAGCGGAAACGCGGCAACTGGGCCGGCGGGTTTCCGGCCTGCGTTGCCGCAACCGGCGCATGGCCCCATTCCCCGGCAAAGCCACCCTCGCTGTTGATAAGCCTGCCATCGATCACCAGGCCACCCCCGACGCCAGTGCCGAGAATAACCCCGAACACAACGCGGTGGCCCCGCCCGGCACCGATACCGGCTTCCGCCAGCACAAAGCTGTCGGCATCATTGGCAATCTTCACCGGAAGACCGAGAGCCGCCTGCAGATCCTCCTGCAACAGTCGCCCATGGATGCAGGGCACGTTGGCGACAACCGCGCGCCGGCTGTCGGGATCGATGATGCCGGCAATCGACAGCGCCACGCAATCAGGCTTTTCCGGCGAAAGATCGATGACGGAGCGCATGGTGGCAACAAAGGCATCGAAATCATGCAGCGGCGTCGGCTGGCGCGGCACCGGGCGGATATCCTGCGGCGACCAGGCCAGCGCGCCCTTGATGGCCGTACCACCGATGTCGAAACAGACGATCATGACAGGGCAATCTCTTGGCTTGCGGTGTAAACGCACTGTCCACCGATCCAGGTGGAGAGTAGCCCGAGCTTGTGATCCAGCATGATGAAATCGGCATCCCTGCCCGCCATCAACTGTCCCTTCGTGTCTGCGCCAATGGCTTCTGCCGGATAAAGAGAGGCCATGTTGAGCGCATCGGCAAGCGGAAGGCTCAGCCTCTCATGCACGAAACGCACGCAGGACAGCATGTCGATATCGGCGCCTGCCAAAGTACCATCGGCAAGCGTCAGGCGTCCGTCTCGACGGTAGACCTGCCGTCCGTTCAATACAAAGCCCGTCTCATCAGTGCCAATCGTCGACATGGCGTCCGTCACGAGAAAAATCCTGGCTGGTCCCTGCTTGGCGCGCAGCGCAATGGCCATCGAGAGCGGATCGACATGAAATCCATCCGCAATGAGGCCGCAGGAGAACCGCCCGTCACCCAGCGCTGCCCCGACAACGCCCGGCTCACGATTGCCGAGCTGGCTCATCGCGTTGAACAGATGGGTGATCATCGAGGCTCCCGCATCGGCATAGGCAATGGCTGTTGACGCATCGACATCCGTATGGCCAAGGCTCACCACATAACCGGCCGCTTTCAACCGAGCCACCTGCTGCGGCGTGACGTTTTCCGGAGCAATGGTGATCAGCGCCTTGCCGAACGAGCCCGCTGCCTCGATGAGAACGGCAAGGTCAGCCTCCACCATCGGGCGGATCAGGGCGGGATCATGCGTGCCCTTGCGCGCGATGGAAAGATGCGGGCCTTCCAGATGCAGGCCAAGAAAGCCGGGGATACGGTTTTCGTGCGCCGTGCAGCCGGCGGAAAGGACAGCCGTTCGCAGGTCCACGGTGTCGGTGATCAATGTTGCCATCAATGCCGTCGTCCCAAAACGCGCATGGGCCGCGCAAATCGTGGCGATGCCCTCGAGGGTAGGCTGGTTGTTGAGCAGCACACCGCCACCGCCGTTCACCTGCAGGTCGATGAAGCCGGCCGCAATCAGTGCGCCCTGTGCATCGATGCGGGGGAGGGGGGGCAAGGCGACATCTTCGGGCAGGATGGCGGCGATCTTGCCGGCTGCAACCAGAAGCACATGCTTTTCCAGAAAGCGGTGGCCATCGAAGATCCGGCCGCCTGTGACCATCATGTCGGTGGGCTGCATGTCGGCAGGCTGGGACGGCGTGCTCATCGCGTCTCCGTCACTTTCTTCAGGGCCGCAGGCTTGTCGGGGTTGAACCCGCGCCGAAGCGAGAGCGCCTCCACCATGCCGTAATAGGGAATGATGAGGCAGAGCGCATCGGTGAGCGGATGCCCGGTTTCCACCACCGGCAGGACCGCAGGTCCGTTGCCGCAGCTGGACGTGAGGTAGATCGCGGCATTCTTGTCCACCAGCCGCGAGGCGGTTTCGGCAACAGACACTTCGGCCTTGTCACGGGCGGCAAAGGCGATGATCGGAAAATTTGCCGCCACCAGCGAGACCGGGCCGTGCAGAACCTCGGCGGAGGAATAGGCCTCCGCATGCAGCTCGCAGGTTTCCTTGCATTTCAGCGCCGCCTCCGAGGCAATGGCCAGGGAAGGGCCACGACCCAGCATATAAAGCGAATCGCACGTGGCGAGCGGCTCCACCAGCTCGCCCCAGTCCAGCAACAGTGCCTTTTCAAAATGCGCCGGCAGATCGGCCACCGCCTTTGCCAGCACCGCATCGCCCTTCCAGGCTGCCAGAATGGCAAGACCGGTGACGATGGAATTCACGAAGGATTTCGTCGCAGCAACGGCAATTTCCGGGCCGGCCTTGATGTCGATGGCCATGGTGGCCGCATCGGCAAGTGGGGAGGGGACCGTGTTGGCCAGCGCAATCGTCAGCGCCCCGCCGGCCTTTGCGGTTTTTGCCAGGGATACGATGTCAGGGCTTGCGCCCGACTGCGAGACCGCAATGGCGGCCGCCCGCTCCAGCCGCAGCGGCGCCTCGTAGATGGAACTCAGCGATGGCCCGAGCGAGGCGACCGGGATGCCAAGCTCCAGTTCGATGGCATATTTCAAAAAATGCGCCGCATGATCCGAAGAGCCGCGCGCGATGGTGACGACGACAGCGGGATCACGCTCGCGCAGAGCCTTGCCCGCCGCCTCGATAGCAGCATGGCTGGTGGCAAGAAGGTTTGCGGCGACGGCCGGGATCTGGTCGATCTCCTGGCGCATAATGGAAGTCATGAAAAAGCCTTTCGGATTGGGCGTGGCGTCAGGCGCCGATGGTGAGTTCTGCGACGAGATCATAGGCGTCGCTGCGATAAAGGGCGGTCGAAACTTCCATCACGCGCCCGCCTTCAAGATAGGCGATACGCTGGACGGAAAGCGCGGCCGAGCCGGGCGGCACGCCCAGAAGCTCGGTCTCCTCGTCCTTCAGCAGCACCGCGCAGATACGCTGGTTTGCGCGCACCGGCTGGATGTTGCGCTGCGCAAGCGCCTGATAGAGCGAGTTTTCCACGAGATCGGGATCGGGCAGCATGTCGTCGGCAAGGCTTGTCCGCTCCAGCGCAATCGGCATATCGTTTGCCGTGCGCAGGCGCGTCAGCCGGGCCACGCGCGCCGAACCGGCAAGCCCGAGCGTCATGGTTTCCTCAGAGGTCGGTTCGAAAATGCCACGGTCGAGCCAGCGCGAGCCCGGCACCATGCCGCGACGGCGCATGTCTTCGGAAAAGGAGGTCAGCCGCGTCAGCGCCTGCTGCATGCGCGGCACCGGTTTCACCACGAACGTGCCGGAACCGCGACGACGCACCAGAAGCCCCTGATCGACGAGATCATCGATGGCCTTGCGCACCGTCACGCGCGAAATCGCCGCCTCATCGGCAATGTCGCGCTCGGCCGGCAGGGCATCGCCGTGCTTCAGGCGACCGGACACCACAGCGTCTTCGATCATGTTCTTCAGCTTGAGATAAAGCGGGCCACCGCGCACAGCCTGGAGCTGCGCCAGCGGCAGAACCTCCTCCATTGCCATGCCGATCCCCCTTTCGCGCTCGAAGAGAGAGATCGCGGCCGTCTGCCGTCCCCTGCAATTCGCGCTGCTCACCTGCCGTTTCGTAAGGCGGGACAATACCAACGCGATACCAAATCCGCAAATGGTTTTATTCCACCCCTCAACTTCGTGCGTAATCACTGATTTACCTCCCCCTCTCGGGCAAAAACAACCGGTTTCGAATTTTTATGCTGGAACCGGTAGACGATTGGCATTTTTTTGGTATTGTCTTCCCAACGACTGGACAGGATGACGGGCAGCAACAACGACCAGGGATCTGCAAGGCCTCTTCAAGATGCGAGTCGCGGAACACGCGCCGAGCCATGAAAAGGAATTTCAGGAAATTTGCCAACGGGCGTTTTTTGGTTGACGAAATCCGGCATCTGCCACAGGCTAAGAAAAATAATTACGAAAACAGGGAACAGGCCACTATGAAGGTCGCCATTATCGGGCTCGGATTCCGACTGGGCTATCTCGGATGCGCATTCAAGGATATCGATCCGGATTTCGAGATCGTCGGTTATGTCGATCCGGCGCCGGCAGGTCTGCCGCGCCTGACGGAGGCCGGCATCTCGCCCGGCACTGCCTATGCCACCCCTCAGGAACTGATTGCCGCTGAAACGTTCGATCTCCTGATGATCGGTTCACCCAATCACCTGCATCTGGAGCATATCCGCATCGGGCTCGAAGCCGGTCTTACCGTCTTCACCGAAAAGCCGATCGTGGTGTCGATCGAGGAAAGTTATGCGCTGGCCTCGCTCCTTAATACCTATGGCCATGACCGGCTGCTGGTTGGTCTCGTGCTGCGCTATTCGCCGCTTTATCGCGACCTTCGGGAAGCCCAGGCCAAGGGCCTTCTCGGCGATGTCGTGTCCATCGAGGCGTCCGAGCATATCGCGCCTTATCACGGCGCCTTCTTCATGCGCGACTGGCGCCGTTACGGTCGTTATGCTGGCGGTTTCATGCTGGAAAAATGCTGCCACGACCTCGACCTCTATAACGGTGTCGTCGGCCAGCGTCCGCGTTTTGTCGCAAGCTTCGGCGGCCGCAAGAGCTTTGTGCCGGGCAATGCGCCACAAAATTCCGGCGTCAACGATCTCGAAATCTACCACAAGAAGCCGAGCGGCTGGATGGGCTCCGACAAGGTGTTCGACAGCGACGGCGACATCATCGACTACCAGACCGCGATCGTTGAATACGAGAACGGCGTGTCGATGACCTTCCACACCAATCTCAACGTTCCGGACGAGTTCCGCCGTTTCTGCGTGATCGGCTCCAAGGGCATGGCCGAAGGCGATTTCGTCCGCGGCTTCCTCGACGTGCATGATGCCCACACCAGCGAAAAGCGTGTCGGAAACACGTATCAGGCGCCGTCGGCCACCTCGCATCACTACGGCGCCGACGAACAGATGGCGGCCGACGTGTTTGCCCATGTGACGACCGGTGCCGCCCTGCCGGTTTCCGCCCTTGATGCCATCGAGGCCGGCATTCTGGCGCTTGCCATGGATGAGGCGAGGGCGGGCCGCAAGGTGGTCGATCTCGCCCCCGTCTGGGAGCGCTACGATACCTGCCTCCACGGGCATTCCCTCAAGACGAAAACCGCGTGAGGGGAGAAGCTCCATGCATGCCAGACGAAGCGCTGTCATCTTTGCCTGGTTGCTGCTGGCGCCGGCCCTTCTTTACGTATTGACCATCGTTGCCTATCCGCTGGTCGATACGTTCATCCTCTCCTTCACAGACGCCTCGCTGAAGAAGGTGACGAACTGGGTCGGCTGGGATAATTACGACAAGATCTTCAACGCCACCTTTGCCGAAGTCATCACCCGCACCTTCGTGTGGACCTTCTTCTCGGTATCGATCAAGATGATCATCGGCACTTTTGGCGCCTCCATGCTGAATGCGGCCGTGCCCGGCCGCGCCCTGTTTCGCGTGCTCACCATGCCGCCGTGGATCGTGCCCATGGCCATCGGCATCTTCATGTGGGGCTGGATGTATAACGGCCAGTTCGGCATGATTTCCGGCCTGCTGCAGCGCGCCGGCGTGGTCGATGGACCGGTCGCCTTCCTCGCGCAGGGCTCGACCGCTTTCTGGGCTACCGTCATCACCGACGTCTGGATCGGCGTACCGATGGTAACGCTTTACATGCTGGCCGCCATGCAGTCGATCCCGCAGGATCTCTATGAAGCTGCCTGGACCGATGGGGCAGGGCGCTTCTACCGCTTCCGCCGCATCACGCTGCCGCTTCTCGTGCCCGCCATGATCACCATGTCGATGCTGTCGCTGATCTCGACGTTCAATTCCTTCGACATCATCTGGATCCTGACGCAGGGTGGTCCGAACGGCGAAACCACCACGATGATCATCGATACCTATCGCACCGCCATCGGCTCGAAGAAATATGGGGAAGGGGCGGCGCGCGCGGTGATGATCTGCATCTTCCTGTCGATCTTCTGCCTTTGCTATTTCCGCGTCACCAGCCGCCTGTCTGCCGGAGAAAAATAATGAAAGAGCCCCAGCAGCTGATCAATCGCTACAAGTGGTACGAGATCGTCGGCATCTATTGCGGCATCTTCGTTTTCCTGTCCTTTGTGCTGTCGCCCTTTGTCGAAGGGTTTCTCGTCTCGCTGAAGCCGCTTTCCCAGCTGTTTTCCTCGCCTTACCGGTTCATTCCGGAAAACGGCTCGTTTGCCGCCTACCGCACCATGTGGGAAAGCGTGCCGGGTTTCGGGCGTTATATCTTCAACTCCTTCTTCATCTCTTCGATTGTCACCATCGTGGTGCTGCTGATGGTGGTGCCGGCCGCTTATGCCTTTGCCCGCTTCGAGTTCAAGGGACGCGGCATGCTGCTCGGTGCGTTTCTTGCAGTGAACATGTTTTCGGGCGCCGTGCTGCTGATCCCGCTGTTTCGCCTGATGCGCACATTGGGCGTCCTCAACACCTATTTCGCGATGATCGTGCCGGGCGTCGCCTTTCTCATTCCGTCTGCCATCTGGCTGTTGCGCACCTATATCATGCGCATTCCGCGCGAGCTGGACGAGGCGGCCTATGTGGATGGGGCAAGCCATTTTTATACGCTGCGCCGCGTGATCCTGCCGATTGCCATGCCCGGCATCACGGTGGTCGCCATCACCACCTTCATCGGGTCCTATGCGCAGCAGTTCATCTTCGCGCTGACCTTTAATGCCAAGAGCGAATACATGCCTTTGCCGGTTGGGCTTTATGCCTATTTCGGCCGCCAGGAAGTGATCTGGAACGAGTTGATGGCGGCGAGTTTCGTCGGCATCACGCCGGCCATGATCGTGATCTTCTTCCTGCAACGCTATCTCGTCAGCGGTCTCACCGCCGGCGCGGTGAAACAATAAAACAACAACCACAGAGAATGGGAGCATGACCGTGAACATTTCAATCAAGACTGGGATCTATGCCGTCGCACTTGCCGGCACCACGATGCTGAGCGCCATGGCCGCACATGCCGCCGACAAGGAAATCTCCTGGATCTATTGCGGCGACAAGATCGACCCGATCCATGAAAAATACATCAAGGAATGGGAAGGCAAGAACGCCGGCTGGAAAGTCACGCCGGAAGTCGTCGGCTGGGCGCAGTGCCAGGACAAGGCAACGACGCTTGCTGCCGCGGGCACCCCTGTTGCCATGGCCTATGTCGGCTCGCGCACCCTGAAGGAATTTGCCCAGAACGACCTCATCGTGCCAGTGCCGATGACGGACGCGGAAAAGAAGACCTATTATCCGAACATCGTCGATACCGTGACCTTCGACGGCAACCAGTGGGGCGTGCCGGTCGCTTTCTCCACCAAGGCGCTCTACTGGAACAAGGACCTCTTCAAGCAGGCAGGCCTTGACCCGGAAAAGGCCCCGAAGACCTGGGCTGAAGAAATCGCCTTTGCCAAGCAGATCAAGGAAAAGACCGGCATTGCCGGTTACGGCCTGCCGGCCAAGACCTTTGACAACACCATGCACCAGTTCATGCATTGGGTTTACACCAACAATGGCAAGCTGATCGACGGCGACAAGATCGTTGCCGACAGCCCGGAAGTTCTGGCAGCACTGCAGGCCTACAAGGACATCACGCCCTATTCCGTCGAAGGCGCCACCGCCTACGAACAGAACGAAATCCGCGCCATCTTCCTCGATGGCAAGGTCGGCATGATCCAGGCAGGCTCGGGTGCAGCCACCCGTCTCCAGGCGACCAAGATCAACTGGGGCATTGCGCCGCTGCCGCTCGGCCCCTCCGCCAAGGGTGAGGGCACGCTCCTCATCACCGACAGCCTTGCCGTGTTCAAGGGCTCCGGTGTTGAGGAAAAGGCAATCGAGTTTGCCAAATACATCACCTCGCCCGGTCCGCAGGGTGAATACGAGTTGCAGGGAGGTGCCGGCCTTACCCCGCTTCGTCCGTCCGCCAAGGTCGATGAATTCGTCGCCAAGGACCCCTTCTGGAAGCCGCTCATTGACGGCATCAAGTTCGGTGGACCTGAGCCGCTGTTTACCGATTACAAGGGCTTCCAGAACGTCATCATCGAGATGGTCCAGTCGGTCGTGACCGGCAAGGCCGAACCTGCCGCAGCCTTGAAGAAGGCGGCTGCCGACCTCGAGCAGTACAAGTAATATCCGTTTTCCATCGGGGATCGCGGCCATGCCGGTCGCGATCCTCATCCGCTTACCTTACCGCCGCGGCCGCTCGTTCCGGCGAACGGAGACTGAGAACCTTGGGACAGCTTTATCTCAACAACGTGCAGAAGTTCTACGGTGACTTCGAGGTGCTGAAAAGCATCAAGCTTGAAGTCAGGGACGGCGAATTCGTCGTCTTCGTCGGCCCCTCCGGCTGCGGAAAATCGACGCTGCTGCGCATGATCGCCGGTCTCGATTCCACCTCGTCGGGCGATATCGTCATCGATGGCGAACGGGTCAACGACAAGCCGCCCGTGGAGCGCGGCATTGCCATGGTGTTTCAGTCCTATGCGCTTTATCCGCATATGACCGTGTTTGAAAACATCGCCTTTCCGCTGCGCGTCGAAGGCCTGCCCGAAGCAACCATCAAGGAAAAGGTTGGCGCCGTCGCCAAAATCCTGCAGCTGGAAAAGCGACTTGAGCAAAAGCCCGGCCTGCTGTCGGGCGGCCAGCGCCAGCGTGTTGCTATTGGCCGTGCCATCGTGCGCGAACCAAAGATCTTCCTGTTTGACGAACCGCTGTCGAACCTTGACGCCGCCTTGCGCTCGGACATGCGCATCGAACTTTCCAAGCTGCATGGCGACCTGAAGGCCACCATGATCTATGTCACCCACGATCAGGTGGAAGCCATGACCATGGCCGACCGCATCGTGGTCTTGAATGCCGGCCACATCGCCCAGGTTGGCGCGCCGCTGGAACTTTATCACAAGCCGCAGAACATTTTTGTTGCGGGCTTCATCGGCAATCCGAAGATGAACTTTTTGCCCGTGCGCTGCGAGGCGGCCGGGGAGGAGGGGATCACCGTGTCCTACGAGGGACAGACCGTCACCCTCCCGGTCGAGCCACGCGCCGATATCGTCGGGCGCACGCTGACGCTCGGCATCCGGCCGGAACATACGGCGCTTTCGGGCGGCGACCTCAAGGTGACCGTCACGCCGTCGGTCATCGAGCGCCTCGGCATCAACACGGTTGCCTATGCAAGCCTTCCCGGCGGCGAACCTTATTGTGCACTTCTTTCCGGTTCCGCGCCGATCCAGGTCAACACGCCCGTCACAACCGGCATCCGCATATCCGACTGCCACCTTTTCGACGAAGAGGGTGAAGCCTTCGAACGCCGCATCGACTGGCGCACGGTCGATACACAGGCAGCCGTGACCGCGGCATAGAATGGATAACTTGGCCTGAAGGCAAAAATTGCTGGCGAGGCCGGAGGCGGGGAGGGGGATGCACGCCACCGGTTCACGGATGACGCTGCAAATCGGCGGAGAACGGACTTCGCTTACCGCGTTGCCGGTGCTTGCGTCGGCCGCGCCACCGCATCGCGCAGTGTTGTCACGAGTGTGTCGAGCGCGGTAAACATCGGTTCTACCGCATATCCGGCCAGGAAGGCGATGATGAAGCCGCTGAGCGAAGGAGATGCTGTTGATCCGATAAGCTGCGGCATGATGAAGCCGAGCGTCATGCCGAGGTTCATGCGCAGATAATATCCGGATTCCTCACGCAGAACGAACGTCTGCGCAGCAAGCCGTGTGAGAATACTTCGGAGAATGTAGGCGCAAGCGCCCAGCAAACCCACAATGATATTGATCGCATTCCCCACATGCCCTTTGTAAGGCTCGAGCCATGGCTTCAGAATGTCTTGCAACGCGAAACACATGATGACCAGGATCAGAGACCCGAGGGTAAACCACATCAACTTTTTAATCAGCCGATTGACCCGCCGGTAGATAATTCCCTCTCTCGATTCATCGGTGAGCACGTTCACGCCGCGAGACTGCCCTTCCATCAGTTCGGCGATTTCCAGCGATAGCGGCGTGGCCGGATAAATGCGCGGCGTGATCTTGTCGATGGCCTGCAACAGCAAAACCTCAACTTTCTGGATCGCTGCCTGCGTGGGCGGCCCCATGCCACGCGCATCCGCAAGGGCTGTCGAGGCCTCTTCGAGAACCTCTTTCGGCACCTCGATAGTTTTGGTGATGGATGAGAACCGCAGCATCCGCTCTAGATCGGCAATGAGTTTGCTGATCAACGTATTATCTACAAAATTCGCCTGACGAACCTCTGTCATCTGCATATCGCCCCCCAAAGCACAATGCATCAATCAGAAAATTATTTAGATATTAATTAATTAATTAAATTGTCAATATAATTTATAGGCATTCAAATACTCAAATATAATTTCGATTTTTGAATGTTAACGCCGAAAACATATACGTCAAAGATGATCCGGTTTGAACACACGCAGTTGCGCTACCCCAAACTTGAAACATCAACGTCTGTTCCATCATTCGTCTTACGCTTCAATTGGTTGAGTTCGTTGGAAAAGAGTTCAGACGCGTGAGGGTCGGCGGTTCGATTCCTATCAAGCGATCGATCATGTTTGGCCTTCCATTCTGGGGTGGGCTTTCAAGAGGGGCGTTGCTTTCAGCCGGTCGGTGCCCTTTGCCGGACACCAATTGGAATCTTAGGATGCGGACTCATTAGCTGATGCGATCCATATCCTTGTAGCTGCAAGCTTGATGGCTGCGAGATAGTTGTCGGCGCGTCGGTCGTATCGGGTTGCCAAGCCCCGCATCTGTTTGATGCGATTGAAGAAGCGCTCTACCTGATTGCGCTGACGGTAGACCCAGCGGCTAAAGCTGAATGTCTGTTTTCGATTGGTCTTGGCGGGGATGTTCGCCCAGCATTTGCGCTGCTTGGCAAAGTTACGAATTGCATCGGTGTCATAAGCCTTGTCAGCAAGGATCGTCGCGCCGGGCTGAACGTCGCTCAGCAGCTTTTCAGCCATCGGGGCATCTGCAGCCTGACCTGCAGTTAACTCCAGTCGAACCGGCAAACCGTCCGCATCGACGAGTGCGTGGATTTTGGTTGTCAGGCCGCCACGCGAACGTCCCATGCAAGGATCGGCAGATCCCCCTTTTTAGCGTTGGCACCATGCTGGTGAACGCGGACACAGGATGAATCGATCATCACGATGTCACCATCGTAACGCTTTGAAACGGCGTCCAGTAGGCGATCCCAGACACCTGCTTTGCGCCAGCGGATGAACCGATTGTAAAGCGTCGTGCGAGGACCATAACGATCCGGCACGTCACGCCAGGACGAACCGGTCCTGAAACGCCATAGGATGCCATTGATCACTCGGCGGTCGTCAACGCGTTCAATTCCGCGGCTCTTATTCGGCAGCAGCGGCGCAATGACCGCCCATTCTTCGTCGCTCAATTCATGACGGCGCATAGCTATCTCCTTTCAAGGAGATTGAATCACACACCATACACAAGATGAACCCCGTTTATGGGGACACTGCCTAG
>JAIXTO010000094.1 GCA_027483885.1 Rhizobiaceae bacterium
CCCTTGCCATAGACGCTTTCGATCTGGCCCTTGTCCTGGGTGATGAACAGCGCCTCAATGCCGCAGCCGGCGGCGACGTTGGCGATGTTGATCAGCTTTTCCATCCGGCCGAGACGGACAAACTCATCCAGGACCAGCAGTACATTCTTTTTTGGCTTCTTCGCGCCTTCAAGACGCACGGCCATACCAAGAATGATGTTTGTCAGCAGCCGAAGAAAGACGGCCTGGGCGTCAACCTGGTCGAGCGGCACGACCATGAAGAGGTCGGCGCGGCCCTCGAACAGGTTTTCGAGCGAGCATGTGGAGGCGCTAAGGAAACTGCGCAGTTCGTCGGAACCCGCCCAATCGAAGGCCTTCTTGATGGTCGTTTTGATTGCGCCGCGCTCATTCTCGCCGGCTGCTAGGAAGGTGGCTGCGGCGGCGGCTGGGCGGGTACCGAAGGTCTCCGGTGCTCCGGCCCATTCCGTCAGCGTCTTTTCAAAGGCTGCGGAAAACAGCAAGTCCATGACGGTGATCAGGTTGCGATCGGCCTCGGCGCGCCTGGTCATGACCACCTCGATCACAGCGGCAATCATGGATTTCGCCATTTCGGCGAAATGTGCGCCGTTGCCGCCTTCCGGCCGAACAAGCCCCTCGGCAATGACCTCGATGTCGCGGACCAGGTGCGCTTGCCGGATGTAGTCGAGTGGGTTGAAACGATCCTTCGACGGCTCGATGACGCCGAAGGGATTGAGAACAACGACCTGACGGCCGAGCGACTGCCGATATCGGCGCGTCACGGCGAAGTTTTCACCCTTGATGTCGAGGACGGCGACCGGCCCGTCATGGTCGATGATGGCGGGAATGACGACGGACACGCCTTTCCCGGCGCGGGTGCCGGCGATGGCGGCATGATGGCCGGCGCGCCATCCGGTCTTCGGGTTGGGGCGGTAGCGCAGCATTGCGCCGCCGGAGAGACCGAGCGGCAAGCCGCTATCGTTGCGGCGGAGTTGGCGCAACTCTCGGCGGTTCATCCATCGGGCGCGCCATGGGCCTTGTTTTGAAATGCGGCTTGACGAAGCGGGGGCGGCCACCGAGATCGCTCGCAGAATGAGGAACAGCGGCACAGGCAGGCCGATGGCCAGGCTGGTTTGCACGCCAAGCTTTTGCGCCTCGGTGAAGCGATCCCATGTCGAAACCATGCCTCGGATGCTCTCGATTCCGGAATAGCCGGCATTTCGCCAAGCCTTGAAGCTGTCGAGCAGGACGCCGGCCGCATTGGTGGGGTCGGTAAGGGCGAGAGCAGACGCGGTAAGGAGGGCAGCCCCCACAGCTAAGCCCGACGCGCTGCGGATGCGGCCCTGGGTGTCTCCCACCAAGGTCAGCAACGCAAACCCGCAAAACATGACCAGGATCGCGGCGCGCGTGTTTTGGTAGATGGGTGGCCAGAACAACGGCGCTGTCTCCATCAGCAGGAAGCCGGCGGCAACGACGGCAATGGAAATGGCATAGCGATAGGGCTGAATGATCAAATTCATGGATCGAAACCTCCGGACGGAAATGAGGATCAGTTACGGCCGCGACCGGGCGCGGGCGATCGGGCTGTCACGTCGGCGGCGCGACCGCCTCCAGCATCGCTTCGGCTTGCTCCAGCAGGGCGAGTGCTTCCGCCAGCTCGGTCGAGGCCGTGTCGCTGGAATGATTGCCGGAGGCGAGCCAGGCGTTCATGAAGGTAGCCTGTGACGCGATGAGCGATTTCAGCGATCCTTCCAAAGCCGCTTGCCGGTTTTCGATTATGTCGGTCGAGCGTTTCTCCAGCGCCTCGAATTGCGCGGTTCCGCTGCTCAAGGTGTTCATCAACAACTCGACGTAACCCAGCAATTCGCGCTCCAGCGGCGACAGGGTCTCGGGCATCGGTGGTCTGGCGGGTGTGGTCATCGGTTAATCTCCCTGGACGATCTTCAGGCATGGCGTTTTGGCGGTCCCGGCCTGGCAGGTAATCAGCTGAAGGCGGTCGACGTCCCAGGTCAGGACTTTGCCGTTGCTGGTCTGGTTGATCTGCAAGCCCATCTGCCAGAGGCTGGCGCTCTGGGCGCGGTCGATCATCAGGCCCGCCCATAACCAGCTCGCGGTGAAGCTCAACAGGACGATCAGCAAGGCCACCGCGCCCATGGTCAGGAAGAATGGCTGCACCATCGACTGAAGCCGGTTCACGTCCGCCTCGTTCAAGTGCTGGCGGTTCGCGTCTGCGAAGCTGCGGATATCGGTCTCGATTGTAGCTTGCGCGCGCTTCAAGGCTTCGCTCCAATCGGTCTCGAAGCTCGTCGAGGGCGATGGAGTCGAGCCGGCCTCCGGAGCGGCTGGGCTCGCCAGCCGATCTTTCAAGCGCTCGCTCAAGGGTATTCTCTCGGGTCCAGTCTTCACGGAACAGGTCTCCTTTCAAACGCCAGCGCTCGTCGGTCTCGGGGTCGCGCACAGTGATGTAATTTTTGCCGGCGCGCGGCAGATCGAAACCTGCCGCCGTCAAAGCCTCGGTCATGCTCGGGCGGTCACGGATTTCGCCGGTCTCGATGCGCTGGACGATCCAGTCATGGATCAGCTCGCGGGCATCGCCGCGCCTGACGCTTTCGATGAGGCTGAC
>JAIXTO010000101.1 GCA_027483885.1 Rhizobiaceae bacterium
CAGAAGATCGTCGACGCAAAGCCGCCGATGAGTGTCAGATACGTGATGCTCCGGGACGCAGATCGGGGATCACTCTCGACAAGGGCCGCGAACGCCGCCTGATACTGCACCATTCCAGAGGATATCTCGAGCAGGACGATGGCAACGGCAAAGATCGCGATGGACGGCGACCATGCGCAGAGCGCCAGTGTCAGAGCGGCAAGCACCGAGCCGATCGTCATGATGGTTGCGGCGCCGATCCTGTCCATCTGCCTGCCGATATAGCTGGCGGAGAGGCCGCCAATGAACAGGGAGGCTGAAAACACCCCGAACACCTCAGCAAGCGTCAGATCGAGATCCTTCGCCATGCCCGGCGCGAGGATGCTGAAGCTGTAATAGAGGGTTCCATACCCGATGATCTGTGTCAGGCCGAGAGCGGAGACAATCCCCGCAGGTACATGGGTCTTATGCAATGACGGAGCCCTCGGGAGATGATGTGTCAGGAGAACAGCATGCTGTTCCGGAGCGCTCGACAGTCTCGCGAATGGCCGGATGCCCGGAGCAGCAATCGTCCATCAGGAATTTTACGAGGTCCGCCAGCGCGTCATAACTGGCACTGTACATAATCGACCGCGAAAGCCGTCTCTGGCTGATCAGGCCAGACCGTTCCAGTTCCTTGAGGTGGAACGAGACATTCGTGGGCGAGACGCCCATGCGTTCCGCGATGACGCCGGCGGCAAGGCCGTCATGGCCCGCAACCACAAGGGCGCGCACGATGGCGAGCCGGGTTTCCTGGGACAGTGCGGCAAAGGACGTTAGAGCTTGACGGTCGTCCATAATTCAATAATCCTTGAATAATTGCATTATGGAGTAGCCCAGATGAACGCAATCGACAAGTCAGTTTCTGCCGACATCACCCTTGGCCATCTACTCGACACTCTCGCGCTTACGCCCGAGGCGCCCCTGGTGTTTTTCTACGGCGGGCAGGCCGTGAAGGCCGGTTATCACGTAACAGAGGTCAAGGCGGGCCGGTTCTGCGCACTAGACTGTGGGGCCAATCCAGAAGCCTGGTCGGAAATATTCATCCAGCTCTGGGATATCGATGAGGATGGAAGGAGCCACATGCCGGCGGGCAAGTTTTGCGCCATCATTCGCAAGGTGTCCGACCATGTGCGTCTGGACCCGTCTGCCAGGCTGACATTCGAGGTCAGCGATGGAAAACAGCCGATGTCGCTCTATTGCGCCTCATCGCCGCGCTTGAACGCGGGCGTGTTTGAGGTGGCTCTGGACGCTCGGCCGTCGAGCTGCAAGCCGAGAGATCGCTGGCTCGTGGACAATCCTGCGCCGCAAAACGCGTGCTGCAGCCCAACGGCTGGCACGAAATGTTGCGCATGAAACTCGTGTGAGCAGAGGCAATCCTTCACAAGGTCATATTCCGCCTTGATGCAGGATTGCGTGGTCGAGAGTGGCTTTCATGCCCATGCTGCCGGGGCGGCAGCTCCCGTGTCGACGGCGTGTCGGAAAGCACCGATCCCTGCGCCAGGAAAAATGATCAGATAGACCAGGATCGCGTCCTTCAGGATGTCGCAACTTTGAGTGCGTCTGCTGCCGCCCCGTCGTGATGGACAACATCCCACTGTTCCAGGTGCTTGTAGACGATCATCTTGTGTTTCAGGAGCGCACCATGGGTCAGGCAGAATTCCTCAAGCTGGTCGCGCGGCGCAATCATCTCGACGCACAGGGTCAGATCCGGATTGGGGATTTCGAAACCCTCGTCCTGAAGCCTGCCGCTGTTGGAATAGCCGAAATGCGTATGGTGTGCGACAGCGTTCATGATGCCGGCCGACTTCGCCTGCAGGACGAGTTCCCGGTAGAGCAGTCTGGAGCCGAACCAGGAGCCCGTGCCGGGCGTCTTCTCGCGCGGCTTCATGTAGATGCGGACCATGCCGATTTCGGTTGAATGCAGCGTGTGTTGCGTCACGATGATGGGCCTTTGGTTGAGCGTTGCGGTGGTGGCGATCGCGCGGAGACGGACCCTACCGACGAGATCGCCGATGGTTTGCGCCTGCATGTCACGCATATGTCTGACGGAGATATTGAGGGGGATGTCGTTGGCGGCGGCGGTCTTCGGAACGCCGACGCGCTGCGACAGATAGATGCTCGAATGGCCGCTGCACAGATAGGCGACGAAGCAGGCGACGGCGAGGTAGACCGAATGGGTGGCCCCGAACAGTTCGATACCCATTATCATGCAGGCGAGGGGCGTGTTGGTCGCACCGGCGAAGACGGCGACAAAACCGAGTGCCGCAAAAAGATCGACCGGAGCGCCGAGAAGACCGGCCAGTGCGCTTCCCAGCCCCGCGCCGATGAAAAACAGCGGCGTGACCTCACCGCCCTTGAAGCCGGCGCTGAGCGTCACGATCGTGAACAACCCCTTCCAGGCCCAGCTCCAGTAGTCGACGTGATTTGGGCGGAAAAAGCCAAGCAGTGTCGCATCGTCGGGGTTGGGCGACCAGACGCCAAGACCGAGATATTCTCGCGTGCCAAGCAGGTAGACGAGCACCAGCAACAGGGCGCTGGCAAGCACCGGACGCAGCGGTGCATACGGCAGGAGCGCCTTGTAGGCGCTCGATGCCAGGTGGGAAAGCTCGGCGAAGACATGCGCTGCCAGCCCAAACGCCACACCGGCAATGACGACCTTCAGCAAAAGCAGCGCATCGAGGTGGAAGCCAACCGCTTCCCCGACGCCGCCAAGATAGGTGATGGCATACTGGGTATGGCCGATCCCCCAGGCATGGCAGGTCCAGTCGGCAACAACGGCGGCCAGCAAGGCGGGCAACAGGGCCTCATACTGCATCCGGCCGATGGTCAGGACTTCCAAAGCGAAGACAGCGCCTGCGATGGGTGTTCCAAACACCGCGCCGAAGCCCGCCGCAATGCCGGCCATCAGCACGATGCGCACATCGCCCGGCGCCAGCTTGAACATCCTGCCGAAGGCGCTGGCCAGACTGCCGCCGAGTTGGACGGCGGTTCCTTCACGGCCGGCCGAGCCGCCGACCAGATGCGTCAAAACAGTGGAGACCAGAATGAACGGCGCCATGCGCAGCGGCACCCCGCCGCCCGGCTCATGGATCTGGTCGACAATGAGATTGTTGCCACCTTCGGCCGATTTGCCGAACTTCTGGTAAGCCCAGACCATAACAAAGCCTGCGACCGGCATGCCGTAGATCAGCCAGGGAAACGCGAAGCGAAGCGCGGTGGCTCTCTCCAGGCTCCATAGAAACAGCGCGACGAGGGACCCGACCGCCATCGCCATGGGCACGACGATTACGATCCATTTTCCGAGACTGCGAAACTGCTGGAAACGAAGGTCAAAAACGGATGCGAGCGTCATGCGTGCGACGCTCCATAAACCATACCGATAAGACTGGAGGGGGATAAAAGCGAAATTCCAGGCACGACTCTACTCCTTCGCGTGATGCGCGTTGAGTAGGAGTCATCAGCTTCATCCAGGAAGCGGTTCGGCGTAATGCCCGGCAGAATCCATTACCGTCTTTTTCGAATATCTCGGGTCAGTTCAACAAGTCAATGCCTCTTCCCGAGCAAATCTGGCGCGTCTCATCACAGTTTCGAGCGAAACGGAGCGGAAGACGCCAGTCACGAGTGGTAGTCTGAACTCCGCACCGACACCTCCAGTCAGACCGTCAGCATCCCGACCACACCGCCGCCTGCGCCACACTTGCCCGCCTGTCAAACGACCTGATGGTTTGGCGTTGCCATACAAGAGCCTCGGTTCAGCAATGTGGCCGGCATGAGCATGAGGCATGGGAGAGGAAACCGGCTCCGACCGCTGCTCTTTCAAATGTTCCTGTCTTCCTCGACACGATAGGAGAAGCCGCTATCGATTGGGCTGGGCGACTGGGATGACGCCGCTCACGATGGAACTCACGATTGTATCCACTGCACTGTCGTAGTCTTGCTCGGATAGGGAGTTGCGGTGAAGCGCGTCGCAGGCGAGTGGTTCGAAATCGCTGTAGAACTGTGTGGCTCCCCAGAGCATGATAAAGAAATGCCGGGCGTCGATTTTTCTCATCCGCCCTTCCTGCATCCACTGGTCGAGAACCGCCACGTATCTATCGGTCGCTGCACGCATATGGGCGCGATCTTTTTTGCTCAGGAAGCGGGCGCCTTGTATGATCTCGCTTGCAAAAAGCCGCGATTCCCGGGGATTTTCACGCGCATACACAAGCTTGGCCCTGACGTATTGACGCAGCGCATCCGCGGGGTCCTGGTCGACACGCAGCTTTGACAGAGCATCATCCCAACCCGCAATCAGGTTTGTAATGATGGTCGAATAGATATCCTCCTTCGAGGAAAAGTAATAATAGATGTTTGCCTTCGGCAAATTCGCCAATTCGGCGATCTCGGCAATTCTGGCGCCGTCGAAACCCTTGCGGGAAAACACATCTGTGGCAACGTCGAGGATGATCCTGATATTGCGGGCGCGGATCTTCTCGTCGAGTTTCTCCGTTGTCCGGGCCATGATCCATCCTTTCGCGGCGGCATCTGCCGCGTGTGTTCATTTTGCAGCCGTATAAACGAATTGCCCTGCCCGAGGTAGGCGCGGACAGTTGCATTTCCACAAGCCGAAGCCATCTAAAAATTGACGACCTGGTCAGGTTACAG
The DNA here is from genome assembly GCA_027483885.1 of Rhizobiaceae bacterium. Classification (GTDB taxonomy): domain Bacteria; phylum Pseudomonadota; class Alphaproteobacteria; order Rhizobiales; family Rhizobiaceae; genus Neorhizobium. The sequence goes on from JAIXTO010000101.1 coordinate 4,666, forward strand.
CTAGTCTAGTGCCATAACAACGACCGGATCCGGCCAAGGAAATCGGCAAACGATGCTCAGTCTGGGGAGCGGCACCACCACCATGTCCGGAGCAACCAATGACCTTCGATCTACTCGTCAAGAATGCCAATCTCCCCGATGACCGAACCGGCATCGATATCGCGATATCTGGTGGCAAGATCGTCGCGGTCGAAGCCGGGATCACCGCTGAGGCGGGCCGCGTGATCGATGCCGGTGGCAAGCTTGTGACCGCACCTTTCATCGACATCCATTTCCATATGGACGCGACGCTGTCGCTTGGAACACCGCGCCTCAACCGATCGGGCACGCTGCTCGAAGGCATCCAGCTGTGGGGAGAGCTTAAGCCGCTCCTGACGAAGGAAGCCGTCATCGAACGTGCGTTGCGGTACTGTGATCTTGCCGTATCCCAGGGCCTGCTGGCTGTCCGCAGCCATGTTGATGTCTGCGATGACCGGCTGACCGGGGTCGAGGCGCTGCTTGAGGTTCGCGACCTCGTGAAGGACTATCTCGATCTGCAGCTTGTCGCCTTCCCGCAGGACGGCTTTTATCGCTCGCCGACAGCGGGCACCAATCTCACGCGGGCGCTCGACATGGGCGTCGACGTGGTCGGTGGCATTCCGCATTTCGAGCGGACGATGGAAGACGGCCGGCTGTCGGTAAAGGCGCTTTGTGAAATCGCCGCCGAACGCGGGCTGATGGTCGATCTGCATTGCGACGAGACCGATGATCCGATGTCGCGACATATCGAGACGCTCGCTTATGAAACCCAGCGCCTTGGGCTGAAGGGCCGGGTGGCGGGATCGCACCTGACCTCCATGCATTCGATGGACAATTATTATGTCTCGAAGCTCTTGCCGCTTATCGCCGAGGCGGAAATCCATTGCGTGCCGAACCCGCTCGCCAATATCGTACTGCAAGGTCGACACGATACCTATCCGAAGCGGCGCGGGATGATGCGGGTGCCCGAACTGATGGCGCTCGGTGTCAATGTCGCTTTCGGCCAGGATAGCTGCATGGATCCCTGGTATTCCTTCGGCAGTGCCGACATGCTGGAAGTCGCGCATATGGCGGTCCATACCGGCCAGATGACCAGTCGCGATGCGGTTGCGGCCTGCTTCAGGGCAATCACCGAAAACCCGGCAAAGACCTTTGGTCTCGACGGCTACGGCATAGGGGTTGGCTGTAATGCCGATCTGGTGCTGCTTGAGGCGCGCGACACGGTCGAAGCGGTGCGGATGAAAGCCAACCGCCTTGCCGTCATCCGCCGGGGCAGGGTGATTGCCGAAACCGCACCGCGCACCGCAACGCTTTCACTCGAAGGCCGGCCCGCAACGATCGAGCCCTGGCGTTACGCACCGGTCGAAGCCGGCGCGAGGTAAGACAGGGACGGGCGGTTTTTAGAAATTCCCCACCGAGCCGCCCTCCTTCCACGCGTAGATTTCCCAAAGCTCGTCGTCAGGGCCGATGAAATAGGCACCCCGTGCGTTCCAGACATAGTCGGCAGGCTCGCCATAGAAGGGCACGCCCTTGTCCTTGAGTTCGGTATAGGCGGCATCCACTGCATCCGGCGACCCCACGCGGACGGCGATACAGGCCTTGTGTGGCCCTTCCGCCTTGGCATTGGAGACGCCGGTATTATCGCTCAGGTGATCGATTTCCCAGCAGGCGAGCGTCAGGCCGGCGCCGTTGAATTCAACAAAACCCGAGGCCTGCCGATTGATCTCGAAGCCGAGTTTCCTCGCATAGAAATCAATCGAGCGCTGGATGTCCCTGACGAGGATGCAGATGTCGGTGATTGCGTGTTCCTGGGCAAAAGCCATCGTTCTCTCAGCTCATCTTAAACGCGTGTGGAAAGGCGGCCGGTGATGACCGGCCGACGGTCCGGTTTTGCCAGGCCAATGGTGATTGCCGCGGTGATCGCTCCAGCCGCAGTATCGAAGTCGGCCTGAGAGCGGCAATGCAGGATGCAGAGAGGTTCGCCTTGCGAAATCGCATCGCCGATATGGACCATTCCGCTCAGGCCCACATCGTGGTCGAGAAGGTCGCTCGCCAGTTTTCGGCCGGCGCCAAGGCCCACCATGGCGATGCCAACCGCATAGGCATCCACTTTCTCGATGAAACCGGTGGCCGGTGAGGCAAGCGGCGCGATGATGGGCGCAAGGGGAAAATAGGCTTCGGGGTTGGCGACAAGATCTTGCGGGCCGCCGAGCGACGTTACCATGCGCTGGAAACGGTCGAGCGCCGATCCATCGGCAAGGCGCACTTCAGCCATAACGGTTGCTTCATCCTTCGAGGCCGCGAGCCCGGCCATCATCAGGATTTCGGCAGAAATTTCGATTGCCAGCACCCGTATCCGGCTTTCCTGCTTTGTCCCGGACAGGAAGTCGATGACCTCGCGCAACTGAAGGCGGCTGCCGATCGCATCGCCCATGACCTCGTCCATCTCGACGATCGGAGCGACCATGGGCAGGCCAGCGATACGGGCAACAGCGATCAGGCTGTGTGTCAGAGCTTCCGCTTCCGCATAGGTTGCCATGAAGGCGCCGGAGCCATAATTGACGCTCATGACGAGGCCGGAAACGCCGGCCGCGAGTTTCTTCGACAGGATCGAGGCGGTGATCAGCGGGATCGATTCCACCGTCGCGGTGACATCGCGGACGTAATAGATTGCGGCATCCGCCGGTGCGAGCCGTGGCGTCGGGCCGATGATGGCAGCGCCGGCGCAGACAACCGCCTGGCGAAACATTTCCGTCGTGGGTGCGACCGCCACGCCCGGCATCGCGTCCATCAGATCGACCTCGCCGCCGGTATGACCGAGCCCACGGGCGGAAATCATCGGCATCGACACGCCGCAGGCGGCCACGAGCGGCGCCACGATCAGGCTGACACTTTCGTCACCGGTGCCGCCCGTCGAGTGTTTCTCGATAATGGTTGCTGGCGCGATACCGCTTCCCGACCAGTCCACCACGTCGCCGGAATCGCGCATGGCGAGCGTCAGGGCGGCCGTTTCCTGCGTCGTCATGCCGTTGAGGAAACAGGCCATGGTGAAAGCCCCGATCTGGGCCTCTGAAACCTCGCCGGCCCCGATGCCCTCGACGAAGCGGCGGATATCCTTATCGGACAGAGTTTCGTGATTGCGCTTGGCACGGATGACCTGTGCCGGAAGAAAGAGGCTCATGCCGGCATCCTCAATGATTGGCGCCGCGCCAGAGCGGCAGGTCACCCTGATAGCGGTTCATGCCGATGTCCATGATCGTCGCGCGACGATACATTTCGCGCATATAGGGCTCGAACCGGGCATTCAGCCTTTCGAGTTCGGCGTGTTCGGACATATAGGCGGGCAGGAGTTCGCGCAGCTCGGCAAAAACGGCCTTTTCATCGACGGTCAGCAGCTTGGCGTCCTCCACGACGATCTCGCCATTGACCACGACCATTTTGATGTTCGAGCCGTTCTCGCAATAGACAAGGTGATGGTCGAGCCGGTTCATCGGCATGTAGTCGTAGCCGGAGATGTCCAGCATGATGAGATCGGCGCGCTTGCCGATTTCCAGCGAGCCCGTAACCGCGTCAAGCATCGCGGTGCGCGCGCCCTCTATCGTTGCGGCACGCAGCACTTCTGCCGCCTTCATCCAGCCGTCGGTCTCTGGACCTGCCACATCGTGGAGCAATGCCGCGAACCGCATCACGTCAAAGATCCGGGCGGTGTCGTTGCTGGAAAGCCCGTCCGTGCCAAGGCCCACATGGACGCCGGCATCAAGCAGGCGACGGATCGGCGCGATGCCGGAGCCGAGCTTCAGGTTGGAGACGGCATTGTGGGCAACCGAACAACCGGCAGCCCCCATCAGCGCCATGTCGTCATCGCTGACCCAGATAGAGTGGGCGATGGTGGTGTTCGGCGTCAGCAACCCAAGGTCATGCATATAGCGGATGAGGCTCTTGCCGTAGAATTCGGGGCCGGTCACCGCCTGTGTCTTCGTCTCCAGCACATGGGTGTGATAGGGCACACCTCTATCCTCAGCCAACGTGACGCATGCCTGCATCATCTCCACCGAGCAGCGCTGCGGTGCGGAAGCCGAGACCATGAAACCGAGCCGCGCGGCGCGACCGTGCTCTGAGGCAAAGACGTCCTTGCAATAGGCCATGTAGTCGGCCGTGGTGATCGAGGGGCCTTCGACTTCGGCTTGCAGGGCGGCCGGCATGATCTCCCTGAGATAGGGCATCGTATCGAAGACATGTTTGTCGATCACGCAATGGGAGACGTTGGCGCGGATGCCCGCATCGTCATAGGCATCGTAGACGCGCTTGAGGCGACGAAGATCGAAGCCGGGCGGATCGAAGAAATCGTCGACCAGCGTCGTCACGCCGGATTTCAGGGATTCCATCGCCGTCAGCAGGCTGCGCAGGTAGAGCAGGCGTTCCGGGATCGGTCCCTTCATCAGGATCGGATAGGAGTAGAGCATCCAGATCTCAAGGGGCGTGCCCTGATAACGCCCCTTGAAGAAGGTTTCCGAGGAATGCAGGTGGGCGTTGACGAGTCCGGGCATGACGAGCTTGCCGGACGCATCGATCACACGCGTATCGGCGGGCAGGGGAAGATCCGCGCCGATCGCCGAAATCCGGTCGCCTTCGACAAGAAGATCGCCGGTGAACGGTGTGGCGCCATGGATCTTGTCCATGGCAAGCAGGGTGGCGTTCCGGAAAAGCAGGTGCATGGCATACTCTATGATTGTTTTTCCGGCTTGCCGATCAGGAGCGGCAGCAAGACCAGTTCGAGGCCGATGAGAACGAGGCAGGAAATGCCGAAAACGATGGTGCCGATGGCATTGAGCGATGGATCGATGGCGGCGACGAGAACCGAATAGATCGCGACGGGCAAGGTCGGCTGAAAGCCCGAAACGAACCAGGCGATGATGAATTCGTCGAAGGAAAAGGTGAAGGCGAGCAACCAGGCGCCGAATATGCCGGGCATGGCAAAGGGCAGCACGACTTTCACGACGGTCTGCCATTCGGTCGCCCCAAGATCCCAGGCCGCTTCCTCCAGCGAAGCTGGCATCTGCGCCAGACGCAACTGGATAATGGCGAGCGCCGGCGCTGTGATCAGAACGACATGGGTGAGGAAGACGGCAAACAGCGTGCCCGAGAGGTGAATACGGGCGAGGAGCCCGAGGAAACCAACGCCCAGAATGAGCGGCGGGATCAGGATCGGCAGCGTCACCAGCGCCAGAAAGGTTGTCTTGCCGCGGAAGGTGAAGCGGTTGAAGGCGTAAGCTGCGAAGAACGCGATCGCCGTCGCCACGGTTGCGGCTGCCGGCGAAACGATCATCGTATTGCCGAGCGCATTCAGGAGCGTGCCATCGGAAAATAGCTTGTCATACCATTGCAGCGTGAAACCCTGCAGCGGAAAGCCGGGAAAGCGGTTCTTCTGGAAGGAGAAAAGCACCAGGACCGCGAGCGGCAGGAACATGAAGGCATAGGCGATGCCGAGCCACAGACGCCCGAAAAAAATCCACGGATTGCCTTTGGAGACTGTGGCCATCAGCTTGTCCTGCGCCTTGCCCGATCCGCGGCCACGAAACCGGCAGCGAGCGCCAGAACCATGACGACGATCAGGATGGTTGCCAGCGCCGAGGTGCGCGGCAGATTGGTGGAGCTTGAATAATCCGACATGATCATCGAGGCATAGGTCGGCAGCTTGCCGATGATCGAGGTGCCGGCGCCGCCGCCGAGCAGATTGCCGGAAAGCGCATCGCCCAGCGAGACGATAATGGCAAAGCTTGCGGCCGTCATCAGCCCAAAACGCGACAATGGCAGGATGACCCGGGTAAAGGCCTGCCAGCGTGTGCAGCCAAGCTCGCGCGCCGCCTCGATCAGCACCCGGTCGATGGCAAGGATGCTGACATAGAGGATGACAATGAGGATCGGCGCCAGATAGTGGATGAGGCCGATGCGGGTTGCAATCTGGGTATAGATGAGGTCGATCCGGTAGTCGGCAAGCCCGAACTGTTTCAGCACCGAGTTGATGACGCCGTTGCGGGAAAGGATCGTCTGCCAGGAGTAGAGCCGCAACACATAACTTGACCAGAAGGGCGCTATCGCAATCAGCAGCGCCAGCCGCTGCCAGCGAGCCGGCACGGCAAAGGCGATCGACAGCGCCACCATATAGGACAGGATGGTCGCAAAGAATGCGGTGGTGATCGCCACCCAGAGTGACTGGATCAGCGCCAGCCCGTAACGCGATTTCGAGAAGAAGCTCGCGAAAATGTCCGCGTAGTTACCCAGCGAAAAATCCGGAACGGACTGAAAATTTTCGACGCGCCAGAAGCCAATCCAAAGCAGGAAGATCAGCGGCAGCAGGAAAAAAACCGTGAGCCAGATGGCCAGCGGCGCCAGGAACCAGATCTTGAGCGGGCTGTCATTTGGCGTTCTCATGGGCTTTGTGGCGGATGTCTCGACTGTCGTCATGCGGCCCCCCGGATCAGTGCAGCATGTGCCGGCGAGAACCAGATGGTTGTCGGCTGGTTGATTTCGAGCGGCAGGACCTGCGGCAGCGTCATCTTCACTTCGGTCCCGTCCACGAGATCGAGAAGGTAGATGTTGTGTGATCCGGCATACTCGCGGCCGCGCACTGTGGCTTCCAGCCGGTTTTCACCGGCGACCCCTGTCGGCGCTGGCTTGAGCTTGTCGGCCTGGACCACAACGAAGACGCCGGTGCCGACCGGCGGCGGATCATCGGTAGAAACCTGGACCTGGCCATGGGCACAATGGACGATGGCCTTGCCGTGTCCGATTTCCTGGATGCGGCCGGGAAACAGATTATTTGTGCCGACGAAGCGGGCAACGAATTCCGTCTTCGGCCGGGCATACATGTCTTCAGGTGCATCGATCTGCTCGATGTGACCCTTGTTCATCACCACCACGCGGTCGGCCATCGAAAAGGCTTCGACCTGATTGTGGGTGACATAGATGAAGGCCATGCCGAGCTGCTTCTGGATGCGGCGTAGCTCACCCTGCATGCGGATTCTCAGGTGGGCGTCGAGCGCGGAAAGCGGTTCGTCGAGCAGCAGGATGTCCGGCTCGGTCACCAGCGCCCGGGCCAGCGCCACACGTTGCTTCTGGCCGCCGGAAAGCTGGCTGATCTTACGGCCCATGAGATCGGAAAGGCCGACAAGGTCGGCCATGGCCTTCACCTTGCCGGCGACGATTGCCTTGTCGTGCGCCTTCAAAGTCAGGCCGAAGGCTATATTGCCGGCGACGTCGAGATGCGGAAAGAGCGCGTAATTTTGCCAGACGAGCCGCGTTGAGCGCAAATTGACGGGGACATCCGAGACATCCTTGCCACGGATATAAAGTTGACCGGATGAGGCGGTCTCGAGGCCGGCAAGAATGCGCAGAAGAGTCGTCTTGCCGCAGCCGGAAGGTCCCATGATGGCCACGAATTCACCGCGGCCGACCTTGAGATTGATGCTGTCGACGGCCGTGAAGCTATCGAAGTTCTTGGTGATCGACAGGAGTTCGAGATCATGAGGTGAAGGTGCGGCAGATGTCATGGAACGTCCCGGAAACGAGGAGATGGCGTCCCGCGCTGTGCGGGACGCTGGAACTCGGCAAAAGACCGATCAGGCCGTCTTGAACTCGTTGAACATGTCGATCCATGCCTGTTCCGGCTGGTTGGCCGGCAGGCCGCGCGGCATGGAGCGGTCGATCAGCGTCTCGACCAGCATCTTGCCGGGGTTGGCGGGGTCCGGAACATAGGAGAGAAGCTTCTTCTGGTCGTCGTCCCAATAATCGACGATCTTCATGTTCGGGCCGCGCGCCTTGAACGCCTTGGTATAGACGAGCTTCGACTGGACTTTTGGCGAGGTCATGTACTTGACCCATTCCATGGCCAGATCCTTGTTCTTCGAAGCCGAGCATACGCAGGCGACTTCCTGCCAGCGTATGCCGCCCTGCTTGGGAATGGTGGAGGAGAAGTTGTCGTAGCCGGCAAGCTTCAGGTCGATATCCAGGTCGCCGGTCGGCGAGGCAAAAATGTCGCCGGCGAGCATCGCCTGTGCGATCGGCTGGTTGGAGGAGCCGAACATGCCGATCTGGGGGCGAAGCTTGGTCAGGAACTCCTTGACCTTCTTCAACTGATCGTCGTTGATCGCGTAAGGCGTCTGGTTGCCCGGATTGACCGCAAGGCTCGCATTGCCGAGGTTCGGCAGGTACCAGTCGAACATGCCGATCTTGCCGGCATATTTCTTGTCCAGCAGCGAGTTCCAGTCCTGAGCCTGCTCAGCCGACATCTCGTCGGTATTGTAGGAAATGCCGTAGAACGAGAAACGCGTCGGAATGCCATAGACCGTGCCGGCCGTCTCTCCCTTGGTGGGGGCAAAATCGCGGAATTTCGGGTGGTAGTTGGCAAGCTCTGCAAAGCCGTCGGTCTTGTAGGCCTCGATTGCCTTGTTCGCCTTCAGCTTCTGGACATATTCGGCATCAGAAATGATCGCGTCGAAAGTGCCGGGCGCGGTCTGGGCGAAGAACTGCAGCATCTGCTCGCCGCCGATATAGATCTTGAACTCTACCTTTGTCTTGTGGAGATCCTCGAACTCGGCGATCACGTCTTTCTCTTCGTAACCCGGCCAGCAAAGTACGCGGAGCGGTTCAGCCGCATGGGCCTGGCGAGAGAATATGGTGAAATTTCCGAAACTTGCGGTTGCCGCCCCTGCGGCGACACTTCCCAAAAGCGAGCGACGCGAGATCTGGTGTGACTGTGACGACGTGTCTTTTGGCAACTGAGGCTTGTTGGTCATGACGTTCCCCTGATGGCAGTTTTTGCACCGCATAAATTAAAGCAAGGTCCATGCCATCAAGTTATCCATATGATATTATTGTTCTTCTTCTAAATCGTGGCAAAATACTCCGGTGAGAGCAGATCAAAAGCTGACCATTTGGTCAAAAAATGATCGATCGGTCTGACGTTCGATGAAGGCGCTGATCACGGAGCAATAGGGCAGCGTCGGCCCCTTAAGGGCGAAGGTGGCTTTCGTCTTCCTCGAAAGCGTCCTGTTCTGTTCGGGCTCGCTATGATCTGCAACCTGGTCCTTAGAGCGGGTCTTGGAAGGACATGAACATTTTTGCGATGAGATCTCCGGATTGCCGTCTGATTTGCCCTTGAAGGGCACCGCTATGGCCGGAAGCTTCGGCCAACTCGAAAACCAGGCTTTCGCCTCTTTCGATATTGCCGAGAAAAAAGACATCCCGCCTTTTCAGCGCGTCTCGGTGAGGGAACCAAGCGTCCAGGGCGCGATCTGCGAGGGCCTGAAATTCTGCAAAATAGAAAAGGGCGGCGCCGTTGAACTCCTGGGACGTCGCGGGATCGAAGCGGAATGAGCGCACAGGCCCCGTGGCCTTGACGGGAAGGCCCCAATGGGTCGCAATCCTTAAATTGCGAATGTCTGCGGCCGTCTTTGCCAGCTGGCTGAAGGTATAGGGTGGTGCCTTTGGCGTTTCCACGGCGGTCCGGGCAAGAGAATGATTGCGACCTTCCACGCCCCGGTGAACAAAGGCTGAGACCAATTCCACCCGCCCGATCTTGTGGCCTTCGCAGAAAAGGTCGTGGGTCGTCGCGGTCTGGGTGCGCGAGACAGTCGACAGTTCTGAACGGATGGTGAGGACGGAGTTTGCCCGGACGCAGTCCAGCCGCGCTTCAGACAGCGACGTGGCGCAGATGGCCGCATAGGCCTCCTCTCCATCGGCGGTGCGGAAATCGGCATTGTCCATGCCGAGATGGCGCGCCAGCATCAGCCAGTGGCGATGCCCCAGTTCCTTCATCGCCCATGTCTCCGACAGGCCGTGGGGTGTGAGATGCGGCATTCCGACCAGCAGGTGAGGCTCGAGCGCGCGGTCCATGAGATCGCGGCTCGAGGGTTCAGGGAATTCGCAGGCGGTGCGGACGGCAAGGTTCATCGCTTATCCGTTCGCTGCGTGTTTCAGCGGCTGCCGGGCCTGCTGCAGGCGGGTTGCCAGATGATCCACGACGTATTCGGCATCCTTGCCAACCGCGAGAAAGCGGCCGGAGCCCCAGGTCCAGAGCCAGGGCAGGCCGAGCACGTAGACCCCGTCTATGCCGGTGACGCCGCGGCGCTGGACGGGATAACCGGTGCCATCGAAGATGGGCAGGCCGACATAGGACCAGTCGGGCGTAAAGCCCGTGGCCCAGATGACGGAGGTGACACCTTCCGCTTCCAGATCCAGCTCCGTCGTCTCTCCCTCTGGTTCCCAGAGCGGCACATAAGGGCTGCCGGCGGGGGCATCGATGCCTTTTTCCGTGATATGGCGATCGATGAGGGCATTGATGCCGTTATAGACGCGGTCGGCGCCATCGAGATTGCTTTTGAGATTGGGCTCAAACAGCATTTTTCCACCGGCAACGCCCACCATGCGGCCATAAAGCGCCATGCCCTCAACCGCGAATTTTCGAAGATCGATGTCGCGCCCGCCATCGCGGCCGGTGAGATAATGGTTGGTGTCGTGTTTCTTTTTCGCCATGCCGTCATGGGCGATGGTGATTTCGTATTGGCCGATGTCGGCCAGCCAGTCGACGACATCGCGGCCCCGGTAAAAACGGGCGCAGCGCGGGGCATTGCCGGTGACCATATGCACCTTGCGGCCGGCCAGATGCAGGTCTTCGGCGATCTGGCAGCCGGACTGGCCGGAGCCGACGACGATGACGCCGCCCGGCGGCAATTGCGACGGGTTGCGGTAGTCGGCGGTGTGGATCTGGACCACGCTGTCGGGAAGACGCTCTGCGGCGCGCGGTACAAAGGGCCGGCTGTAGAGGCTGGTGGCGAGAATGACGCTATCGGCCGTGACGGTTCCGGCAGAGCATTCGATGCGGAAGACATCGCCGACCTTTTCCAGCGCGGTAACGCTGGTGCCTTCGAAAACCGGTGCATCGACCTTTTTGATAAAACGGTCGACATAGGCGACGATCTCGTTCTTCACCATGAAACCGTGGGGATCGGCGCCGTCATAAGGATGGTCGGGCAGCTGGCACTGCCAGTTCGGCGTGACCAGGCAAAAGGCATCCCAGCGCTCGTTCTGCCATTTGTGGGCGACGGTCTTCTTTTCGAAGACGACATGGTCAAGCCCTTGTTTTTTAAGGTAATGGCTGGCGGAAAGGCCAGCCTGCCCACCCCCCACCACGACGGCGCTGTAATGGGATTTCAGAGATTTAGTCATTGGATGGCCTTTCACAGGATGAAGGTCTCGCAGCGGACGCGGGCATCCGTTTGATCGAGAAAGGGGGTTGCTGCCGTTTCGATGCGGGCGAGCTGGTCGTTTGCGGCAGAACAGGCAAAACCGTATTTTGCGGCGACCCGGTCACTGGCGATGGTCAGCGCCTGTCGGCTGCGCTCGACAAAATCCGCCACCGGATAGCTTTCGCCCTCGGTGAAGAAATCGCGGATGATCAGCGAGGGGGAATAACAGGTCTCTTCCTCGCCATCGGGCCAGGTGATGACAAAGCGCATCTCAGGCATGGATTGCCTCCTTTGAGGGTGCATAGGTGGACAGATGAGCCTCGGCGACACGACGCCAGGGAAAGCGGCCGGCGACTTCCAGCCCGCGCGGAATGACGTGGGCGCGGATTTCCGGCATCAGCGTGAGCGCCATGGCTTCGGCAATCGAGGCGGAGTGACGGGGATCGCACCAGAGGGCGTCGTCGCGGCCAAGATATTCGGTAAACGGCGCAATCGAGGGCACGATGGCGGGAACGCCTGAGGCCATTGCCTCCAGCACGACGAGGCCGAAACCCTCTTTCAGCGAGGGGAAAACCAGCGCGTCGGCGAGACGGTAGAGGTTCGGCATGTCGTCATCGGACACTGCGCCGATGATATGGACGGCGGCGGCGTCGGCGCGCAGCGCCCGCAAATGGGACTGGAACTCTTCGTGATAATCCCGGTGATCGAGCAGCGACACGCCGCCGGCGATGACCAGTTGCGCATCCGGCTTCACGGCCCGCAGCTGCCGGAAGGCATCGAGAATGCCGAGCGTGTTCTTGCGCGCCTCGATGCCGCCGATGCTCAGAAAAACCGGGCCGGCATGGAGACCGAGCCGGTCTCGCAGCGCCGTCTGCTCGCCGCTCCAGGCGGGGGCAAATCGTGTGGTATCCACGCCATTGCCGACGACGGTGGCTTCTACACCATAGCTTTCGCGCAAGGCGGCCTGCCACAGGCTGCTGACGGCAAGGAAGGCATCGGCTTCACGGATCGAGCGGTCCTGAAGGGCCATCAGGCGGGGGTCTTCGAACTGATCGATATGATGGACGGTGCGGACGAAGCCGGAAATCAGACCCCGGTCTTTGAGCGTTGCCAGCGCATTGCCGGAAATTCCGTCATGGGCGTGGAAGACATCGAAAGCGCGATGTTTTGCCGGTTCGAAGTGGCTGACGTAGTCGGCAATGCGCTGCTCGACCATTGCTGTCATGTCCGAGAGGGCAGGCGATACGGGAAAACAGGCCGTGCGGCAGGCGGGCGCGCGGAAAAAGCCGGTTCCCCTGGCATCGGGGGCGTGCAGGGTGACGGTATGGCCGAGCGCCGTC
>JAIXTO010000237.1 GCA_027483885.1 Rhizobiaceae bacterium
AGGCATAGCCCTTGGAGATCGACTTCAGGCGGTCGTAGAAATCGAACACCACTTCGTTGAGCGGCAGCTCGTAGGAGAGCATGGCGCGCTTGCCGACATAGGTGAGTTCGGTCTGGATGCCGCGGCGATCCTGGCAGAGTTTCAGGATGCCGCCGAGATAATCGTCCGGGGTCAGGATCGTCGCCTTAATCCAGGGTTCCTCGATCTCGGAAATCTTCACGACGTCAGGCATGTCCGCCGGGTTGTGCAGCTCGCGCGTCGAACCGTCGGTCATCGACAGGTGGTAGACGACCGAAGGCGCCGTTGCGATCAGGTCGAGATCGAATTCGCGCTCCAGTCGTTCCTGGATGATTTCCAGATGCAGCAGGCCGAGGAAGCCGCAGCGGAAACCGAAGCCGAGGGCGGCGGACGATTCCATTTCGAAGGAGAAGGAGGCGTCGTTGAGGCGCAGCTTGCCCATGGCAGCGCGCAGGTCCTCGAAATCGGCCGCATCGACCGGGAAGAGGCCGCAGAACACCACAGGCTGCGCCGGCTTGAAGCCCGGCAGCATGGTGGCGGTCGGGCGTTTGTCTTCGGTAATGGTATCGCCGACGCGGGTATCGGCCACTTCCTTGATCGAACCGGTGAAGAAACCGATTTCGCCGGGCCCGAGGCTATCCACGGCGAGCATTTTCGGCGTGAGCACGCCAACGCGTTCCACGTTGTATTTGGCGTCGGTGCCCATCATGCGGATCACCTGGCCCTTGGTCAGGACACCATCGAGCACGCGCACCAGAACCATGACGCCGAGATAGGTGTCGTACCAGCTATCGACGAGCAGCGCCTTCAGGGGGCCCTTTTCGCCGATCTCGCTCTTCGGCGCGGGCAGCTTGTGGACGATGGCTTCGAGAACATCGGGAATGCCAAGGCCGGTCTTTGCCGAGATGAGGACGGCTTCGGAGGCATCGATGCCGATGACTTCCTCGATCTGTTCCTTAATGCGCTCGGGTTCTGCGGCCGGCAGATCGACCTTGTTCAGGACCGTGACGATCTCGTGATTGTTGTCGATGGCCTGATAGACGTTTGCGAGCGTCTGGGCTTCCACGCCTTGGCTGGCATCGACCACCAGAAGCGAACCTTCGCATGCAGACAGCGACCGCGAGACTTCATAGGCAAAGTCGACATGGCCGGGCGTGTCGATGAGGTTCAGCACATAGGTCTCACCATTGTTGGCCTTGTAGTGCAGACGCACCGTCTGGGCCTTGATGGTGATGCCGCGCTCGCGCTCGATATCCATCGAATCGAGAACCTGTTCCGACATGTCGCGCTCGGCAAGACCGCCGGTCGATTGGATCAGGCGGTCGGCCAGCGTGGATTTGCCATGGTCGATATGGGCGACGATGGAGAAATTGCGGATATGGCTTAAGGGTGTGCGATCGGTGCTCATGGTCGCGCATATAGCAGCGGCCCGTTTCATCGCCTAGCGGGAAAATAAGCCATGGCGCGCGAAAACACCGGCTGAGCGGCAGATTCTGAGGCTATTGATGAGAAAACGCACCGGGCACGTTAGCTGTCGGCGGTGCTCATGGTCCGGTTACGCCGGCATCCGGATCGGTCATCGTGGCCGCATTCGGCACCTGCGCGCTGCGCAGTTCGAAATTCTCGCGCTCGGTGGAGGGCACCGGATCGCGCTCGTTGAGGCGCCAGAGCACGAAGACACCATAGACTGCCGCGACCAGCATGGCCGCCAGAATGAAGGTTTTTTGGCCAAGCGCGGGCGTCAGCGCCGTGACGGCGAGCGGCACGACGGTTGCCGCTGCCGACCAGGCCACCAGCAACGTGCTCGACAGCGGCACGTAATCTTCCGGATCGGCCCGGTCGTTGGAATGGGCGTTGGCGATGGAATAGATCGTTTCGATGGCGCCGCCGAACACCAGAAACACGATCATCAGCACCAGCATCTGGGCAAAGGAGGCAAAAAGGGCGGCAATCGCGGCACAGACGATGATCACACAGGTGATCAGAAGCACACGGCGCCGGTCGATGATGTCGGAGAGAATGCCGAGCGGATATTGCACGAAGAGAAGCCCGGTCTGCATGACGAACATCAGCAGCGCCACCTGCGTCTGCGACACATTGTTGAGGGCGGCATAGATCGGAACGAAACCCTGCACCACCATGGAGAGCCCCCCGGACGCCAGCACACCGATGAGGCCGACCGGCGAAATGCGCCAGGCCATGCGAAGATCGACATTGACGCGGGCCGGCGCCGGCGGATTGGGCAGGCGGGTCAGTCCGATCGGCAGGATGGCAAGTGCTGTAAACAGCACCGTCAGCAGCGGCGTCAGGTTGCCGATGGTGGAAATCTGGCCAAACAGCCAGGCGCCGCAGCCAAGCCCCAGCACATAGGCCATGTAAAAGAAGGACATGGCCCGTCCGCGCCAGGCATTGGAGGCGGCATGGTTCAGCCAGCTCTGGGCGATAATGAAATTGCAGTTGGCGGCGGCCCCATAAAGCCCGCGCGCCAATATCCACCAACCGACCGAAAGGCCCGACGCGATGATGACGGCGGCGATGATGACGATCGCCATCGAGCAGGCAAACAGCCGCGCATGTCCAACGCGGCGGATCAGCGGGCCGGTGACGACGCAGCCAACCAGTCCGCCGAAGGCAACCGCGGTGACGGCAGCCCCAGGCGCCCAGCTGGCCGCTTCCGAACGGGCCAGCATGAAGGGGCTGTAGGCGAACATCAGCCCGCTTCCGACGGAGGCCGTCGTCATCGACAGAACGATGCTGGCAATCGAGAGCGGTGATGTTGTGTCGGAGGCGGGCTTGTCGTGCATAAAAACTCCATGAGCAGGCGCGCGACGAGACCGCACGACGGGGCGCACAGATCCGGGAGCTTGGTCGCAGTCTAGCGAGAGGAGCGGGGTGCTGGCTATCGCGAAAACGTCGGCCGCCCGCTCTTCACCGGCAAGAGCAAATATCCACTATAAGGACTATTGACTCCACTATAAGAGAAATGCAGGATTGGCCCATGGAAAAGACCGATCAGGAATTCGAGGGTGCCATCGGCGAGCGGTTGAAAGCGCTGCGATTTGGCCAGAACTTTACGCTGGATCAGCTCGCCAGTGCTGCCGGCGTCAGCCGCGCGATGATTTCGCGCATCGAGCGGGGGGAGGCGAGCCCGACGGCGGCCCTGCTGGCGCGGCTTTGCGAGGCGCTGGGCCTGTCCCTCTCGGCTTTTTTTGCGCCCGATGCGCCGGATCGCTCGCCGCTCTCCCGCCGCGCGGCGCAACGCCTCTGGCGCGATCCGACAACCGGTTATCTGCGCCGTTCGGTGTCGCCGCCCGGAACGCCGTCGCGTGTCGATATCGTCGAGGTGGAATTTCCGCCCGGTGCCCGCGTCAGTTTTCCGCCGCGCCCGGAAAGCCGGCTCATGACGCAGCATGTCTGGCTGTTTGCCGGCGTGCTCGACATGGAGCTGGAGCAGGAAACACACCGGCTCCATCCGGGCGATTGCCTGTTCATGGATATCGGCGATGCCTTTGCCTTCTTCAACCCGTCGGACGAGCCCGCCCGCTACGCTGTCATTCTTGATCGCGGGCCAAATTCCAGCCGCTAAAACCTTCACAACAAAGAGATTTCATCGATGACCACGATCCGCATTGCCGACGCCGAAACCGCAGAGCACGCGCTGGACGACCTCTGCGAGGTTCTGTCCGATTGCATCAATGGCGGCGCTTCGCTCGGCTTCATGCTGCCGTTCCAGCCGCAGGACGGGCGTGATTACTGGCGCGGCGTGGTGGACGCCGTGCGCTTGGGACAGACGATCCTTGCCATCGGCGAGGTGGAGGGCCGGGTGGTGGCCACGGTGCAGGTGGGCCTTGCCTCAAAACCCAATCAGCCACATCGCGGCGACCTGATGAAGCTTCTGGTGCATCGCGATGCACGCGGCCTTGGGCTGTCGCGCAAGCTGATGGAGGCGGTGGAAGAGGAGGCTGCCCGGCGCGGCCGCTCCCTGCTTGTGCTCGACACCGCAACCGGAAGCGACGCGGAAGCGATCTATCCGCGTTTCGACTGGCAGCGCGTCGGCGTCATTCCGGATTATGCGCTCTGGCCGCAAGGCGGTTTCTGCGGAACCACGCTGTTTTATAAGCGGATCGGGCAAGGCTAACAGCCGCTTCTGGAAAAATTGCGGAACCTGGGCCAGCCTGTCGTGGTTAGTCTCATTCAACTCCCGAAAACAATGGAGGCGAACATGACCAAGACCGATATCAAGGCCCAGCAGGAACGTGCCAAGGCACAGGTGGAAAATACCAGTTCCGGCGGCCATCTCGGCGGCACCTATTACGGGCAGGAGCCGGATGGAAAAACCGCCAGCGGCAATGACCGGGTCGGGTCCAAGGCGCGGCCGAACAACGGCAGCAACTGATCCTCACCTGCCCAGGCTTGCGCCCTTGGGCCTAGAAGAATTGATTGTTCAACGGCAAGGCTCTGCATGACGCGGGGCCTTGTTCGTGTCGGCCCTCTCGGCAGAAAAACGTTCCGCTGCACTGCCGACAACCCGTGCGTGCTCCGAAAAACGAACGGCGGCGCACATTGCTGTGGCCGCCGTTTGAACATTCCAAAGCTCGGATTTTTTTAAAGATTGCCGTTGCGCTGCTGGATCATCATGAAGGTGTCGAAGCTGTAGTCGGCAATCTGCAGCCAGAGATAACCGTCCTTCTTGAACGCCTGCTGGCTGTCGTAGATCTTCTTGAAGGCCGGGTTCTTGGCGGAGATTTCGGCATAGGTTTCCTGCGCTGCCTTGTAGCAGACATCAAGAATGTCCTGGCTGAACGGCTTCAGCACGGCACCTTCCGCCACCAGCTGGCGCAGCGCCTTGGCGTTCAGCGCATCGTAGCTTTCCAGCATCAGGGCGTTTGCGCGCGCGCAGGCATCGGTCAGCACACGCTGGTAACGCTTCGGCAGAGCATTGAATTTTTCGAGGTTGAAGAAGGCGTGAACCGTCGGGCCACCTTCCCACCAGGCCGGGTAGTAGTAGTACTTCGCAACCTTGTAGAAGCCGAGCTTGTGGTCGTCATAGGGGCCGACGAATTCGGTCGCGTCGATCGTGCCCTTTTCAAGCGCTGCATAAACATCGCCGCCGGCAATCTGCTGCGGGGTTACGCCAACCTTGCTCATCACCTGGCCGGCAAGGCCTGCAATGCGCATCTTCAGGCCCTTCAGGTCGTCAACGGTCTTGATTTCCTTGCGGAACCAGCCGCCCATCTGCGCGCCGGTATTGCCGGCGGGAAGCGCATAGAGGTTGTGGCCGGCCAGGAATTCGTTGATGAGCGCCGTGCCGCCGCCGACCGTGAACCAGGAATTGGCAAGACGCGCATTAAGGCCGAAGGGGATGGCCGTGCCGAGTGCAAAGGTCGGGTCCTTGCCGACGTAATAATAGGCGCAGGTATGAGCCATTTCTACGGTGCCGGCGGCAACCGCATCGGCTGCCTGCAGCGGCGGCACGATTTCGCCGGCCGCAAAGGTCTGGATCTGGAATTTTCCGTCCGTCGCTTCCGAGACGCTCTTTGCAATCTCTGTCGAGGAATTGAACAGCACATCGAGGCTCTTCGGGAAGGAAGAGGTCAGGCGCCAGGTGATCTCGGGGCTTTCCTGCGCAATGGCGGGAGCGGCAAGGGCTGCGGCGCCGACACCGGCAACGCCGGCCTGACGAAAGAAGGATCTGCGGTTCATGGACTTAACGCCTTTGATTTCATGACATTGCGGACAATTGCATGCGGTTGCGCCCCTAAACCACTTTGTTGCAGGTCCCGCAAGGCAAAATGGCGAAAGATTGCGCGGCGGCAACCGTTTCCATGCGCATCATTTCGCCGTCTTCCATCGCTGCGGATGTTCGATTTTGCAGCCGTCCGGGCTTGAATTTTTCGCATTGGGGAATAAGATTAGAATAATTCTAAAAAGGATCACCACCATGTTTGAAATGCTTCGCGCCGGCGGACGCCGTGCCTTCGAGACGTTGAGCGAGGCCGAAATTCTGGCGCTCGCAATCTCCTCGGAAGAAGAGGATGCGCGGATCTACCAGTCCTATGCCGCTTCGCTTGCCGAGCGCGCGCCAGAATCAGCCAAGGTGTTTCGCGATATGGCGGAGGTAGAACAGTCGCACCGCAATATGCTGATCGGCCAGTTCCGCCGGCGTTTCGGCGAGGATATCCCGCTCATCCGCCGCGAGCATGTGCGCGGCTTCTATCAGCGTCGGCCCGACTGGCTGATGACAAACCTGTCGCTGGACACCATTCGCGCCCAGGCCGAACTGATGGAGGCGCAGGCGTTTCGGTTTTATACGCAAGCGATGAAGCGGGTGAGCGACGCCTCCACCCGCCAGCTGTTGGGGGATCTGGCGCTGGCCGAGCAGGGGCATGGCGAAATCGCCCATATGCTTGGCGATAAGCACACGCCGGAAGAGGTGCGTGAGGCAGAAACCGCCGGCGAACGTCGTCAGTTCATCCTCACCTATGTGCAGCCCGGTCTTGCCGGGCTTATGGACGGATCGGTGTCCACGCTTGCGCCGATCTTTGCGGCGGCCTTTGCCACCGGCGATACCTGGTCGACCTTCCTCATCGGCCTGTCAGCGTCCGTCGGCGCCGGTATTTCGATGGGCTTTACGGAAGCTGCCCATGATGACGGCAAGCTGTCGGGGCGCGGCTCGCCGCTGAAGCGTGGCCTGGCCTCGGGTATCATGACCGCCGTCGGCGGCCTTGGCCACGCGCTACCCTACCTCATTCCGCATTTCTGGACCGCCACGATCGTTGCCGCCATCGTCGTCTTTTTCGAATTGTGGGCGATTGCCTTCATCCAGAACCGCTTCATGGAAACGCCCTTTTTACGCGCCGTTTTCCAGGTCGTGTTCGGCGGCTCCCTGGTGCTTGCCGCTGGCATTCTGATCGGGCATGCGTGAGCAGCGACGGGCCTCAGCTGCCTCTCCAAAACAAAAACACCGCAAACGAAAATGGCCGGCATCACGCCGGCCATGTCGTATCAGGCTCGAACAATCAGCGGACGGCGCCGACCACGATTTCGCGGCCATCCTCGATGGTCACCCAGCGGCCCGTGTTGAACGAGGCCTGACGCTTCAGGTAGGTGTAGGGCGTCTGGGTCCAGAGTTTTACGTCGTCGTTCAAATTGTCCAGAATGAAATCGCCTTCGGAGGTGCGCACCGTCAGAACCGCATGGCCTTCGCCATCGGGCTTGCGCACCACGGTGATCAGCAGGTCGGCGAGCGAAAAGCCGCGCTCGGACAGCTCCTTGCGCTTCTGCAGCACGTAATCTTCGCAGTCGCCGGCATCGACGGGGTAGGCCCAGACTTCCTCGCGTCCATAAACTTCCATGTCGGTGCGTGCGGTGATGCGGGAATTGACCGAGCTGTTGACCTCGTGGATCGCCTGCCAGCCGTATTCGGTGACTTTTGGGGCGGGCGAGGAGGCAAAACGAATGTTGCACTCATCCTTGTGCAACTGACAGAATTCGTAATGGCCGATGGGTTGGGAGGTGATGTTGCCCGTCACCATATGCGAGGTCGGTTGCGGGGCCGGAACCGCAGCAGTCGCCGGCGCAAACATCGCAATGAGCAGCAACGCAACGTGCCGCGCCTTCAGGGCATTTATCATGGATCCGTCCCTCTAAATCCTAACAAAAGGTTAAGGCCCGAGAGGCGGGAGTGTCAATTATGAACAGAGTCTTAACAGCGGCGCTCTGCATTTATGGTTAAGATTGCGGCTTTTCAGTCGCAGCTTATGGACGAGTGGCCGTGCGGCAGTTTCAACTGCCGCCGGTCTCGTTCTTTGAACGCCTTTTCAGACAAGGGCAGCGATGGCCGCGCGCATCCGCTCGATGTCCTGGGGGCGCGACAGACGATGGTCGCCGTCGCGCACCAGCGTCAGCACCACGTCGTCTGCCGGCAGGTGCTCGATCAGCGTCAGCGCGTGCCGGTAAGGCACATCGGCATCCTGCATGCCCTGCAGGATGTGAACCGGGCAACCGGTCTCGATAATGCCGGTCAGCACCCGGTTTTGCCGCCCGTCCTCGATCAGCGCACGGGTAAAAATGTTCGGCTCGGGGCTGTATTCGGAGTGTTCCTCGAAATAACCGCGTTCTTCCAGCGAGCGTCGTTCCGCATCGCCAAGCGCCAGCTCGATCAGCGCGCTGGTAAAATCCGGTGCCGGCGCAATCAGAACCATGCCGCTGACCTTGGGCGCGTCAGTGTGGCGCTTCAGTTCCTGAACGGTCCGCAGGGCAATCCAGCCGCCCATGGACGACCCGACGAGGATCACCTGGCGGGCCGGAAAGGCGGCAATCGCGGCAAGGCTTTCCTCCAGCCAGCGGCTGATCGTGCCCTCCCGGAACGCGCCGCCGGACTGGCCATGGCCTGAATAATCGAGCCGAAGTGCGGCAAGGCCAAGTTCCGCGGCCTGCCGGTCCATCTCCAGCGCCTTGGTGCCTGTCATGTCGGAGCGATAGCCGCCGAGCCAGACGAGCATGGGGCCATCGGTTCCCTGAGCTGCCTTGCGGTGAAGCATGGCAATCGAGCGCACGTCATCCGGCTGACCTACCTTGATGTGCGAAAGTTCGGCCGGCTGCGGGTCGTTTGTCATGGCGTTCTCCTCGATACTATTGATGCGCCTATAAAACAGATTCGCGAAACGCCGACAGCAGGTGATTTCCTGTGCAGACTATGCTATTGACTTCGCCGCAGCGTTGACGACATTGACCCGCAATCGTGCCTGGCGCCGATGCACGCCGCTGCATTTCGAAATAATTCGAGGAGAATACGACCATTCGCAGACCTTTCAAAGCCGACGCTCCAGTCAAGGACGGGCCGCGCTCCAACCGGGAAATCCGCGTACCTCGCGTTCAGCTGATCAACGCAGAGGGCGAAAACCTCGGCCCGGTGCCGACAGATCAGGCGCTCAAGATGGCGGAAGAGGCCGGTCTCGACCTGGTCGAGATTTCGCCCAACAATGATCCGCCGGTGTGCAAGATCCTCGATCTTGGCAAGCTGAAATACGCCAACCAGAAGAAGGCGGCCGAAGCGCGCAAGAAGCAGAAGATCGTCGAAATCAAAGAAATCAAGATGCGCCCGAACATCGACACCCATGATTATGAGGTGAAGATGAAGGCGATCCTGCGTTTCTTCGAAGATGGCGACAAGGTTCGCGTCACGCTTCGCTTCCGTGGCCGTGAAATGGCCCACCAGGAACTGGGCATGAAGCTTCTGCTTCAGGTCAAGGAAGACACGGCAACGATTGCCAAGGTGGAAGCCGAGCCCAAGCTCGAAGGCCGCCAGATGATGATGGTGCTGGCCCCTCGTTGAGGCCGGCACTTTTTCGGGCCGCACGCAAGGGCGTTCCTTTCGTTCGCCGCGCCCCTTAAAACCCCATCTTCCCCCATTGCGCTTTTAACCGCCTGTCGGTATAAGCGCGCGTCCGAACGGTCCGGCAGGGCATGCCGTGGCCGTTCTCGAATAGCTTGAAATCCGCCTTTCGTCAGCGGGTTTCGATACAAGATATGGAGTAGCAAAATGCCCAAGATGAAGACGAAATCGGCTGCCAAGAAGCGGTTCAAGATCACGGCGACCGGCAAGGTCGTTGCGGCTGCCGCCGGCAAGCGCCACGGCATGATCAAGCGGTCCAACAAGTTCATTCGTAACGCTCGCGGTACGATGGTTCTGGCCGAACCGGATGGCAAGAAGGTCATCAAGAACTACCTGCCGAACGGTCTCTGAGACCCTTTCGCTTTTTGGATCAGTTAAGGAGATCATGACATGGCACGCGTAAAACGTGGCGTAACTTCCCGCGCCAAGCACACCAAGACCCTCAAGGCAGCCAAGGGCTTCTACGGCCGCCGCAAGAACACCATCCGCGCCGCAAAGGCGGCTGTGGATCGTTCGCGCCAGTTTGCCACCCGCGACCGCAAGGTCAAGAAGCGTAATTTCCGCGCTCTCTGGATCCAGCGTATCAATGCTGCCGTTCGCGAATTCGGCCTGACCTACGGCCGCTTCATTGACGGCCTGAACAAGGCTGGCATCGAAGTGGACCGCAAGGTTCTCTCCGACATGGCCATCCATGAGCCGGCCGCTTTCGGCGCGCTGGTCGAAGCCTCCAAGAAGGCTCTCGAGTACCTCAAGGATGCCGGCACCACCAACGAGTTTGAAAGCGCGGTCAAGTAACCAGCGCTTCCCAAGCTTATTGCTTCACTGATTTGGGAAACCCGCGCTGGTCTGGGCTGGCGCGGGTTTTTCATGTTTTATTCGCCGTCGCGCTTCCGGCAGGCGGTTGCCAAACCCTGCCGATCTTCACACGGAAACCATCATGTCCGATCTGGAAAACCTGAAGACCTCGCTTCTTGCCGAAATCGCCGCTGCCGCCGACGAACCGGCCATCGAGGCAGTGCGTGTGGCAGCCCTTGGCAAGAAGGGCTCCGTTTCCGAGCTTCTGAAGACACTCGGTTCGATGACGCCGGAAGAGCGCCAGAGCCGGGGTGCCGCGATCAATGCGCTGAAGACCGAAGTGACCGAGGCGCTTGCCGCCCGCAAGACCGTTTTGCGCGAGGCCGCGATCAACGCAAGGCTTGCCGCCGAAACGCTTGACGTGACGCTGCCCGTGTGCTCCTCGCCGGCCGAGCGCGGTCGCATCCATCCCATCAGCCAGATCGTCGATGAGATCACCGCCATCTTCGCCGACATGGGATTTTCCATCGCGGAAGGCCCTGACATCGAGACCGACTATTACAACTTCACGGCGCTGAATTTCCCGGAAGGCCATCCCGCCCGCGAGATGCATGACACCTTCTTTTTCCAGCCGGATGAGAATGGCGAGCGCAAGGTTCTGCGCACCCATACCTCGCCGGTGCAGGTGCGCACCATGGAAACCCAGAAGCCGCCGATCCGCATCGTCATTCCCGGCAAGACCTATCGCCAGGACAGCGACGCCACCCATTCGCCGATGTTCCATCAGGTCGAAGGCCTCGTCATCGACAAGAAGAGCCATGTCGGCAATATCCGCTGGGTGCTCGAAGAATTCTGCAAGGCCTTCTTCGAGGTGGACAATGTCACCATGCGCTTTCGCCCGTCCTTCTTCCCCTTCACCGAGCCGAGCTTTGAGGTGGACATCCAGTGCGACCGCTCGTCCGGCCCGATCGTCAAGTTCGGCGAAGGCACCGACTGGATGGAAATTCTCGGCTGCGGCATGGTGCATCCGAACGTTCTGCGCGCCGGCGGGCTCGATCCCGACGAATACCAGGGTTTTGCCTGGGGCATGGGGCTGGATCGCATCGCCATGCTGAAATACGGCATGCCTGACCTGCGCGACTTCTTCAACGCCGACGTGCGCTGGATGAGCCATTACGGTTTCCGCCCGCTCGACATGCCGACGCTGTTCGGCGGTCTGAGCGCTTAAACGAGGAGATAGATCGATGAAATTCACACTCTCCTGGCTGAAGGATCATCTGGAAACGGATGCGACCCTCGATGAGATCTGCGAACGCCTGACGGCCATTGGCCTTGAAGTCGAGGATGTCGATGATAAGGCGGCCTATAAGCCGTTTGTGATCGCCAAGGTTCTTTCGGCCGAAAAACATCCGTCCGCCGACCGGCTGAAGGTGTTGATGGTGGATGCAGGCGGCGACAAACCGGTGCAGGTTGTCTGCGGTGCGCCCAATGCGCGGGCAGGCCTCGTCGGTGCGCTGGCGCGGCCGGGCACCTATGTGCCAGGTCTCGATGTGACGCTTGCCGTCGGCAATATTCGCGGTGTCGAAAGCCACGGCATGATGTGCTCCGAAAAGGAGCTGAACATGTCCGAGGCCCATGACGGCATTATCGACTTGCCTGAGGATGCGCCTGTCGGAACGCCCTTTGCCACGTATGCCGGGCTTGACGATCCGATGATCGAGATCAACCTCACGCCGAACCGCCCCGATTGCACCAGCATTTTCGGCATCGCGCGGGATCTGGCGGCGTCTGGCCTTGGCACGCTGAAACAGCCGAAGGCGCCGGATTTTGCCGTCTCCGGCGAGACCCCCGTCGAGGTCAAGATCGATCTCGATGACGAAAATCTCTGCCCCGGTTTTGCGCTGCGGCTGGTGCGCGGCGTGAAGAACGGCCCGAGCCCGGCCTGGATGCAGACGCGCCTGAAGGCCATCGGCCTTCGCCCGATCAATGCGCTGGTTGATATCACCAATTACATGACCTTCGACCAGGGCCGGCCGATGCATGTGTTTGATGCGGCAAAGGTTGCCGGCAACCTCACGGTGCGCCGGGCAAACGAGGGCGAGGAAATTCTGGCGCTCGATACGCGCACCTACACGCTTTCGCCCGCCAATGTGGTGATTGCCGATGACAATGGCGTCGAATCCATCGGCGGCATCATGGGCGGCGAGCATTCCGGCTGCGATGAGAACACGACCGACGTGCTGATTGAATCGGCGCTGTGGGACCCGATCAACATCGCCAAATCCGGCCGGTCGCTTGGCATCATCACCGATGCCCGTTACCGGTTCGAGCGCGGCGTTGACCCGAGCTACATGATGCCGGGGCTGGAGCGCACGACGCAGCTGGTGCTGGATCTCTGCGGTGGCACCGCGGCAAAGGCCAAGGTTGCCGGCTACAAGGGTTATGACGCCCGCGTGGTCGACTTCCCCTTTTCCGAGGTGAAGCGCCTGACGGGGCTGAATGTGTCCGTCGAGGAGAGCCAGAAGATCCTCACCGCCCTCGGCTTCGAGATCGTTTCGGGCGATGAGGCGCGGGCAACTGTTGCCGTGCCCTCCTGGCGCCCGGATGTGGATGGCAAGGCCGATCTCGTGGAAGAGGTCATGCGCATCCACGGTGTGGACCAGATCCGCCCCGAGCCGCTCGAACACCAGGGTGCCGTCAATAGCCGCATCCTGACGACGCTGCAGATCCGCACCCGCACGGCAAAACGCGCACTTGCCTCCCGCGGCATGCTGGAAGCCGTCACCTGGTCGTTCATTCCGGAAGATCAGGCAAAGCTGTTTGGCGGCGGCAAGCCGCAGCTGAAACTGGCAAACCCGATTGCAGCCGACATGTCGGACATGCGCCCCTCGCTGCTGCCCGGCCTTCTGACGGCTGCCCAGCGCAATGCCGACAAGGGTTTTGGCGATGTGGCGATCTTCGAAGTGTCCGGCACCTATGAGGGCGACACACCGGAGGCACAGCGGCGCGTGGCGGGCGGCATCCGTCGCGGCACGGCCTCGCTTGCCGGCGCCGGCAAAGCCTGGTCGAACGCGGCAAAGGGCGGCGGAAAACCTGTGGATGTCTATGACGCCAAGGCCGATGCGCTTGCCGTGATCGAGGCCTGCGGCCTTCCCATGGGCAATGTGCAGGTGGAGCAGGGCGGCCCCGCCTGGTATCACCCCGGCCGTTCCGGCACGATCAAGATGGGCCCGAAAGTGGTGCTTGGCCATTTTGGCGAGTTCCACCCGAACACGCTTTCGGCCCTTGATGTGTCCGGCGCGCTCTGCGGTTTCGAGGTCTATCTCGATGCCATGCCGGAGCCGAAGAAGAAGGCGACCCGCACAAAACCTGCGCTCGAACTGTCGCCCTTCCAGATGGTGAAGCGCGATTTCGCCTTTGTGGTGGACCGCACGGTGGACGCCGGCACCCTCATCAAGGCCGCGACCACCGCAGACCGCAAGCTGGTATCAGGCGTTTCGGTGTTTGACGTGTTCGAAGGCCCATCGCTTGGCGAGAACAAGAAGTCGATCGCCATCGAGGTTCTGATCCAGCCCGTCGACAAGACGCTGACGGACGAGGATTTTGACGCGCTGACGAAGAAGATCGTTGCCAACGTTGAAAAATCGACCGGCGGCATTTTGCGCGCCTGAGGTTTTGTCCCGGCCGACATCGCCATCCCCGGATGGCGTTTAAGCCTATCGTGCGCCCCTTTCTTCGAAAGAAGAGAGGGGCGTTTTCATGCGCTGCGGCGCGCCTTTCGTTCCAAGTTCTGTCAAAGACCGGGCATGCGGATCGATGATGCGCAGAAAAGCCATGGCCGTGCTGCCACGCGGCGTGAAAACCCGTGTTTTCAAGGAAGTGCAGACCGGGCGCTGAAAGCTGCCTCGTATGATTTTAGGTTAAGTGACACCTTTCAGCGCCCCGTTCAGCGGTTTTTGCTCGCGCGTGGGGTCCCTCTGCCTGACGGGAGTTTTTTAGGTTTTTGCCATCGCCGCACTCCCATAAGTCGGGAGCGAACAGCGGGCGATGAAACCCAAAAATATCCTGCCCCCTGTGTGCCGCACAGACACGCCCGGCGCGCTTGCTGGAGATGAAACGGCAAAACCTGTCCGGGGCCTGCCATTTCCCCCGTGTCGCCGGAGGGAGACCAATTTCCGCGAACCCGGTGCATGAGGTTTTGCGTCACCCCCTCATGCCCCGCGCCGGCCCCGCATCGCCAGAACGCCTTCTGGTGTATCCGCTGCGAGACGAGGGCATTGTAGATGAGGGTGTGGGGGGTGAGGATAATGGGGGTGGGATTTATTTTTGGGCTCGCGGTGCCGGCAGGCTTTCGTCAGCCGGTCATGGGCTTCGCTACGTGTAAAAACGAGCGATATGCAGCCTGTCAAAAAATCAGCTTCAGAAGCAGGACGACCACGATCAAGCCAATGAGAAAAATCACTCCGACGGTGCCACCGATGAACTTCAGCATGTTGTCTCCTGCGATATGATGCGATCTGGCAGACGGGTAAACCGTGCCGAGCGCGCTTTGAGGTATCTCTCAGGCAACTGGTCCGAGGGGATTGGTTCCATTCAGGCGTGTGGAGGTTGGGGCGGTTTCGGCAAAACGCAGATGAGCCTTGCGTTCTGAAACAAAGGAGCCGCGCGAATTGCTGCGCGCTCTCATTTTGGCCGTTCACGCAGACTGGAAATTTCCCCCAAAGCTGCTGTGCGCTTGTTTCGGCTCAATATCGTCGGTGGATGCTTAACGGCCGGTCAGCTTCAGGGTCTGAACGGGCAAAAGACGGCGTTGTGTGCCAGACAAGCCGCGAGCGCTAGGTCCCCGCGAGTAACGATGGAGGGCTGGTGCGTCACCCTTGGTGAAGATCGACATGGCTCTTGTAGGCGGCACCTTCTCGATATTTCATTGGAAGTTCGGCTGCCGGCAGATCGTGCGCCTCGAACGGTTTGCCGCTGGACCAGGGGAGCGCGTTCAACGCCGCGCCGAGCCCTGTGCTCAAAATCCACGGCACGAGCTTCGTAAGGAACTTCTTCCAAGGGGCTGCAAGAACACCGAGTGGCAGCTTCAGGAACATGAATGGGATGAAAACGAACGGGGCGACGAAGAGGGTCAGCACCACCGGAATCGCCTTTTCCAACATGGGATCACCGCCGTATCGCAAGCGGATCGGTGGGTTCCGTGCCGCCGCAAACGGAATCAGTTGTTCCATGAAGCGAACATAGTCGGCGGATCGATCAACGACCGTTTCTCCGGGCCAGTCGAGGGAGGCGATTTCCCTTGACACAAAGAGTGTTCTCAGGCGCGCGCTGTAGACTGGAAAGCCAGTGGTGCCGACCCCACTCGTGACGTGGAGATGCAGGAATCGAAGCGACGTCCACGGGACGAGCCTGATGGACCGCCCTTGAGTCACCGAGAGGCCCCGGTCCTTGATGACGTAGGCCATATCGACCTTTTGCGAGGAACCACGATACTTCTGGACCTTGGCGGTGAAGCGGTAGCTGGGAAGGTCGTCCGTCTGCAATCGAGCCCTCCACCACGGTCGGCTAGTCGAAATACTCCCTATCCCGCGATAGGATTCGATATCTGATTTACACGCAACTTGTTTTTGCTGGGAATGACCGCTTGCGGCGGATCAGAGATCAGGCGCTATCTTCGCCTTCGCCTTCGCCTTCGCCTTCGCCTTCGCCTTCGCCTTCGCCTTCGCCTTCGCCTTCGCCTTCGCCTTC